>NZ_CP165727.1:940833-1254444 GCF_041200175.1 Streptomyces sp. R33 | reverse complement strand
ACATACGGGAGACCGAGCGCGTCCGCGAGCAGCCTGCCCACGGTCGTCTTGCCCGTGCCGGCCACGCCCATCACCACCATCACGCGCTGGGTGCCGCTCACGTCGTACCTCGCTGTCTTCGTCGACATCGGTTCGTGCGCCCTCACTGAAGCCCATTAAGTAGTACTTATTCAAGAGTCTGGCAGTAAACATCACATCTTTTGTTCACCGAAGGGTGACCGTACGCTTACTCCATGACCACTGACGGCCAGGGACTCCACTCCCACGTGCTGGACACCCTCGGCCTGGCGATCACCGCGGGGGAGCACCCGCCCGGCACCGTGCTGCGCACCGACGAGATCGCCGAGCGCTTCGACGCCTCGCGCACCGTGGTCCGCGAGGTCGTCCGCGTGCTGGAGTCCATGCAGCTGGTCGAGTCCCGCCGCCGGGTCGGCGTCACCGTCCGCCCCGCCGAGGAGTGGAACGTCTACGACCCGCGCGTCATCCGCTGGCGTCTCGCCGGCACCGACCGCCCCCGCCAGCTGCGCTCCCTGACCGTGCTGCGCTCCGCGATCGAGCCGGTCGCGGCCGGCCTCGCCGCCGCCCGGGCCACCCCCGACCAGTGCGCCGCGCTCACGGAGGCCGCCCTCGGCATGGTCCGCACCTCGCGCGGCCACCAGCTCGACGGCTACCTGCACCACGACATCGCGTTCCACCGGATCGTGCTGAACGCCTCCGGCAACGAGATGTTCGCCCGGCTCGGCGATGTCGTCGCCGAGGTCCTGACCGGCCGTACGCAGCACGCGGTGATGTTCCACGACCCCGACCCGGCCGCCGTCACCCTGCACGTCCGGGTCGCCGAGGCCGTACGGGAGGGCGACGCGGCCCGCGCCGAGGCCCTGACCCGGCAGATCGCGGTGGGCGCCCTGGAGGAACTCGACGTCCTCGCGCCGGCGCCCACCTCCCCGTGACGGGCCTCCCGGCCGACGGAACGGAACAAGTCATTCAATAGAGTCGGGCCATGAAGTTCTTCCGGTCCAAGTCGGCCACCTCGTACGATCCCCATCTGCCCGCCCTGACGGCCCGCCAGGCCGAGCACCTCCGGGAACTGGTGCACCGTCACCACGCCGACCAGGGCGCGCAGGTCACCGTCACCGGCGACTGCGTCCACGCACCCCAGGGCACCCGGGCCCTGCACAACCTCGCCGAGTTCGTGCGCCGCGCCGACCCGCGGGACTGGCCCCGCATCGTGGAGCAGCACTTCACCGCCCTCGACAACGCCTCCCGGTCGACGGCGGACGCCCCCGACCGGACGCTGCGCGGCGCGTACCTGCGGCTCGTCCCCGAGGACGCCATCCCGCCGCAGGCCGCGCCCTCCTTCAGCTACGCCCGCCGCATCGCGCCCGGACTGCTCGAGACGCTCGCACTCGACCTTCCCGACGCCGTACGGATCCTCGACGACCAGGACGTCGCCCGCATCGGCCTCGAGGCGCTGCGCACCGCCGGCCGCGCCAACCTCGTCGCCGAGCCCGTCGAGTACGAGACGACGCGCATGCAGAGCGGCGGGCTGCTGCACATCGTCTCGGGCGAGTCCATGTTCGTCGCGAGCAAGGCGCTGGTCCTCGACGAGCTCGTCCGCTCCGTGACGGGGAGCCCGCTGCCGGACGACGGCGCCCTGTTCACCGTGCCCAGCCGGCACCACCTCGTCTTCCACCCGCTGGCGGACCACCACGTGGTGGACGCCGTCAACGACCTGGCCGCCTTCGGGCTCGGCGCCTACCAGGACAACAATCCGGGCCCCCTCTCACCGCGGCTGTACTGGTGGCGCCAGGGCGCCGTGACGAGCCTGACGCAGATCGACGACGCGACCCGGTCCTTCTCCGTGGTCCCGCCCGACGAACTGATGGCGGTCATGCGCCGCCTGCACGCTGCGAACGCCTAAGGCGTCTGCTCGAAGCCGGCGAAGTAGGCGGCGGCCATGTCCTGTTCGGCATGGCCGGCCGCCGCGGCGCGGTGGAGGCGGGCCGCGGCGGCCCGGGCCAGGTCGACGGCCACGCCCGCCCGGTCCGCCGCCTCCGCGATCAGGCCGGTGTCCTTCTCGGCGCCGTGCACCGTGAAGCTCGGGGCGAAGTCCCGTTCCAGGACCGCCTTCATCTTCGCCTGGAGGTACGGGTTGTCCATCGGGCCGCCGGTCACCGCCTGTGCGAACAGGCCCGGATCCACCTCCAGCCCCTCCGCCAGCGCGAGGGCCTCGCCGACCGCCGCCGTCAAGGTGATCGCGTACCCGACCGTGGTCAGCTTCAGGCGGGTCGCCGCCCCGGCTTCCTCCCCGGCGCGGAGCGTCTTGGCGCCCACCGCGGCGAACACCGGCTCCAGCCGCGGATCCGCCGGCCCGGAGGCCAGGACCACCAGCGTCCCGGCCTCGGCGGGCTGCCGGGTCCCCTGCACCGGGGCGTCCACGAACACCAGGCCGTGCTCCCGGGCGAGGCCGGCCAGTTCCTCGAGCGCGGCCACGCCGACCGTGCTCATCTGCGCCCATACCTGCCCGGCCCGCAGCCCCGGCGCGGCTGCGGCCATCGCCTGCGCCACCGCCGCGCCGTCCGTCAGCATGGTCAGCACCACACCGGCCCCGGCGACCGCCTCGGCGGGGCTGTCCACGACGACCGCGCCTTCGGCGGCCAGCGGCTCGGCCTTCTCCCGGGTCCGGTTCCACACCCGCAGCCCGAGCCCGGCCCGCAGCAGGTTCCGGGCCATCCCCGAGCCCATGATCCCGGTGCCCAGCAGCGCGACAGTCTCCACGGCGACACTTCCCTTCCCAGTACGTCCGGTTGCCCGTCCAGTCTGGACGCCGCGCGCCACCGCCGGGTCACCCCGCGCCCGGGGCCCGTGCCGTGCATGCGGCCGGACGACCTCCGTTTCCGGACTCACGGGGCCCGGCCTCCGCCGGCCGGGCGGGCGGGCAGGGCGACGGGCATGACCAGCGTCGTGAAGCTGCCCTGGTCGGCAGAGCGGACCAGGACCGGGCGGGCGGGCGCAAAGGAGATCTCCAACAGGACGTCCGGCCCGACGGCGGCCTCCAGCGCCGGTGCCAGCACCGCCGGGTCGAAGCCGATCCGCACCGGCTCGGCCTCCTCGCGCACGGCGGCCAGCCGGGCGGCGCAGACGCCGGTGTCCGGCCGGGACACGAGCAGCCGGTCGCGGCCCAGTTCCACGGCGACGGCCGGGACATCGGCCCCGCACGTGTCGAGAGCGGCGATCAGCGCGGCCCGGTCCACGACCACGCGGTGGGCGGGGCCCTCGAGGGCCGCCAGCATCTCCCGGTACGCGGGGAACGCGCCGTCGGCCGGGACCACATCGCGGGAGCCGCCGGGATGCCGGATCGTGAACGGGATCCCGGACCCCTCGGGGCCTGCCGTCACCGTCACCTCGGCGGCCCGGGCCGCCCATGCCCCCAGTGCGACCAGGGCGTCCGCCTCGATCAGGAACCGGCCCGGCGGACCGGTCAGCGCCGAGGGGCGCAGCGTGCGCAGGGCGAACCGGTAGCGATCGGTGGCCACGAAGCGGACCTCGTCCTCCTCGAACTCCAGCAGCACACAACCCAGGACGGGATGTCCGGGATCCCGCCCGGCGGCAGGCGCCACCTGCCGGGCCGCGCTCGCCAACTCGGCTCCGCCGAGCGTGAACTCGGTGACCCCCGGTCCGCCGGGCAGCCCGCCCAGCACTGCCCGGATCGCCTCGTCGGCGGCCCGCCCGCGCTCCCGGACCGCGGCCCGGTGCCGCTCCAGCACCTCCCGGGCCCCCTCGGCCGGCCCGTCGAGTACGGCGACCACGTCGGCCAGCGCCAGCCCGGCGGCGCGCAGATCGCGCAGCAGCGCGGCCCGGGGCTCCTGCGCGGCGGTGTAATGGCGGTAGCCGGTCAGGGGGTCCACGTGGGCGGGCAGCAGCACGCGGCAGTCGTCGTAGAAGCGCAGGGCGCTGGGTGCGAGTCCGACCCTGCGGGCGAACGCGCTGATGGTCATCAGGTCGGGCGGGGTGTCGCGGGTGTCATCCATGACGGCGATTGTCGACTTTCATCCCGCTTGAAGGTCAACTCGCCGCCAGACACCCCCTAGCCCTCGGCTGCCGCCGCTTTGCGCGGGGTCGTCTGCTGCACCGCCCAGCCGTTGCCGTCGGGGTCGGAGAAGTAGACGAACGAGCCCCACGGCATGTCCTGGATCTCCGTCACCTCGATGCCCCGGCCGCGCAGGTCCGCGTACGCCTCCTCGATGTCGGTGACGACGACCTGCATGTTGTCCAGCGAGCCGGGGGCCATCCGGGTGAGGCCCCTGCCCAGGGCGATCGAGCAGGCCGACCCCGGCGGGGTCAGCTGCACGAAGCGGATGTCCTCGCTCACGGTGACGTCGTGATCGGCGTGGAAGCCGACCCGCTCGTAGAAGGCCTTGGCCCGGTCGACGTCGGTGACGGGGACGGCGACCAGCTCCAGCTTGATGTCCATCGGTGCTCCACGTGCTCCACGGTCGGTGGTCGGCAGGGGCCCGCCGCATGAGGGCCTCCCGGCATCATGCTCCCGCAGCCGGTACGGCGCCGCCCGGTGCGGTGTCCGACGCGGCGAACTGGGTCCGGTACAGCTCCTCGTACCGGCCGCCCGCGGCCAGCAACTCCGGGTGCGTTCCGCGCTCCACGATCCTGCCGTCCTCGACCACCAGGATCAGGTCGGCCGCCTGTACGGTCGACAGCCGGTGCGCGATGACCACCGCGGTCCGGCCCGCCAGGGCCTCGCCGAGCGCCTCCTGCACCGCCGCCTCCGAGGTGGAGTCCAGGTGCGCCGTGGCCTCGTCCAGGATCACCACCCGCTGCCGTGCCAGCAGCAGCCGCGCGATGGTCAGCCGCTGCCGCTCGCCGCCCGACAGGCGGTAGCCGCGCTCGCCGACCACCGTGTCCAGGCCGTCCGGGAGCGAGGCGACCAGCCCGTCCAGCCGCGAGCGCCGCAGGGCCTCCCAGATCTCCTCCTCGCCCGCATCCGGCCGGGCCAGCAGCAGATTGGACCGCACCGACTCGTGGAACAGGTGACCGTCCTGGGTGACCATGCCGAGCGTCTCCCGGATGGAGTCGGCCGTGAGGTCCCGTACGTCGACCCCGCCCAGGCGGACGGCGCCCGCGTCGGCGTCGTACAGCCGCGGCAGCAGCTGCGCGATGGTGGACTTGCCGGCGCCGGACGAGCCGACCAGGGCGATCATCTGCCCGGGCTCGGCGCGGAACGACACCTCGTGCAGGACCTGCGTGCCGCCCCGGGCGTCGAGGACCGCGACCTCCTCCAGCGAGGCGAGCGAGACCTTGTCGGGGGAGGGGTAGCCGAAGGAGACCCGGTCGAACTCCACGGCCACCGGCCCGTCCGGCACCCGGCGTGCGTCCGGCTTCTGGGCGATCAGCGGCTTCAGGTCGAGGATCTCGAAGACCCGCTCGAAGCTCACCAGGGCGCTCATCACCTCGACGCGGGCCCCGGCGAGCGAGGTCAGCGGGGCGTACAGCCTGGTGAGGAGCAGCGCGAGGGCGACGACGTTCCCGGCGTCCAGGGTCCCGCGCAGGGCGTAGTACCCGCCGAGCCCGTAGACGAGCGCGAGCGCGAGGGCCGAGACCAGGGTGAGCGCGGTGATGAACGCCGACTGGGCCATCGCCGTACGGATCCCGATGTCCCGTACGCGCGCCGCCCGCGCCGCGAACTCCGCGGACTCGTCCGCGGGCCGCCCGAAGAGTTTGACGAGGGTGGCGCCCGGCGCGGAGAAACGCTCCGTCATCTGCGTGCCCATCGCCGCGTTCAGCGCCGACGCCTCCCGCTGCATGGCGGCCATCCGAGCCCCCATCCGGCGGGCCGGCAGCACGAACACCGGCAGCAGGACGAGCGCCAGCAGGGTGATCTGCCAGGAGATGCTCAGCATCACGGCCAGCGTCAGCAGCAGGGTCACCGTGTTGGCGACCACCCCGGACAGGGTGTTGCTGAACGCCCGCTGCGCGCCGATCACGTCGTTGTTGAGCCGGCTGACCAGCGCCCCGGTCCGGGTCCGGGTGAAGAAGGCCACCGGCATCCGCTGCACGTGGTCGAAGACAGCCGTCCGCAGGTCCAGGATCAGCCCCTCCCCGAGCGTGGCCGACAGCTTGCGGGTGAGCAGCCCGAGCCCCGCCTCCGCGACCGCGATGACCGCGATGAGCAGGGCGAGCCGGGTGACCGCACCGCTGTCCCGGCCGTCCACGATGGCGGTGACCACCCGGCTCGCGAGGACCGGCGTGGCCACCGCGAGCAGTGCGGTCACGACGCTGAGCAGCAGGAACAGGGTGAGCCCGCGGCGGTGCGGGCGGGCGAATGCGGCGACCCGGCGCAGGCTCGCCCGGGAGAGCGGGCGCCGGTCCTGCTGGGCGTTCATCGCGCTGTGCAGCGATGTCCAGGCGGTGACTTCCATGTCCATGGTGGGAACGCTAGGACCTCAACCAAACTCGAGGTCAACCTTTTGGCCGGATCGGTACCGAACTCCCGCTCGTACGGGGGATGTTCACGTCTCCGGCCCGCTGTCGGCGGCGGGTGTCATCATCGGGGGATGACGCAGGGATCGACGCAGGAACCAGGGTCCGATCGCTCCGGCCGGGCCACCGCCGCCACCGTCCTGGACCTCTTCGAGCAGCAGGCACGGGACACCCCGCAGGCATACGCCGTCATCGCCGGCGCGGACAGCATCACCTACGGACAACTCGACGCCCGCGCCAACCAGTTGGCGCACCATCTCATAGCCGGCGGGCTGTCGCCCGGCGCCGTCGTGGCGATCGGGACCGCCAGGCGGCCCGAACTCGTCGTCGCCCTCCTCGCGGTCCTCAAGGCCGGCGGGGTCTACACGGTCATCGACGTCGAGGTCCCGCTCACGGGGCAGCGGCAGCTCTCCGCCGGCACGCCGTACGTCCTGCTCACCCACGCCGCGCACCACGCCCGGCTCGACGACGGCAGCGGCCTGCGGGTGATCCGCCTCGACACGGAGGCGGCCGCGATCACCGGCCGGCCCACCGAACCCCCGGAGCGGCCCGTGCCCGGGACGGCGGCCGCGGCCGTCCTGTTCACCGGAGCGACGGTGCCGCGCGCCGTCCCCGTCGGCCACGCCCGGCTGCTCGCCGCCCAAGAGGGCTGGGCCGAGGTCACCCGGCCGGGCCCCGAGGACCGCCACCTGATCACCCCCGGAGCGGACGTCACCGCCTTCGCCGCCGGCTGGACCCGGGCCCTGTGCTCCGGCGGCGCCCTCGTCGTGCCGGAGCGCGGGCCCTGGACGCCCGAGGGGATCCGCCGGGCCGTCGCCACCGAACAGGTCAGTGTGGTGCACACCGACCCGGCCGGGGCGGCCCGGCTGCTCCTGCACCCCGCGAGCGGCGCCGGATCCGGCTCCTCGGCCGCGCCGCGCAGGCAGCGCCGCGACCCCGACCCGGCCCTGCGGTCGCTGCGGCTGGTCACGGTCACCGGGGACCGGCTCTTCCTCGACGAGCAGGCCGCCCTGCAGCGCACGCTCCGCCCCGGCGCCCGGCTGCTCAACGTCTATGGACCCACCGACACCGCGGGCGTCGGCGCCTGGTTCGAACTGCCCCAGCTGCCCCGCCCGTTGGACGACCCCGAGCAGATCGCCCTGATCGGCACCCCGTTCCCCGGCTGCCGCGTGGACCTGCGCGACGGGGAGATCCACCTCACCCCGCCCGACGGCGGCGATGCGATCCCCACCGGCGACCGCGCGGAAATCCGCCCGGACGGACTGCTGGAGTTCCGCGGCCGCATCCGGGACCAGCTCACCGTGGCCGGTGCGGTGCTCCACCCGCACGCCGTCGAATCCGTCATCCGGACCCACCCGGACGTCGGCGCCGCACTCGTCGCCAAGGTCCCGGACCGCGACGGTACGGGCCGACTGGTCGCCTACGTGGCCCCGCCCGCCGACGAGCACTCCTGGCCCCCGGGCGCCGGCCTGCCGGACAGCGGTGAGCTCCGTGCCCACCTCACCGGGAAGGTGCTCCCGACGCGGACCCCGAGCGCCGTGGTCCGGCTGCGCACCCTGCCCCGCAACCGCGCGGGCCAGGAGAACCGGCAGGCCCTGGCGAAGCCCGCGCTCGCGGCGAAGCCGGGCGAGGGGGGCGCCGGAAAGTACAGGGCCGCCGTCAGCGGCAACCTCACGGCGTTCGGGATCGTCTGTTTCGGCGTTCCGTTCCTGGCCGGCACCGGCCTGCTCTTCTTCATCCTCTCCAAGATCTTCTGGCCGGGCGCGACCGACCTGAGCGGTGTGCCCAACCCGTGGGCGTTCCTCTTCTTCGTGCTCTACCTGTTCGAGGGAGCCGCGTTCGCCGCCGGGCTGATCTTCCTCTTCACAGGCCGCGCGCTGATGATGCGCCACGGCCCGGGCGCGAGCCCGGGCCAGAGGCCCGGCTCCACCGCGGCCGCGCACCTGGCGGTGGTCTACCTGCTCATCGCCTGGTGGCCGCAGGACAACTCCTACCGGCTCGCGGCCAAGCAGGACTGGCCGGTCCAGGCCGCGCTCGTCTACCTCTTCAACATCCCGCTGATGATCGCGGCCGTCGTCGTCGCCCTCTACGTCACCCGGAAACCGCCTTCGCCGTTCGACTTCGACGAGGCCGACGAGGCCGACGACGCCGAGGGCTCCACCACCCGCTGATCCTCGGCGAACGCCGCCCCCACCGCGAGTGCCTCCGCCCGCACCAGTGTCTCGGCCGCGTCCAGCACCTCCCTGCTGTGCGCGGCCACGAACACGCCCAGCCAGGGCGCCGGGTCGAACGCTCCGGTCGGGATGGCGGGGAGGAACACCGCCCCGAGCTCCGTGCAGCGCCGGGCCAGCATCTCGCACAGCTCCTCGAGCGGGGCTTCGGGCAGCCGGGCCCCCAGCTCCACCCGGTCCACGATCCGTACGAGATGGCCCGCGCCCCGCAGCGCGTCGAGCCGGGCCGCCACCATGAAGGCGACGGACGGCCCGGTGAGCCGCAGGTTCGTCTCGGTCGGCGCCAGCCGTCCCGCGCCGTCGGCGACGAAGTCCACGTCGAACCAGCCCCGGTAGCCGGCGGCCGCCAGCTCCCGTCCCACCGCCTCCCCGAAGGCGAGCAGCGGCTTCTCCGCCCATGCGGGCACCACCCCGGGGCCCACCGTGGCGCCGCGGTACCCGGTGCCCGCCACGTCCATCACCGCGCCGCCGGCCTCGTGCACCCGGCCCGCCCCGTCCACGAACCCGTCGTACGTCAGATCGCGCGGTGCGCCGGCTTCCGTCGGGCCTGCCACGTACTCCTCCACCAGCAGCGGCCCGCGCGGCAGAGCACGCAGGACCGCGCGGGCGCCGCCGGCCGCCCGGACCCGGTCGGGCGTCACCACGGTGGTGCCCGAGCCGCCGACACCGTGCTCCGATTTGAGAACGGTGCTCTCGCCCGCCTCGGCCCGGGCGGCCAGCAGCCGCGCCGCGGCCCGCCGGTTGGCGGCCCGCCACTGGGCGGGGAGCACGATGAGGGGGTGCCCGCCGCCCGCCAGGGTCCGCGCGAACAGGCCGTGCGCCGCCGACTTCGACTCGTACCGCAGCTCGCGCGGCCGCCACGGCCGCCCGGTCAGCCGCGCGAAGGCCTCCGTCCGGCCCCACGGTACGAGGGGCAGCCCGGCCGCGGTCAGCCGCCCGGCCAGCGCCGGGCGGGCCCGTACGGCATCCGACAGTCCGGAACCCCCGTCCACCAGGCCGTCGTACACCTCCGGCCCCTCCCCTTCGGATCCCTCCCACTCCAAGACGTGGCAGACCCGGTCGATCCAGTCCCGCGGCACCGCCCCGGGCAGCACCAGCGCCCCCGGCCACGGGCTGTAGAACGCGGCCAGGCAGGCGTAGTGGTGCGCGGCCCGCTGTTCGCGGTCCAGGGAGGCGTCGGCGAACTGCGCGTTGTACTCGGCGACATTGCCGACGTGCACGGCCGGTCCGCCGCCGGTCCAGGCCCGTGCCCAGCCGGCGAGCGGCGCGGGCGCCGCCTCGAACCGCACCAGGCCCGCGGGCACGTCCTCGTCGCCCGGCCGGCAGGACGCCGGTGAAGCCAGCGCGCCCATCGCCCGGTAGAACCCCGCCGCATGCGGATCGGCGTCGATCAGCAGCCTGCGGAACCCCAGTGCGGCAGCCCGGCGCAGCGCATCCCGGTACAGCCGCCGCCCCACGCCCCGTCCGACGGACTCCGGCTCCACGAACAGCAGCCCCAGCCTGGCCACCGGCGCCGTGCCCTCCAGGGAGGCGAGCCCCAGCACCCGGCCGCCGGACGCGTCTTCGGCCACCACGATCCGGCGGTCCGCCACCTCATCGGCCCGGATCCGCAGTTCGTGCGCGAAGGAGGCCAGGAGCTCCGCGTCGTACCCCCAGTACCCCTTGGAACGCAGCACCAGCGCCGTGAGCGCCTCCGCCTCACCGGCCCCCGCCGCTCTGAGCTTTACCATTCCCTGACCTCCCCATGGTCTGCCGTAAGACCGTGCGATAGATTCGGCCACCCTGACGGCAGGTGCGCGTCAGGTACGGCAGGACCTTCCTACCCCCGCGGAGAACGGCTTCTCAATGAGCGACATCATCAACGGACTTGGCCGCACCAGCGCCTTCGGTGCCCTCGGCCTGGTGCTGCTGATCCTCGGCATCGTCCTGGTGGACGTGCTGACGCCCGGGAAGCTCCCCAAGCAGATCTGGGAGGAGCGCAACCGGAATGCGGCCGTCATGCTGAGCTCCGCGCTCCTCGGCGTCGGCGGGATCGTCTTCACCTCGATCTGGACCACGTACGACGACTTCGGCAAGGGCCTGCTGTCCACCGCCGCCTTTGGCCTGCTCGGCCTGGTCCTGATGGGCGTGGCCTTCGTCGTGCTGGACTGGGTGACCCCCGGCAAGCTCGGCGCCATCGTCGTCGACCCGGAGCCGCACCCGGCGGTCTGGGTCACGGCCTGCTGCAACCTGGCGGTGGCCGCCATCGTCGCGGCCTCGATCGCCTGACCTGCTTCCCGACCACGCCGAGAGCGCCGCTCCCTTCGGGGAGCGGCGCTCTCGGCGTGGGCCATCGGGCCACTTTTGTCCCGTCTCATTCAGACAAGGGGCTCTGGCCTGCGAATTGTCATTTTTGCTGGGACGTCGGTGGCGAGGGTCTCATTGAAGATGGCATTTTCCAGGAGCGGCGAGCGCAAGCTCCCGTGATCAGAACCTGCGGTGCCACCAGGCCAGTTCGGAAGCTGCCTGTGGTTCGTGATGGGTCCGCCGCAGCAACACCGAGTCCAGACCATCGACCTGTGCTCGTAGTTCGCCTGAGGCTCGGGGCGGAAGCATGAAGACAGTCTCTTCGAGCTTGTCGCGGGCCCAGCCTTCGCCGCAGCAGGCGCAGGTGAATTCGGCCTCCCATGGCTTCCAACGTCGCTGGGTCCCGTGGACTCGGGCGGACCACACGCTCACGGCCGTGGCGACGATCCCGGGTATCAGTCGATCGCGCTCCAAGCAACGGATGGCTGCGTTTGCGGGTCCTGACAGGCGCGGGACATCGCGGTAGCGCACCCATGGGCTACTCCATGATCGTTGGCGCGATCGAAGTGATGCTGGCGTTCTATGCGGCATGGACCCTTCGGGTGCAGTTCCGGTGCTGCCTCAGGATGCGGTCGACCGGCGCTCGCAGGGCTGGTGAGGTCAGTTCCAGGTCACGGTTGTCGCGCCCGGCGAGCATGTGGTCGAGCCAGCGTTCGTACCAGGCCAGGAAGTCAGTGGCCGACGAGACGTTGGGGCCCCGGAAGCCGTCAGCGTTTCCGGTGACGACGCGGCCCGTCAGGGGACCGGTGATACCGAGAAGCACCAGGTCGGTGCACCCTGCCTCGATGATGTGCAGGAACAGGTCACCTCGGTGAGGCGGGCCGCTGGCGAACGTGAACCCCCGAGGGCGGCTGGGCTCGCCTTGGGGGTCCATCGTGAACGGTCGGCATGACTGCAACGGCAGCAGGCCGTAGAAAGGCGATGCTCCGCCCCCGCCCAGTGTGGTCAGGAAGCTGCGGTAGGGATCGGGCAGCTCGATATGGTGGCCGGCCTCGAACTCGGCGACCTTGCTGTCCAGCAGCGGGGGTTCGAGGCGGAACCGGTGCTTCTCTTCACCGAAGGAGTGGCTTCGCAGCGCGGCGTAGGGCACCTTGGCTAGTTTGCGTCGGATGCGGATGATCCGGGAGTCCATGCGAACTCTTCTCTCTGTCGTCCCGCAAACTACCTGCTCACTAGCCGGAGTGTCACCAGTGTGATCAGCTGCCCGCAAGCCAGTTGTGCCCGGCGTCGCGGGCTGGGATCCTCCCCAGGTGACCAGCATGAGCACGGAACTGCGTTCCGAGGCCGGATGGGACGGCCCTTACTATCGCGTCCGAACCGATGGCTTCGAGGCTTTCTTCCTCCCGAACCCTGATGAGGTACTCGACCGGGTCTGCAACGTCGATGCTGAGGTTCGCCTCCCAAATGGCTCACGCTGGAGTGCGACGATCTTCACAGTCGCCGAGGTCAGCCGGTTGATGAAGAGGTGGGAGGAGACGGGAGAAGCCGCAGGCGGCCGGTGCTTCTGGTGCTCGGACGGGCTGATCGTTCGGGATCCCGGCATCCGAGGGATGGTGAGCGTGATCGCCGAGCTGATCGCCTCTGGAGAGTTCGAAGGAGCCTTCCACCATCTGGACGACTCGGTCTGAGCTTGACGCTTCATGACTTTGCACGAAACGCCCGGATCGCCTTGAGCCCCCCCGAGAGAGGTCTGAGACGGCCGCGTCAGGGTTCTCATTGAAGTAGCGGTTTCCTGGTCACGTCGGGTGGCAGCTGCCGGGGAGAGATGCAGCCACCAGACCTGAGAACCGAGGCCGCCCAGCCCGGATCAGTGAGACTCATCCAAGCTCAGCGAGACGGGGCAACTTTGCCGCACTCAGGTGATCACGCTCTTGGCCTGCGGCGGGGGACCGCACGGAGCAGTGACGCAGATCCAGACCGGTTCCTTGCGGGGCAACTTCACTCGGGTGTCGTCGTTTCGATGACTCTTGCCGGAGGCGGCGCCCGGGTCGTCGTCCCGGCCTTCGAACACGCGCTCGTTCAAATTGGCCGTGGCGTCGTTGACGTCGGGCTTGACGATGATCCGGCCCTCGTCGCCGTCCTCGGGAACGACCAGGAGGAGGGTGGAATTCCTGTCCTGTTCGGGGGTGGCGGGCTTGCTCTCGGCTACGACGGTGTGCGGCGTTGCCTCCGTGGCGGCGAATGCGCCGGTGGGCAACAGTACGGCGCCTGCAGCCGCGGCGGTCGAGGCGGCGAAGACGAGGAAGTGCCGCGTCCGAAAGGGGTGCTTCATGGGAATTCTCCTTGGGTGAGTGGGCCGATGCGGGCGGGACCACTTCGCTGCGTGAGCCCACGTCCAGTAAGGCCCGGCCCGCGCATCGCGTCATGCCCCTGCATCCCGTGGCTTGACGGACGGCAACGGTCCTGCTAATCACCCGGCAGACGCGCCTACGCCAGACCCAGTGCGAACACCGCGAAACCGGCCGCCAGCAGTCCCGCGAGCGCCCGCCGCACCGCCGTGGCCCGCTTCCACGGCTCCTCGAACCGGCGCGCGTACCGGGCGATGCCCACGAGCAGCGCCGCGAACACCGGCATCCACGCGAGCCGCGCCGCGATCCACCCCAGACTGTCAGGCGCCGTCGTCAGACCCGCCAGCTCTCCCACGAACGCACCGGGCACGGCCGCCGCCAGCATGGCCGTCTGGTGCCAGCACAGGATCGTCATCGCGCACAGGTTGATCACGACCACCGGCGCCCACAGCGCCGGCCGGGCCAGCAGCCTCGCCAGCCGGTCCCGCAGCAACATCGCCGCCCCCGACTGCGCCGCGGCCAGGGCCGGCACCAGCAGCGACGGCGGGTGCGAGTTCGTCCGCGCCTCGCCCGGTACGCCGACCATCGACGCCGGGTAGTGGAACACCGTCAGCAGCGCCGCGAACAGCACGGTCCCGCCCACCAGCAGCAGCCAGGCCCCGCGCCGCCCGATCCGCCGCTCGCCCCAGGACACGCCCAGCTGGTACGCGAACAGCCAGCCCGGCAGGATGTTCACCAGCGCCAGCCAGGAGGGCACGGAGTCGGCGAGCGGCCCGTAGCGCAGGAAGTCCACCACCGCGACCGAGGCCAGCAGCGGGGCCGCCGCCCAGCCGCCGAGCCGGTGCGCCGCCCGTACGCAGTACGGAGTCAGCGCGGTGACCACCACGTACACCCCGACGAACCACAGCGGCTGGATCACCAGGGTGGCTCCCGTCCGCAGCGTGGCCTCCGGCACGCCCGCCGCGTACAGCACCGGCGCCGCCAGCGCCCACACCGCCGTGACCCCGAGCACCGGCCGCCCCAGCCGGGCGACCCGGCCCTTCAGCCAGGCCCCGGCGGACCCCGGGCGGCGGTGGTACGAGAGCACCGAGGCGTAGCCGCCGACCAGGAAGAAGATGCCGAGCATCTGGAGCACCCAGCCGGCCGGCGCCAGCCCGCCGAAGGCGGACAGCGGGCTGGCATTGTGCAGGCCGCCCTCCGCGTCGAGGGCGAACCCGCCGAGCAGCCAGTGCCCGGTCGGTACGGCCAGCAGGGCGAGGGCGCGCAGCCCGTCCACGGCCCGGTCGCGGTGGGCGGGGGTCTGCCGCTCGATCCGGTCGGCGGCCCTCCTGAGCGTGGTCAGGGTGCTCATCGGACCTCTCCCTTCGCGATCGCGGCGAACGCGGCCAGGGACTGGGTGCCGGGCACGAGGTAGCCGGTGTGGCCGTGCACGTCGGCGGCGGGCACCTTGCGGGCGCCGAAGCCGGCGGAGGTCGGATCGGCGCCGTGGCCGAGCCCGGCGAGCTGCACGTTCGGCACGTCGGCGATCCAGTCGGCGGGCCCCCGGGCCGCCCAGACGCGGGCGCGGGTGTGCAGGCCGGCGGCGGTGTCGGCGCGCATGCCGGGGGAGCCGAACACGACGATGTCCCTGGCGTCCGTACGTCCGGCCGCGAGCCCCCCGACCACCGAGCCGTAGCTGTGGCAGAACAGCACCGGGTCGGGCGCGCCGACCGCGTCGAGCCCGGCCGTGAACCGGGCCAGCCGGTCCGCGCCCGCCTCGGCGAGCCGCCCGGAGGCCGCGTCCAGCCCGACCCCGACCGGGGTGGTGTAGCCGGTCCAGGCCACCACCGCGGTGTTCTCACCGGCCGCGGCGCGCAGAGACCGGGCCATCCCGGCCGGACCGGTGTTCGGCGCGCGCTTCGCGTCGTACGTGGTGGCGTCGCTGTCGGAACCCGGCACGATCACCGCCACGTGTGCGGCCCGCTCCAGATCCCCGAAGACCTCGACGACCTGGCCGCGCCCGCGCGGGTCGAACGCGAGGATCTGCCGCCCCGGCGAAGCGAGCGAGGCGTAGCGCGCCTCGCCGGTCGCGAGGACGCCCAGCCGGTTGGCCTCGTACCTGAGGGGGACCGGGGCTCCGTCGAGGTTGCCGACCACCAGCGGGTGGCGCCGGACGAGCTCGCGGCGCCCGGCCTCGTCCAGCCCGGCGAAGAACCGGGCCACGTCGTGCGGCGAGGCGCTCGCGGGGTCGGGGAGCGAACGGCCGGACGCGGACTCGGCCCGCCAGGCGGCGGTGCCGGGCGGCGGTCCGGTGACCGCGTGCTGGCTGTCGCCGGAGGCCCATCCCGCGGTCCCCCCGACCACGGCCACGGCCAGTACGGCCGTGACCAGGGTCCTTCCGAAGCGGCGCATGCCCCTTCTCCTCTCCTCGTGACGAGGAGGAAATTAAGGAGAAGGTGTCGCAGCGGACGTCGGACCGTGGAGCCAAGTCGGATGTCATACCCCGGTAGGGGGTGGAGGAGACCGCCGCGCTCGGGAAGGCGTCAGTCGGCGTCGCCCGGCCGGACCAGCCCCGCCTCGTAGGCGAAGATCACTGCCTGCGCCCGGTCCCGCAGGTCCAGCTTGGCCAGCACCCTGCCGATGTGCGTCTTCACCGTCTGCTCCGCCAGAACCAGGTGCCCGGCGATCTCCTGGTTCGACAGCCCGCGCGCGATGAGCTCCAGTACCTCGGTCTCCCGCGGGGTCAGCCCGTTCAGCCGCAGCGCCGGGTCCTTGCGCGGGGCCGGCCGCTGCTGGACGAAGTCCGCGATCAGCCGCCGGGTCACCGAGGGCGCCAGCAGTGCATCGCCCGACGCGACCACGCGGACCGCCGCGATCAGATCGGCCGGCGGCGCGTCCTTCAGCAGGAACCCGGAGGCACCCGCGCGCAGCGCCTCGTACACGTAGTCGTCGATGTCGAAGGTGGTCAGCATCAGCACCTTCGGCCGGTGGACGACCCCCGGCGGCGGGCTGAGCAGCTCCCGGGCCGCCGTCAGCCCGTCCATCTCGGGCATGCGCACGTCCATCAGCACCACGTCGGGATGCACCGTGCGCGAGACCTGCACCCCCTCCCGCCCGTCGGGGGCCTCGCCCACCACGTCGATGTCGGCCTGCGCCGACAGCAGGGCGGCGAACCCCGCCCGCACCATGGCCTGGTCGTCGACGATGATCACACGGATGGTCAACTGGCGTCCTCGGTCGGGTCGTTCGGCGGTTCGTCCGTCGGTTCGTGCAGGGGCAGGCGGGCCGCGACCCGGAAGCCGCCGTCGGGCAGCGGGCCGGTGTCCAGTGTCCCGCCCGTCAACCGTACGCGTTCCTGCATGCCCACCAGACCGTGCCCGGTGCCCGAACTCTCCAGCGCCACCACGGCATCGCGGGCGGCCGGACCGTTCACCACGAGCACGAGGACCTCCTCGGCGTCGTGCGTCACCGACACCCGGGTCTCGGCCCCCGGCGCGTGCCGCACCACGTTCGCCAGGGCCTCCTGCACGATCCGGTACGCCGACAGGTCCACGGCAGGCGGCGCCGCCCGCGCCGCTCCGGCGGCGAGCGACAACTCCACCGGCTGCCCGGCCCGTACGGTCGCCTCCACCAGCTGCTGGATCCGGCCGATCCCCGGCTGCGGGGCCAGTGCGCCCCCGCTGCCGGACGTTCCGTTGCCGCCGTTCGCCCCATCGCTGCGCAGCACCGTCAGCAGCCGCCGCATCTCGCCCAGCGACTCGCGCGCACTCGCCGCGATCGCCGCGAACTCCTCCTGCACCGGCTCCGGCATGCCGGGCAGCCGGTACGGCGCGGAATCCGCCTGCACGGTGATCACCGACATGTGGTGGGCCACCACGTCGTGCAGCTCCCGGGCGATCCGCGCCCGTTCCTCGAGCAGGGTCCGCCGGGCCCGCTCGGCCTCGCTGATGCTCTCCTGCTCGGCGATCCGCTGCTGCGCGTCGCCGATCCCGCGCAGCGCCCCGGTCACGGCGAGGAAGGCCCCGCTGAGCACGAAGAGGAGGGCGGCCGTCGTGGTCACCCCGTCGAGCTCGTAGAAGCCCAGCGCCACCCCGACCGCGCCCGTCACCAGCCACACCCCGACCAGTGTCCGGATGGATTCGCGCAGCCCCAGACAGATCATCAGCAGCAGGTAGCCGACGATGTTCATCGGGGTCCACGGCCAGGCGTGCCCGGCCACCGCGTCGGCGGAGGCGAGCACCATCGCACCGGCGGTGTCCGCGAGCAGGATCAGGGCCCACGCGGGCACCGGCCGCGTCACGGCCAGCAGCAGCGGCACGGTCTGGGCCACGCCCAGCGCCCCCGCCCAGCCGCCACCCGCCTTGTAGTCGTTCGTCAGCACGGCGATGGTCGTCGGCAGCAGCGCCACCACGAAGACGCCGACGACGATGTACGGCAGCATCCGCTGCCAGGCCTTCGGCGCCTGCGCGAACAGGGGCTGCGCCGCCCGGGCCGGCGTGCGCAGCACCACCGTGAACCGCATCGGCGCCCGGGCCGCCTTCGCGGGGGCCGGCGTACGGGGGCGGGCTTCGTCGCGATCGCTCATGATCGGACCAGCCTATGCGGCCGAAGCCCGCCGGGCGGGCACGAGTAGGCTGCTCGCGGTCGATCACAGGGGGAGCCGGTACGCATGGGCACGGCAGCCGCACTCGAGAAGCTCGTGCCGGTACTGCTGGCCTTCGGCGGCGGTGTCGTACTCGCCCGCCGCAAGATCGTCCCCGCCGAGGCGTCCAAGGCCTTCGCCGACTACGCCTTCCTCTTCGCGGTCCCCTGCTACCTCTTCGGCAACATCTACGCGAGCGACCTCGGCACCCTGTTCAACTGGCGGGCCATCGGCGCCTACGCCGCGGCCGCCGGCGTCGCCGTGCTCGCCATCGTCTTCGCCTCGGGCGCCCACGGCGTGCGGGAGCCCCGCGACGTGGCGCTGCGCGTGATGGCCGGAGTCCAGGTGAACACGGCCTACTTCGCCGTCCCGGTGTTCATCACCCTCTTCGGGACGGCCGCGCCGATCTTCCCCGTCCTGCTGTTCCAGGTCTGCGTGCTGTCCCTCGTCGTCATCTCCATCATGGAGCTCGGCCGGGCCGGCCCGGCCGCGGGCGGTCCCGGGCAGCGGCTCCTCCGGGCCGTCGGCGCCTCGCTCTCGACCCCGCTGGTGCTGGCCTGTAATGCCGGGATCCTGCTCAACCTGCTCTCGGTGCACGTCCCGAAGGTGGTCCTGGACGGGGCCGGCTTCGTCGGCGACAGCGCCTCGCCGATCGCCCTGTTCGCCCTCGGCCTCCACCTCGGCGGCCTCGGACTGGACATCCGGGGCACCGGCCGCGAGGAGCTGGCCCTCATCGCCTTCAAGTGCCTTGGCTTCCCGCTGCTGGCCTGGGCGGTGTGCGGGCTGCTGTTCGGCGTACGGGGGGAGTGGCTGACGTACCTCGTCCTGATCGCCGCGATGCCCGCCCCGCAGAACCTCTTCGTCTTCGCCCAGCGCTACGACGTCGGCGTGGACCTCTCCGCCTCGCTCGTGATCAAGAGCTCGGTGGTCTCCCTGCTGCTGCTCCCGGTCTGGCTGCAGACGGTGGCCGCCTGAGGAGGCGGGCGGATCCGGCGGCCCGCCGGTCGTTCCCCGCGGGGGCTTCGGTCGTTGACCCGGCATGGAGCTGCTGCCGACCATCGCGGCGCCGGGCGTCGGTCAACGGGCCGACGCCGCGGCCGATGCCGCCTGCCACCTCTACGACGCCGTCGCCCCCTGGAGCTCCGCCGAGCCCGGCGGGTGGAGCCGTACGGCCGCGGAGGACGCCGCCGAGACCATCGAGACCACCGCGCACGCACTCGTGTACGCACATCCGCGCGCCGAGGTGATCCTGGCGCCGGTGCACGCGGCCCTCGCCGACCTGCGGCGCCAGCTCGGGCTCCCGCCCGCCGACCAGCTGACCGCCGACGGGCTCCCGGCGACCCCGCGCACGGTGGGGAACCCGAGGCGCACCCGCTGGGTGCGGGTGCTCACGCCGCCTTTGCCCCGGCAACCGCCTGTTCGTACAACTTCCTGACGTCCGGGCCGAAGTACGAGCTGTACGAGGTGTCGGCAGTGTCCCCGCCCGTCTTCCAGCCGCCGATGACCCCGACGACGTCCCCGGTCTCGGTCACCTTGTCGTAGTTCTTCAGGAAGGGGCCGCCGCTGGTCCCGCCGGGGTACCCGGTGCAGTCGATGCGCAGGAACGATCCGGGGATGCCCGCGTCCTTGCTCGTGAACTTGGTCGTACGGTTCACGCACAGCCGCGGGCGCGCAGCCGATGCCGGATAGCCGATCAGCGACACGTTCGCGTGCTCGTAACCGGCGCCGGTGACCAGGCGGTTCCCGCCGACCACGTCCTCGACGGGGAACCCGTCGGCATCCGGCCCGACCTGTGCGAAGGCCACGTCGAGGGTGGCGCCCTTGTCCGCGCCCAGGCTCTTGTAGCGCGGGTCGATCCACACCTTGGACTTTCCGTCGGCGGCCCGCTGCACCGGGAACATCCCGTACGGCTGCGGGTTGTCCGCCGTGTACAGCGGTACGAAGGCCACCTGGCGGGCGTCGGTGCCGAGCAGGCAGTGGGCCGCGCTCAGCACCAGGTTGCGGCCGGGGGAGGCGACCACGCTCGCCGTGCAGAAGTACGCGCCGCCGCCCTTCATCACGAACATCCGGCCGACGACCGGGATCCCGTCGAAGTCCTGCCCGGTGCCGGGGTCCGTGGCCGGAGCGGCCGACGCGAGGGTCATGGGGGCCGCGGCCGCCATCCGGTCGGCCGTCCAGAAGTTCTCCGCCTCGCGGGCGGACCACTTGCCGGGCGGCGGCATGGCGCTCCCGGCCTCGGCCACCGGCAGCGGCCCGGCGGGCAGCAGCAGGGCGGCCGTCGCCGCCGCCACGGTCAACGTACGTCGCATGTCGAGCTCCTTTGGGGGGTGTCGTGTGGATCACGCCGCGAGCCCGGCCGGATCCGCACGACACCCCTAGATGGCCTGCGGGAAGCGGAACAGCCGGTCGGGGTCGTAGGTGCGCCGGACGTCTTCGAGGCGGGTGAGGTTCGGCCCGTAGTAGGCCTCGCGCCAGGAGGGCAGTTTCGGGTCGACGTAGTTCTGGTACGCGCGGCCGCTCGCCCAGGGGCGCAGGTCCTGCCACAGCCCGTCGAGCCAGCGCTGGTGCCCGGCCACCTGAGCGGGCGTCGCGGACGCGGGCCAGTAGGCGAGGTACTGGGTGAGGAAGGCGCTGTCGCGGTGCACGAACGCGGTGTCGGCCGCCGCCGGCCGGTTCACCGCACCGCCGCATTCGCCGCTGAACTGCACGACCCCGAGCCCGCCGGCCGGCACGCTCTGTCCGTACCTCCGTACGGCGGCCAGCACTGCGGCGACCCCCGCGTCCGGCAGCCCGGCGGCGCCCCAGAAGTCGGAGCGCCCGCCGTACGATTCCCGGCCGATCCGGCCCTCGGGGGTGCGGCCGGGCAGGGTGCCGGGCAGATGGCACTGGGCGGCATCGCGGTCCTCGCAGCCCGACATGGCCCGCAGCGTCTCCTCGTACGTGCGTACGACGGTCCAGCTGTCCCGGAGCGGCTTGCCGACCAGGTCGGAGAGCCGGGTCAGCTGCCGTTCGAGCTCGGCGCGCCCGTCGAGGCACAGGACGCGTACGGCCGGGGCCTGGGCCGCAGTCCCTTCGACGAGGAACTCGACCTGGCTCCAGAAGGGGTCGGGGAGGGCGGCCAGCCAGCGCTGCCAGGCGGACAGCACGGGGGCGGAGTCGGCTTCGGCCCAGTGGAGTTCGGCGTAGGCGCAGTCGGTGGCCGGGTGGGTACGGAAGCGGAACTCCGTGACCACGCCGAAGTTTCCGCCCCCGCCGCCGCGCAAGGCCCAGAACAGCCCCGGGTCGTGGGTGGCGTCGACCTCCCGCACGACCCCGTCGGGGGTGACCACGGTGGCGCCGGTGAGGGCGTCGGAGGTCGTCCCGTAGGCCCGGGAGGCCAGGCCCAGGCCCCCGCCCAGGGCGAGCCCCGCGATCCCGACGGTGGGGCACAGCCCGGTCGGGATGCCGAGGCGCTCCACGGAGAGGGTGCGGTTGACGTCGCCGAGCCGGGCCCCGGCGCCGATCCGCACGCGCTGCGCCCCCTCGACGGTGATCCCGGCCATGGCGCCGACGTCGACGACGAGCCCGCCTGCGCAGGTGGACCAGCCGGCGTAGCTGTGGCCGCCACCGCGCGGTACGACGGGGACGGCGGAGCGGTGGGCGAAGTCCAGGCAGACGGCCACGTCGGCGGCGTGCGCGGGATACGCCACCGCGCCCGGCGCGACCGTGTCGTACCGGGGCTGGAACAACTGCCGGGCCTCGGGGTAGTCGCGGTCGCCCGGCAGCACCACCCGCCCGTCCATCCCGCGGGCGAGCGCCGCCCAGTCGGGGCCGCGGGCCGGTGCCGCCGCGACGCCGAAGGCGCCCAGCACGGCTGCGGGTGCGCTGCCCAGCAGCTGGCGGCGATGGAGGCTCATCCCTCCTTCCTGCCATCGCCCGGGCCGATCGGAGCGAAGGCGGGCCCAGGGAGACAACGCTGCCCCCCGAACGGCCCAGGGGAGCGGGGCGAAACCAGCACGCTCCCGGCGGCGTTGACCGAGACGGTGGCCGTCGGCTCCGGAGAACCCTTGGGATCTGTTCCGGCCCTCCGGGCAGTCTGCCGCCCACGCACGGTCCGGTCACCACAATCGACCACGGCTCGAGACGACTTGGGCGCCCCGGAAATCCCGTCGCCGGACGGCCGACGGGGGCCGTAAGGGAATGGTTCGACACCCCGGGCTGCGAGGGGCTCGTGAGGTGAGTACGGTCTGCCCATGCAGATCGACGGAGCCGGCAGGCAGCAGCGGGGGCATGTTCTTCTCATAGCGGGCGACGCCGCCGTACGGCGGCGGGCCGTCCAGGTCGCGCCGAGTGCGAATCTGGCCGCGCTCGGGGTGCTGCCCGCGTCGGCGCTGTTGAACAGTCAGATCCCGACCGACACCACGTACCTCGACGGGGCCCGGGATCCGAACACCGTGCTGATGCGGCTGCGCACCGCCGCCGCCACGCCGGGGCCGCTGCTCGTCTACCTGTCGGGGCGGCTCACCCTCGACCGCCGCGGGCACCGGCTCCACCTCGCGCTGGCCGGGACCACGGCCTCCACCGTCCGCTACACGGCCCTGCCTTGGGACTGGCTGGGCACCGAGCTCGGGGCCAGGTCCGCCGGGCCGACCACCGTGGTGCTCGACCTCGTCGCCGACAAGTCCGCCTGGCCGGTGCTCCAGGAGTACGGGTGCCTGCCCGCGCCGCCCACCGCCGAGGTGTACGGGGTCGTCGTCCCGCCCGCCTTCGCCGGCGGAGCGGACCGGGTGAGCTCGTACACCCACCACTGGATCGACCAGCTGCGCCGCAGCCCCACCCGCCCCGCCAACCTCCAGCTGCACGCTTTCGCCGTCGGGGCCGCCGCCCTGCCGCCCGGCACCCTCGTCCTCCCGGCGACGCGCGAACTCAGCGCACCCGCCGCCCAGGAGCAGCAGGTGCAGGTTCCGGACCCCCGTCCGCACATCCACGCCCTCGCCGCCGGAGGCCGGCACCATGAGGCGGCCACGCTCGCCCAGGCCTGGGAGCAACACGTGCTGCAGACCCACGGGTACTCCTCGCCCGAGGCCACCCACTGGGCGGAGATCCGCGCCGACCTCGCCCGCATGGCCGGAAACTACCGGTCGGCGACCCAGCTGTGGATCAACGCCGGGCGCACCCGCCTGGAGCACCAGCCGCCGGACGCCCCCGAGGTCCTCGCGGCCGCGGCGGGCGCCCTCTACTGCTGGACCCAGCTCAAGGACCAGGCGGAGGCACGCGACGCCGGCCCCGAACTCGTCCGCCTGCTGCGCGCCCTGCCGAGCCTCGAACCGCGACTGCTGCGACTGACCCAGCAGCGGCTGGAGGTGCTGGAGGGCAGCAGGGCCTGAAGGTGTTTGCGGCGGTCCTAGCCCTGCCGCCGCCCCCGCCCGCCGGCCCCGGCCAGGGGATTGTCCAGCTGCGCCCACTGGTCGCCGGGGATACCGGGGCTCAGCCGCATCAGCGTCAGGGCCTTGGTCGGCAGGGGCGCGGTCAGCAGGGCCTCCGTATCGGCGGTGGCCGGGAGGCCGGCGGCTTCGGCCAGCGCCTCGCCGAAGGCCGTCGCCGAGCCCGTCGTGGCCCCCAGGGTCCCGGTCAGCAGGGAGCCGAACAGTTTGCGCCGCAGCAGGGTCACGTCGTCGGTGATCAGCCGGCCCGCCAGCGGCGGCACCGGCAGACCGTGCCGGAGGAGCCGGTCCGGGCTGATCCGGATGTCGGCGAGGTCGCGGTAGACCAGCCGCAGTGGATCCCCGGCCGGGGACAGGACGACGAGGAGGTTCTGGCCGTGGGCCTCCAGCGCCACCCCGAGGTCCAGCACCCGCAGGCACACGGAGAGCGCCAGCCGGGCGAGCTCGGCCCGCCACGACGCGGAGCGCGCGAGCGGCGACAGGGCCAGGGCCGCCACCGGAGCGACCCACTCGCCCGCCGCGGCGTCCGCGTACACCTCGGGCGGCTCGCGCAGCACCGCGGCCAGGTCAGAGCTGCGTGCGGTCGCCGCGCCCAGGGTCCGGGTGACGTGCAGCCGCCCGTCGAGCCGCTCGGACAGGGCTTGCGCGAACGCGGACACCGCTGCCGCCGTCTCGATGGAGTACTCCGAGATGTCCCGTACGGAGGACGTCAGCCGCGTGCTCAGCGCCGTCTTGACGTGTGCACCGCCCGCCACGGGGGCGAGGGTGCGCAGGGCCATCAGGGGATGCGCGGCGAGGCCGGGGCGCAGCGCCCCCGGCTCCCGGCCCGTCTGTTTCAGGACGTGTTCCGCCTGCCACGGGTGCACCGGCAGCAGGAGCCGGCCGCCCTCCCGCAGCTCGGCCGGCCAGGCTCCCGTGACCAGGCATTCCCCGGCCCGTACGGCGGCCAGCCCGAGCTCGACCACCGGCCGGTGCTCCGGCGCGTACGCCAGCTGCTCGGCCACCGAGAATCCGGGCCGGGAGCGGCAGTTGGGGTGGTAGGGATGCCCGTCGACCACCCGCTGCTCCCACGCCCAGCCGGTCTGCGGGGCCTGGTCCTCCGCGGCCGGCTGCCCGGCCCGGGACAGCGCGAGCGAGGCCGTGCTGTCGTCCAGCTCGGCGGCGAACGCGTCCCCGTGCGGCACCCCGAGCGCCACCACCAGCCGCCCGGCCTGCCGGTACGGGGCGCCGTCGAGCAGCACCTCGGACACGTACGGGTCGGTCGCGTACGGGTCCGGCAGCGGGCCCTCCAGCCGTCTGCCCCCGGACAGCAGGAGCGTCAGCCCGCCGGGCCCGCGCTCCCGGCGCTCCACCCAGGGCAGCGGTTCGAAGGCAAGCGCCCGCCACAGCCGCGTCAGTACGGCGGCCCGGGCGCCGGCGAGTGCGGCCCCGTACGCGGAACCGAGCGCGGGGCGCACCTCGGCCAGTTCGGCGGACACGGCCTCCTCGGCCGGGGAGGCGGGAAGGTTCATGCTGGAGTCCAGGGCCCTGTTCCTCTCACGGGTGACGTGATGATCACTTCATCATCGCGGATACTGAAGATCACGGCCGGTGGTACGCCCCGCGAGCTCCCGGCGCATTGGATGGACCGAATGGAATCCGTGGACCTCAACGCCGCAGCCGACGCGTACGCCGGCAGCCCTCTGCTGAACTGCCTGCTGCGGGAAGCGGCCGATCCCGCCGAGGAGTCCGGCACCAGGACGGACGATGCCCGCGCGGGGCACGTCCACCGGCTGCGCGGCAGCGGACGGCTGCTGCGGGTGCGGGGCGGGCGCCGGCCGGTGCGCCCCGAACTGCGCACGGCGGACGGGTGGCATGCGCTCAGCCACACCGAGCTGGTCAAACTGACCGCCGACGAGCTGCACCGGTACACGGGCGCGGCGAACGACGAGCTCCCGGTCGAGATCGCCGACAGCCGCGAGGCCGTCGCCGCGCTGCTGGCCGCCCGCGCCGCGGCCGCGCCCCCGCAGGACCCGTACGTGCTCTCCGAGCAGTCCCTGGTCATGGGACACCCGTACCACCCCGCTCCCAAGGCCCGGGGAGGCGCGCCCGCCGCGAGCTGGCTGCCGTACGCGCCGGAGGCGTACGCCCGCTTCCCGCTGGTCTTCCTGGGGCTGCGCGAGGACCAGGTGGCCGAGGAGGGCGGGCCCGCGGCGGCCGGGGCGATCGAGTCGCTGGCCGGGCTGCTCGACGGCCCGCGCGCGCCGGCCGGGTACCGGCTGCTGCCCGCGCATCCGTGGCAGCTGGACCTGGCGGGCTGCTCGGAGCCCGTACGCGAGGCCTTCGCCGACGGGCGGCTGCTGCGGCTCGGCCCCGGGCGGCTCCCGGCCTGGCCGACCGCCTCGATCCGGACGTTGTACGTACCCGGCGAAGGGAACGGCGAGCGGGACCTCTTCGTGAAGTTCAGCCTCGACGTCCGGATCACCAACGACGTGCGCCGGCTGTGGCGGCACGACCTGCTGAAGCTGCGCCGTACGGACGCCGCGGTCGAGGCCGGATTCGCCGATCTGCGCAGCTCCGGGTCGAACGCGGTCTGGCTCGCCGACCGCGGCTACCGGACGGCGTGCTTCGCCTTCGAGGAGCTCGCCGTCCTGGTCCGCGACGGCCTGCACGCGCAAGTGGAGCCGGGGGCCACGCCGTTGGCCTCCGCCGCGCTCGCGGAGGGCTTCGCGGGCAGCCCGCTGGCCGTGACGGGCGATCCGGTCGGCTGGTGGCGGGCGTACCTGCGCCACGTCGTGCCGCCCGTGCTCGACGTGTTCGCCCGGCACGGCGTCGTGCTGGAGGCGCACCTGCAGAACACCCTCGTGGCGGTCGACGCCCAGGGCATGCCGGTGCAGGCCCTGTTCCGCGATGCGGAGGGGGTGAAACTGCTGCCGGACGTGGAGCGCGATGCCGCCTGGCAGCGGCTGGTCTACTGCCTGGTCGTCAACCACCTGACCGAGGTGGCGGGGGCCCTCGCCGAGGAGCACCCGGGCGCTGCCGCCGCGGTGTGGCCGGCGGTGCGCGAGGAGTTCCTGCGCTACGACGCCGAACACGGTCTCCCCGAGATCGCGGAGCTGCTCTCGGCCCCGGCACTCCCGGCGAAGACGAACCTGCTGCTGCGCTGGACCCGCGCCGACGGCGCGGACGCGCGCTACATCCCGCTCCCGAACCCGCTGCGCGGCTAGGGGGTTTCTTGGTCGGCTCCGGTGCAGGGGCGTCGGGATCCGGCCAAGGTGGGCCGGGATCGCGGAGTCCCTCTCACTGAAAGGTATAGACCAATGCTAGGTTGGCCGGGCAGACCGCGCAGTCCTTGACCACCCGTCAGAGGAGAAGCCATGCCCTCCCCTTCGCGGGGCGGCGGCCCGGCCGTCATGCCCAAGTACCAGTGGATCGCCGCAGCGCTGCGGCGCGAGCTCGAGCGCGCCGCGACCCCCGGCGGCAGACTGCCCTCCGAACGTACCCTGGCCGCCCGCTACCAGGTCAACCGGCAGACCATCCGGGCCGCGCTCCAGCACCTGCGCGAGGACGGCCTCGTCGTCACCGGGCGCCGCGGCACCCGCTCGGCCGTCGAGGCCCCGGCCGCGCCGCGGCGCACCGTGGTCGCACCGGCCGCCGCCGTACCCGCGTCATCGCCCGCGGCCACGCCCGACCAGAGCTGGCTCACCCTGGTCACCGTGCCGCCCTCGCTCGCCGCGCTGCTCGGCATGCGCGGCGGGGACCGCACCCTGGTCCACCACCGCCGCGAGCGCGGCCCGTCGGGGGAGACGCTCCGGCACGCCGTCACGTACCTCTGCCCGCGCGCGATCGCCGAGAGCCCCGAACTGGCCCGCTACCGAGACCGGTCGTCCGTCCGGGACGAGGACCTCGGGCCGCTGCACCGGTGGCTCGAGCGGGCCGCCGGGCAGGGCCGGGTCGCCGAGACCCTCACCATGACCCGCAGCAGCCACCCGCCGGCCGCGGCCGCGGTCTGCGGCCTGACCGTGCGCCGCACCCTGCACGACGGCGCCGGCCGGCTGCTGGCCATGACCGATCTCACCTTCCCCACCTGGGACCGGCTGACCTTCCACCGGGACCGCGCGGTGACCGGATTCCGCATCACCTGAACCGACAGGGGACGGGGCCGACGGGACAGCGCGCACGAGCACGCGGACGCGCCTCGCGTGCGCGGGAGTAAGCGGACGACCGCATTTCCGACGATTCTTGACGTATAAGCTGAAAGAGACCACCATCTACGGCAGTCAAGGTCCCGCGCCGCAAGCCGACAAGCCCAAGGAGCGAACCCCATGCCCGCCCCTGCCCCGTCCTCCACTTCCGAAACCGTCACAGTCGTCCCCCGTCCGCGCCGCGGCATCCAGGCCGCCCGGATCGCGGACCTGCCGCGGATCGAGGAGCCAAGGGAGGTGGCCCCCGCCGATGCGAGGGAGCTCTCGAGGGTGTTCTTCCGGCGGCTGCACGAACTGTCCGAGGGCACCCCGGAACACCAGTACGTCCGCAACGCGCTCATAGAGATGAACGCCTCACTCGTCCAGTACGCCGTCCGCCGCTTCCGCGGCCGGGGTGACGGAGGCGACATCGAGGACATCGTCCAGGTCGGCACCATCGGCCTGATCAAGGCGATCGACCGGTTCGACCCGGCCCGCGAGAACGAATTCGCCACCCTCGCCATGCCGTACATCACAGGTGAGATCAAGCGCCACTTCCGTGACACCTCCTGGGCCGTCCGCGTCCCGCGCCGGCTCCAGGAGCTGCGCATCGACATCGCCAAGGCGAAGGAGCAGCTGACCACCACGCTCGACCGCTCGCCCACGGTCGCGGACCTCGCCGACCACCTCGGCCTCTCGGACGAGGAGGTCATAGAGGGTCTCGTTGCCGCCAACGGCCACACCAGCGGCTCCCTGGACGCCCCGCACACCGCGCACGCGGAGCGCGGCGACGGCTCCGCCGACGGCCACACCCTCGCCGACGTCATGGGCGAGGAGGAGCCGGCCCTGGAGCGCGTCGAGGACATCCAGACCCTCGCACCGCTGCTCGAACAGCTCACCGACCGCGAGCGCCGCATGCTGCAGATGCGCTTCGGCGAGGAGCTGACCCAGGCGCAGATCGGCGCCGCGCTCGGCATCTCGCAGATGCAGGTCTCTCGCCTGCTGACCCGCATCCTCGAGCACCTGCGCACCTCGATGCTGGAGGACCCCGACCCGGCGTGAGGTGGGTCACCTCGGCGTTTACCCCGGAACACCCCGGGCACCCGCGGATCCGGAGCGAACCCTTCCGTCGGCCGTGACACGGCCGGCGCGGGGGCGGGCGGATCCCGCACCGCTCCACGGCTGCGCCCGGCCCACCGGCCGGGCGCGCGCCGTTCCGGTACGACCCGCGAGGTGTATGTGTCCACGCTCCAGGCCGAGCACGTTTTCAAGGTGTTCGGAAGACGACCCGGCGACGCCGCTGCCGCGGTCCGCGCGCTCCGGGGCGGCGCCGGCCGCGACGAGCTGCGCGCAGCCGGTACCACGGCCGCTGTGATCGACGCCTCATTCCGCGTCGAGCCCGGCGAGATCTTCGTCGTCATGGGTCTGTCGGGATCCGGCAAGTCCACGCTGCTGCGCATGCTGAACGGACTGCTCGCACCCACCGAGGGGCGCATCCTCTTCGACGGCCAGGACCTCACCTCGCTCTCCCGGCGTGAGCTGCGCCACGTCCGCTCCACCAAGATCAGCATGGTCTTCCAGCACTTCGCGCTCTTCCCGCACCGCAGCGTCCTCGAGAACGCCGCCTACGGGCTGGAGGTGCAGGGCGTCGCCCGCGCCGAGCGCGAGCGCCGCGCCACCGAGGCGCTGGAGCTGTGCGGGCTCGCCGGCTGGGAGGCGTCCTGGCCGGACGAGCTGTCCGGCGGCATGCAGCAGCGCGTGGGCCTGGCCCGCGCCCTGGCCACCGACGCCGACCTGCTCCTGATGGACGAGTCCTTCAGCGCGCTGGACCCGCTGATCCGCCGCGACATGCAGGACCAGCTGCTGGAACTCCAGCAGCGGCTCAAGAAGACCATCGTGTTCATCACACACGACCTCAACGAGGCCATGCGCCTCGGCGACGGCATCGCCGTCATGCGCGACGGCCGCATCGTCCAGCAGGGCACCGCCGAGGACATCCTGACCCGCCCCGCCGACGACTACGTCGCCTCCTTCATCCAGGACGTCGACCGCTCGCGCGTGCTCACGGCCGACGCCGTGATGACCGACCCCGTCGCCGGGAGCTGCGCCTGTGGCTGCCCCAGCGTCACCGCCGACACCCCGCTCGCCGACCTGTGCGCCATCAGCGCCCGGGTGCCGCACGCCGTCGCCGTCACCGACGCGGACGGCGCCCTCGTCGGCTCCGTGCCGCAGGACCGCCTCATCGCCTTCATCGGCGACGAACAGCGGCCCCCGATGGCCTGCGTGGAGGTGGCCGCCTGATGCCCCGCCTGCCCCTCGGCGCCTGGGTCGACAGCGCAGTCGACTTCCTCCAGCGCCACCTCTCCTGGCTGTTCGACGCCGTCAGTGCGCTCGTCACCGGGCTGTACGACGGCATCCACGCCGTGCTGGACGCGCCCGCCCCGCTGCTGTTCGCCGGCATCCTCGCCGTCGCCGCCTGGTGGCTGCGCGGCCTGCTCGCCGCGCTGCTCGCCTTCGCCGGCTTCGCACTCGTCGACTCCGTCGGCCTGTGGGCCGACGCGATGTCCACGCTCTCCCTGGTCCTGGTCGCGACCCTCGTCACACTCGCGTTCGCGGTCCCGCTCGGCATCTGGGCCTCCCGGTCCGACCGGGTCAGCGCCGTCCTGCGGCCCGTCCTGGACTTCATGCAGACCATGCCGGCCATGGTCTACCTGATCCCCGGCATCATCTTCTTCGGGGTGGGCGTGGTGCCCGGCATCATCGCGACCATCATCTTCTCGCTGCCGCCCGGCGTACGGATGACCGAGCTCGGCATCCGCCAGGTCGACACGGAACTCGTCGAGGCCGCCGACGCCTTCGGGACCACGCCGCGCGACACCCTCGTACGCGTCCAGCTGCCGCTGGCCCTGCCCACCATCATGGCGGGCATCAACCAGGTCATCATGCTCGGCCTCTCCATGGTCGTCATCGCCGGCATGGTCGGCGGAGGCGGGCTCGGCGGCGCCGTCTACCGGGCCATCGGCAACGTCGACATCGGCCTCGGCTTCGAGGCGGGCATCTCCATCGTCATCCTCGCCATGTACCTGGACCGGATGACCGGCGCGCTCGGCCGCCAGGTGTCCCCGCTCGGCCGGCGCGCGCTCGCCAAGGCGCAGGCCGCCGCGAGCGGCGCCGCAAAGCTGTGGAACCACCGCCCCCAGCCCGCGTACGCCGTCACCGGCGCCGTGGTCCTCGCCCTCGTCGCGGGCGGCCTGAACACCTTCGGCGGCTCCGGGCAGCCGACTGCGGCCGGGGCGGACGGCGGCACCGGCAAGGGCCGCAAGATCAGCATCGGCTACATCCCCTGGGACGAGGGCATCGCCTCGACCTACCTGTGGAAGGAGCTCCTGGAGCGCCGGGGCTTCCAGGTGGAGGCGAAGCAGCTGGAGCTCGGCGCCCTGTTCACCGGTATCGCGGGCGGCCAGGTCGACTTCCAGACCGACGCCTGGCTGCCGGTCACGCAGGCCCAGTACTGGGAGAAGTACCGGAACAAGCTGGACGAACTCGGCTCCTGGTACGGACCGACCTCCATCGAACTGTCCGTCCCCTCCTACATGAAGGACGTCACCTCCCTCGCCGACCTCAAGGGCAAGGGCGGCGAGTTCAAGGGCCGGATCATCGGCATCGAGCCCAGCGCGGGCGCGATGGGGATCCTGAAGGGCAAGGTGCTCCAGGAGTACGGCCTCGACGGCGAGTACGAGGTCGTCGACGGATCGACCCCCGGCATGCTCGCCGAGCTCAAGCGGGCCTACGAGAAGCAGGAGCCGGTGGCGGTGGTGCTCTGGTCGCCGCACTGGGCCTACGCCTCGTACGACCTGAAGAAGCTCGAGGACCCCAAGGGGGTCTGGGGCCAGGGCGACGGCATCCACACCCTGGCCCGCAAGGGCTTCGCGGACGACGAGCCGGAAGTGGCCTCCTGGCTGCGCTCGTTCAAGCTGACCGAGGCCCAGCTGACCGGCCTGGAGGCGAAGATCCAGGAGGCGGGCAAGGGCAAGGAGCAGCAGGCGGTCCGCGCCTGGCTGACGGAGCACCCGGAGATCGCCAAGGCCGCGTGATCGCCGCGAGGCCGTGAAGGCGCCGGCGCTCGGTGGGGGAGTACCCCCCCACCGGCCGTCGGCGTCTTCGTCCGCCCGGGCGGATCGGCGGGTCTGCACGGGGAACGCACCCCTGACCAGCCGAGATCCTGGAGGATCGGCCCGTGCCCCGGAGAGGCGGTCCATGACACAGTGCCAGGAGCACGACCGTCGGACCAGGGAGCCCCCATGCGTGAACCGCACCCCGTGCCCCGGCTCGCGTCCGCCCCCGCACGCCCGGCGGAGCCGAGCCCGCTGCCGCGCTGTCCCGCGTGCGCGGGCGCACCGGAGCGGATCTCCTGGCGCCAGCGCCCGGGCCGGCCGGTGGTGCTGGTCTTCGACCCCTGCGGCCACCGGTACACCTCGCCGGCCCCACCGGTCCTGGCCGTCACCCCGCCGCCACCCGAAGGGCCCGCACCGTTCAGCAGGTGAGGAACGCGGCGATCCGCTCGGCGAACGCCTCCTCGCCGACGATCTCGATGCCCGCCTCCTCGGCCTTGGCCACCTTGCTGCCGGCCTTGGCACCCGCCACGAGCAGCGTCGTCCGCCCCGATATGCCGCTCGCGGACTTACCGCCGGCCCGTTCGATCAGCTCGCGCACCTTGTCCCGCGTGTCGTACGCCGCCAGCGCGCCCGTCATCTTCCCCGTGACCACCACGCACTGCCCGGCGAGCGGTCCCTCGGCGCCCTCTTCTCCGGCGGGGCGCTCCACGTGCGGCTCGACGAGGTTGACCCCGGCCGCGGCCAGCTTGTCGATGACCGGCCCGAGCTCCGCGACCTGGGCGACGATCCCGGCGGCCTTGGTGTCCCCGACCAGTTCGACCTCCGTCATCGCGGCGGCGTCGGCGGCCCGGATCGCCTCCATCGTCCCGAAGTGGCGGGCGATCCGCCGGGACATGCCCCGCCCCGTGCCGACGACCCCGAGCGCGCAGAACACCCGGGCCAGCGGCCTGCCCTTCGCGGCCTCGATCTGCTCCAGCAGCTTCACGGCCCGCTTCTCGCTCCCCGCCGCCTCCGCGAGCGCCGCGTGGTCCAGCCCGAACAGGTCGGCCACGTCACGGACCCGGCCGGCCTCGACCAGCGCCCGTACGTACGTCTCACCCAGGCCGTCGATGTCCAGCTGGTCGCGCCCGGCGGCGTACAGGATCGCGGCGATCCGCCCGCAGTCGGCCGGCTGGGCGCACCGCCACCGCTCCTGGCTCCGGTCGATCTCGCCCTGGCAGCCCGGGCAGACGGACGGCAGCTCGATGGCCCGCTCCTCACCGGTGCGCAGCTCCACCACCGGGGCCTCGATCCGCGGGATGACGTCGCCCGCCTTGTACACGGTCACGGTGTCGCCGAGCCGCAGGCCGCGGCGCTCGATGTCGGCGGGATTGTGCAGGGTGGCGTGCCGCACCACCGAGCCGTCTATCTCCACCGGCTCCAGCACGGCGGTCGGCGCGAGCACCCCGGTCCGGCCCACCGCCCAGGTCACGTCCAGCAGCCGGGTGCGCCGTTCCACGGCGGCCAGCTTGTACGCGGTCGCCCAGTGCGGGTGGCGCGAGCCGGTCCCGGCCGCGGCCTGCTCGGCCAGGGAGTCCAGCTTGACGACGACCCCGTCGATCCCGAACGGCAGCCGGGCGCGCAGGGCCGCGATCCGGTCGACGTGCTCCTGCACCTCGGCGACCGTGTCCACCACCGTCAGCCCCGCGGGGGTGGCCGCGGCCGTCCGGACACCCGCGGCGGCGACGAAGGCCATCGCCTCCGCATGCGTGCTCCCCGGCAGCACCGCGGGGCTGTCGGAGCCGTCAGGGCCGTCGAGTTCGCCCGCCCCGAACGCCCAGAACGTCATCTCCACCGTGTACGGGCGGCCCTTGGCCCGGAGCGTGCCGGCCGCGCCGTTGCGCGCGTTGGAGAACGCCCCGGCGCCGTGCGCGGCGCGTATCTCGTTGGCCCGCTCGAACTGGGCCGTGGTCAGCAGGACTTCGCCGCGCACCTCGAAGGAGACGTCCGAGGTGAGCCGCTCCGGCAGCCCGACGATGGTCCCGATCGCATGGGACACGTCCTCGCCGCTCGTGCCGTTGCCCCGGGTGACGAGCTGGACCAGCCGGCCGCCCCGGTACCGGGCCGCCAGCGAGGCCCCGTCGAGCTTCGGCTCGACGACGAAGCCGCCCGTGACCGGTGCGCCCAGCCGGCGTACCACCGAGGCCTCCCAGTCGAGCAGGTCCTGCGGGCCGAACGCGTTCGCCAGCGAGAGCATCGCCGCCGTGTGCGCCACCTCCCCGGCCGGCACGGCGCCCCCGGCCACCTTCCCGGTCGGCGAAGCCGGATCGATGTGCTCCGGGTACCGCTCCTCGTAGGCCAGGATCAGCGAGACGAGGAGGTCGAACGAGGCGTCGTCGAGCGGCGAATCGCCGGACCCGTAGTACGCGGCGGAGGCCCTGATCGCCGTACCGATCGCATCGGCGTACTCGTCGCGGGTGGTGAGGGCGGGACCGGCAGGAGCGGTGGTGATCGTCATGACCTGATCGTCGCGCAGGGGTCTGACAATGCCCCCGAGCCCGGCCCCCGCCGGAGACGGCCTGGCCGGACCGGTTCACCGGGCGAACGGCACACCGTGCCGTGCACGAGGGTTGACGTGGCGTCAGCTCCGGGAGCAACTTATATCGGAGGCCCGATATAAGTTGCTCCCGGAGGCAGAACCATGGCACCCGACCGCACCCCGCAGGCCCAGCGGAAGTCCGAGACCCGCACCCGCCTCATCGACGCGGCCGCCGAACTCTTCGCGCGCAAGGGCTTCCACGCCGTCTCGGCCGAGGCGGTCGCCGACGCGGCCGGGCGCACCACCGGCGCCCTCTACAGCCACTTCGGCGGCAAGGAGGGCCTCCTGCTGGCCCTCCTCGAGGTCTGGAAGGAACGCACCGCCGAGGAGCTGGCCGCCGAGATCGCGGGCAGCCCCGACCCGGCGGACCCCGCCGTGCACTTCTCCGCCATGTGGGGCAGCCTCACCCGCCCGCACCCCGACCACGGGGACTCCTGGCTCCTCCTGGAAGCGGAACTGTGGCTGCACGGCGCCCGGGGCCCGCTCATCGGAACCCAGCTCGCCCAGCGCTACGCCGAGATCCGCGCCCAGCTCGGCGAAGGCCTCGCCGACTGGGCGGCGGCCACCGGGACCCCGCTCACCCGGCCGCCGGAGGAGACGGGCGCCCTCGTGCTCGGTGTCCTCCTCGGCCTCGCCATGCAGCACCGGCTCGACCCGCAGGGCATCCCCGACGCCCTCGTCGTGGAAGCCCTCGGCGCCGTCCTGAAATGAACCGAAGGGAAGTGGACCGACCGTGATCCCCACCGGCGAGACGGACCTCCTGGAAGACACCTGGGCCCGCGAGGTCCCGCACGCGCAGTTCACCCGGCTGCGCCGGGAGGACCCCGTCCACTGGCACGAGGTGCCCGGCCCCCACCAGGGCTTCTACGCCGTCACGCGGCACGCCGACGTCAAGGCCGTCAGCCGCGACCCCGAGCTGTGGTCCACCGAACTCGGCTCGTTCATGATCCGCGACCAGAGCCCCGAGTCCCTGCAGACCCTGCGCCTGGTCCTGCTCGGCATGGACGCCCCGCGCCACTCGCGCTACCGCTCCCTGGTCAGCGCCGGCTTCACCCCGCGCGTCGTCCGCCGGCTGGCGGCCCGGATCGGCGAGCGGGCCGCCGGGCTGGTGGAGAGCGCGGTCGTGCCCGGCCGGGACATGGACTTCGTCTCCGAGGTGGCCGCCTGGCTGCCGATCCAGACGATCTGCGAGATGGTCGGCGTACCGCCCGGCGACGAGCGGCTGATCTTCGACTGGAGCAACCGGATGGCCGGCGGCCAGGATCCGGAGCTCTCGGCGGGCAAGCACGACAGCGACCTGGCCGCCGCCGAGATCTACGCGTACTGCGACGCCCTGGCGGCCGAGCGGCGCGCCCGCCCCCGCGAGGACATCCTCTCGACGCTGGTCCACGCGGAGGTCGACGGGGACCGGCTCGCCCCGGACGAGATCAACATGTTCTTCGTCCTGCTGTGCGTGGCGGGCAACGAGACCACCCGCAACCTGCTCTCGGCCACGCTGCTGGCCCTGATCGAACACCCGGCGGCCCGCGCAGAGCTGGCGGCGTCCCCGCAGGACGAGTCGCTGTGGACCTCGGCCACGGAGGAGTTCCTGCGCTGGGGCGGCTCGATCCACAACTTCCGCCGCACCGCCACCCGGGACACCGTCCTGCGCGGCCGCGCGATCGCGGAGGGGCAGAAGGTGGTCACGTACTACACCTCCGCCAACCGCGACGAGGACGTCTTCGCCGACCCCTTCGTCTTCGACATCCGCCGCAACCCGAACGAGCACCTCACGTTCGGCGGCGGCGGTCCCCACTTCTGCCTGGGCGCCGGGCTGGCCCGCACCCAGATCAAGGCCCTGATCCGCGAACTCCTGGCCCGCCACCCCGGCTTCGGCCTCACGGGCGAGGTCCGGCGCCTGCGCTCCGACTTCATCAACGGCATCAAGCACCTCCCCATCCGCTTCGGCTGAGGCCGCATCCTGGCCATCTGAAAGATGCTCAAAGATGCTTGATTGAAGACTACTTCGAGCAGCATCCTTCAAGTGATCTCCGTGGGCCGCTATCTTGCCAGGCGCATGCCAAAGCGGTGTGTCCGCAATCCGGACCGCACGAGGAGCTGCCCCATGAGACTCATCCGCATCCCCAGCCGCATCCACACCCGCAAAAAGGTGAAGCGGCGGCGAGCGCCCCTCGCCGCGGTGCTCGCCGGGGCCCTTGCCGTCGCGGGGCTGGCCGCCGCCGGACCGATGACCTCGCCGGCCGCCGCGGCCCCGGCCCCCGCCACGGCAGGCAACGCCACCGGCCTCACACAGTCCGGGAACACCTTCACCGTCACCACGACCGCCGGTGCGAAGGCCCGCGTGGTCGTCGCCCGCGCCGACATCTTCCGCATCTGGCTGTCACCCGACGGCGCGTTCACCAACGATCCGGCCGGCTCCGACCTCGCCCCGACCACCGACTTCGGCTCCGTCGACACCACCTTCACCGACGCGGGCGCGTACTACCGGATCACCACCGGAGCCCTGAACATCCGCGTCAACAAGACGCCCCTGCAGTTCTCGGTCTACCGCGCCGACAACTCCACCCTGGTCTGGCAGGAGACCCAGCCCACCTCCTGGACCGCTACCCAGACCACCCAGTACCTGGCCCGCGGCGGCGACGAGCAGTTCTACGGCACCGGCCTGCGCCTCGGTGAATGGGCGCTGCGCGGCAAGACCGTCCCCGTGGCCGTCGACAACAAATGGCGCGAGAACAACAACGCCAGCCCCGCCCCCTTCTACATGTCCACCAACGGCTACGGCGTCATGCGCAACACCTGGGCCCCCGGCTCGTACGGATTCAACGCCCCCACGACCCTCACCCATGACGAGAAGCGCTTCGACGCCTGGTACTTCACCGGCGGCTCGCTGAAATCCGTGCTCGACGCGTACACCGACGTCAGCGGAAAGCCCTTCATGGCCCCGATGTGGGGCCTGGAACTGGGCAATGCCGACTGTTTCAACGCCTCCAACCCCGACTACCAGGGCGACCACAACCGCCTGCGCCACCAGACCACGCCCGATGTGGCCGGCTACGCCGCCGACGCCCGCGCCGCAGACATGCCCTCGGGCTGGTTCCTTCCCAACGACGGCTACGGCTGCGGCTACACCGCCCCGCTCAAGTCGACGGTCGACGCCCTGAAGGCCAAGGGCTTCCAGACCGGACTGTGGACCTCCACCGGTCTCGGATCCATCGCCGACGAAGTCGCCGTGGCCGGAACCCGCGGCGTGAAGACGGACGTCGCCTGGATCGGCGGCGGCTACAAGACCGCCTTCGCCGGCGTACAGCAGGCCGTCGACGGCATCGAGAAGAACTCCGACGCCCGCCGCTACGTCTGGACCGTCGACGGCTGGGCCGGTACCCAGCGCAACGCCGTCGTGTGGACCGGCGACACCAACGGCACCTGGGACGACATGCGCTGGCACGTCCCGGCCATCGCCGGCGCCGGCCTGTCCGGCCTCAACTACGCCTCCGGCGACATCGACGGCATCTTCGGCGGCAGCCCCAAGACGTACACCCGCGACCTCCAGTGGAAGGCCTTCACCCCCGCCTTCATGACCATGTCGGGCTGGGGCGCGACCAACCCGTCCGCCGGCTACCAGGACAAGCAGCCCTGGCGCTTCGCCGAGCCGTACCTCTCCATCAACCGCAAGTACCTGCAGCTCAAGATGCGGCTGATGCCGTACCTGTACACGATGAGCCGCACCGCGCACGAGAGCGGCGTGCCGAGCACCCGCGCCCTCGTCCTGGAGTACCCGGACGACCCGGTGGCCCGCGGCAACCTCACCAGCGGCCAGTTCATGGCAGGCGACTCCTTCCTCGTCGCCCCCGTCGTCTCCGACACCTCCGTCCGTGACGGCATCTACCTGCCCGCCGGAACCTGGACGGACTACTGGACCGGCAAGACGTACGCCGGCCCGGGCTGGCTGGGCAACTACCAGGCGCCGCTCGACACCCTCCCGCTCTTCGTCAAGGGCGGGGCGATCGTGCCGATGTGGCCGCAGATGAACTACACGGGCGAGAAGCCCGTCTCCACCCTCACCTACGACATCCACCCGCGCGGCAACTCCTCCTTCAGCCTCTACGAGGACGACGGGCTCACCCGTGCCCACCAGTCCGGCGCGTACGCCCGTCAGCAGGTGGACGTCACCGCCCCGGCCGCCGGCTCCGGCACGGTCAGCGTCTCCGTCGGCGCCCCCACCGGCAGCTACACCGGCAAGCCCGCCGCGCGCGGCTACGAGTTCACCCTCCACGTGGCCTCCGCGCCGGGCACGGTGACGGCGGACGGCAGCGCCCTGGCCCGCCAGACCTCCAAGGCCGGCTACGACGCGGCCGCGTCCGGCTGGTACTTCGACCCCGCCGACCGCGGCGGCATCCTGTGGGTCAAGACCGGTACGAAGTCGGGCGCGTTCGCCATCACGGCCACCGGCACCTCGATCCCGGCGGCCGACCCGGTCCCGGCGACCTCCGCCCCGATCCCGCAGTCGGCCTGGACCCTGGTGTCCGCCGACAGCCAGGAGACCGCCGCCGAGGACGGCGCGGCCAAGAACGCCTTCGACGGCAACCCGGCCACGCTCTGGCACACCGCCTGGTCCTCCGGCACCCCGGCCGCGCTCCCGCACGAGATCCGCATCGACCTCGGCGCCCGCTACGCGGTCGACGGCCTCGGCTACCTGCCCCGCCAGGACGGCGGCGTCAACGGCCGGATCGGCGGCTACGAGGTGTACGTCTCCGACAGCACCACCGACTGGGGCTCCCCGGTGGCGACCGGCAGCTTCGCCGACACCGCCGCGGCCAAGTCCGTGTCCCTGTCCGCGAAGACCGGCCGCTACCTCCGCCTCAGGGCCCTCACCGAAGCCGGCGGCCGCGGCCCCTGGACCAGCGCCGCCGAGATCAGCCTCACCGGGCGCGCCGCCCCGCTCCCGGCCGACGCCACCCTCGTGAACGCGGCCTCCGCCCGCTGCGCCGACCTGCCGCACAGTGCGACCGTGCCGGGCACCGAACCCACCCTGTACTCCTGCCACGGCGGCCCCAACCAGCGGTGGAGCCTGAAGACCGACGGCCACGTCACCGGCCTGGGCGGGGTCTGCCTCGACGGTACGAGCCCCTCCCGGATCACCGTCCAGACGTGCGGCGCAGCCGCCGGCCAGACCTGGCAGCCGGGGCCGGACGGCAGCCTCCGTACGCTCGGCCAGTGCCTGGCACCGGTCGGCGCCGGCACCGCGAACGGCACCGCACTCACCCGCACCGCCTGCGACAACAGCCCGGCCCAGCGCTGGACCTTCACACCCTGATCCCGCTCACGGCTCAGGACGCACCGCCGAGCACGGCCTGGCAGTCCCGCCAGGCCGGCTCGGTCAGCAGGCCCCGCAGCCGGGTGAACAGCGCGAGGAGACCGGGCCCGTGGGCCGCGCGGAACGCGGGGTCGATCCGGGCGAGGTCCAGTTCGTTCGCGGCGGACAACTCGGCGAAATCCCGCCGCGACCTGCGGTCGGGGGAGTACACCTGGCCGGTGAACCGGTCGCGGAACGAAGCCGCGCCCTCCTCGTCTGCGGCGAGCGTCGGATAGGAGGCCGCGCGGTCGCAACCGGCGTAGAAGTAGACGATCGCCTCGGCCTCCGCCCCGATCACCGCCGCGAGCGCGGACCGCCGGTCGACCGGCAGCAGGGCGGTGGCGAAGCCGTCCGTACCGTAGAACGCGTGGCACAGACCCGCGAGTCGGAGCGCCGGCCGGGCACCCCACGCCCCGAGCTGCGCCCGTACGCGTTCCAGATGAGCGAGCAGGGTGCCGCCGGGGTGTTCGAGCCGCCCGGCGCCCAGCTCGCGCAGCAGGGCAAGGGCGCGGGCCTCCGGCCCGTCGGGCTGTGCCGGTACCGGCATGGGCGTGTTCCTTCCTCGCGCCTGGACGAATGGTGCGGGTCGACACCCGTCCCCGCCTGCGCCGGGTCCGGACCGTGGTGCAGGCGGGGACGGGTTGCCGCCCTGGGCCCTGTATTGATCATGGTTCAGCCGTAAACCCAAGTCAATCCTCTGAATTCCTATCAACACCCAAGCTGTAGCTTGGATCCCATGACCCTCGACGATCTCCGCGTCTTCGTGGCCGTCTGCCGGGCCGGCAGTCTCAGCGCCGTCGCCCGCGACCTCGGCTGCACCCAGTCGGCCGTCAGCCAGCACGTCCGCCGCCTCGAGAAGCAGACCGGCACCGGTCTGCTGGAGCGGCACGCCCGCGGCGTCGTCCCCACCGAGGCCGGGCGCATCCTCCAGGCGGCCGCCGCCGACGGCATCGCCGGGCTCGACGGCGCCCTGCGGCGCCTCGACGACCTCGTCCGCGGGGACACCGCCTCGGTGCGCATCACCACGGGCGCGACGACCGTCCGGCACTTCATGTCCGAGGCGGTCGTCGACTTCCGGCGCCGCCACCCCCAGGTCAGCCTGGAGTTCCAGACCGAGAACTCCAGCCGCAGCTGCTTCGACGCGCTCGCCGCCGACGACCTGGACCTCGCCTGGATCACCATCGGCAGGCCCGTGCGCGGCATCGAACAGCGCCCGGTGATGGAGCTGCCCTGGGTGCTCGCGGTCTGCGCCGACGACCCCCTCGCCGCCCGGACCCGCATCGAGCCGGCCGACCTCGCCGGCATCCGCCACATCCGGCTCCCGGAGAACTCCGCGTCCCGGGCCCACCTCGACGCCGCCTTCGCGGAATCCGGCATCCGGATACGGTCCGACACCAGCGTGGCCGACTGGGACACCGCCCTGCTGCTGGCCGAACTGGGCCTCGGCCACGCCGTCGTGCCGGCACTGCCCGGCTGGCGGGTCCCCGGGTCAGACGGCCCGCTGCGCCTCGTCCCGGTCCCGGCGCTGCCTGCTCTCGCGGTCGGCTGGGCCGTTCGCCGCTGGGCGTCCCTGTCCCCGCTGGCCCGGGTCTTCGCCGACGACGTCGCCCGCAGCTGCACGGCGCGCGCCGCGCGGCAGCAGTGACGCCGGCAGCAGTCCCACGGCGGACAGCGCCGCCAGGACGAACAGGGCGGCCGGCGCGGCCCCGGCGCCCGCGCCCCCGCCCGCCGCGACGGCGATGCCCAGGGTCGGACCGACGTTCATCGCCGTCTGCTTGAGCCCGCCGACGACCCCCGCGTACCCGGCCGGGGCGTCCCCGACCACCGTGCCGGTGGCGGTCACCATGACGGCGGCGAACCCGGCGCCGAGCACCGCGAAGGCCGCCATGACCGCCGGGCCGGACCATGCGCCCAGTCCGCCGACCCCCAGGACGACCAGGCCCGTACCGGTGAGCGCGGTCCGGCGCGGCCCGTACCGGCGCAGCGCCGTTGCCGCCAGCGGCGCGCCCGCGACCATGCTGCCGGTCAGCGGGAGCACCAGCAGGCCGGTGGCGAGCGGGCCGAGCCCCCGTACGTCCTGGAGCAGGAACGTCGCCGTGAACAGCGCCCCGAACATGCCGCCGGAGACGGCCAGCAGCAGCGCCATCGAGGCCGCGACCGGACGGGACCGCGCCACCACGGCCGGTACGAGGGGCTGCGCCGCCCGCCGTTCGTACCGTACGAGCACGGCCGCGAGGGCGGCGGCCCCGCCGAGCCCGAGCAGCGTCGGCGGCGCGGTCCAGCCCCGGGCGGGTACGCCGGCCAGCGCATGGACGAGTACGGCGAGGGCCGCGGCCAGCAGGGCAGCCCCGGTCAGCGAGGGCCGGGCCGATCCGGGGCCGTCCGGCCCGAGCCGGTCCGGCGCGGGCACCCGTACGACGAGAACGAGCGCGGCGATCGCGAGGGCGATCGGCACGTTCAGCACGAACACGGAACGCCAGCCCGACTGCGCGACCAGCACGCCCCCGAGCAGCGGACCGGCCGCGGCGGCCACGCCGATGGCACTGGTCCGGACCGCCACCGGGGTGGAGAGCCGGTCGGCCGGGTACGCGAGCCGCAGCAGTGCGAGGGTCGCCGGCTGGAGCAGGGCCCCGAACACCCCCTGGGTGGCGCGCAGGGCGATGACCCAGCCGATCCCGGGGGCGAGCGCGATCCCGGCGGAGGCCGCGGCGAAGCCGAGCGCGCCGACGAGGAGCAGCCGCGGATGCCCGTACCGGTCGCCGAGGCGGCCGGCGATGACGAGGAAGGCGGCCACGGCGAGGAGATAGGCGGTGCTGGTCCACTGGACCTGGGCCACGCTCGCCCCGAGGCCGTGGCGCAGGCTGGGCTGCGCGACGCTGAGGACGGTGCCGTCGAGGGCGACCAGCATCGCGCCGCCGACGCTGACCAGGAGCGCGATCCGCGGCCGGGGGCGGCTCATGCGGGGACCGCCCCGAGGTGGGCGTCGAGGGCGGCGTCGACGAGCCGTTCGACCCCGGCCCGGTGGCCGGCCGTATCGCCGAGGACCAGGGGCAGGCTGCCCCAGGCCCACAACTGGGCCACGCCGTGCAGGTTGGCCCACAGGGCGGCGGCGGTGACCTCGGGGTCCCCGCCGGCCCGGCAGCGGGAGACGAGCCCGACGAGCAGGCGGAACAGGGGGAGGGTGGACTCACGCAGCCTCGGCTGCTTCCCCGAGGTCCCCTGCCCGGAGTCTTCCTGCTCAGAGTCTTCCTGCTCAGAGTCTTCCTGCACGGTGTCCGATGGCCCGGCGCTCTCCTGTCCTTCGCTGTCGAGCAGGTCGTGACGGAACATCAGCTCGAACATCCCGCGGTGCTCCAGCGCGTAGCCGACGTACGCGTACCCGAGCGCCTTCACCTGCTCGCGCGGCGATGGAGCACCGGCGGTCGCCGCCGCGAACCGGCCGCCGAGATCGGCGAATCCGCGCCGGGCGATCGCCGAGAGCAGGGAGTGGTGGGTGGGGAAGTAGCGCCGGGGTGCGCCGTGCGACACCCCGGCGCGGCGGGCGATCTCACGCAGGCCGAGGGCGGCGGTGCCCTCGGTCAGTACGAGGTCGACGCCGACGTCGATCAGACGTTCCCGGAGCGGGCTGTGCTGTTCCATGGACAGTGTCTACCAAGATGCGTAGACACTGTCTACTCCCGCTCAGTCGATGGAGTCCATGAACTTCAGCATCCGGGCGTTCGTCTCGTCGGCGTGGTCGATCTGGGGTCCGTGACCGGTGTCGCCCATGATCTCGACAAGGGCGCCGGGGATCAGGCGCGGTACGCGCTCGCGCTGCCGCTCCGGGTGCACGAGCAGGCTCTGCTCGCCGAGCAGGACGTACAACGGCTTGCGGATGGTGCGCAGTTCGTCCTCGGTCAGGGGCTGCGGGCTGGGCCGGCGGATCCGGTACGCGCGCACGCCGAGCAGGACCATCGCGCGCAACTCCGGGACGATGAGCACGGGTTGGTCCAACCAGGCTGCGATGCGCCGCCGGATCGGCTTGGGGGCGATGGTCGCGAACAGGCTGATGAAGATCCAGAAGAAGAAGCGGGCTCCCGTCTTCTCCAGGCCGCCCGGGTCGAGCAGGGTGACCGAGGCCAGCCGCTCGGGCCGGCGGTGCACCTGGTTCAGCGAAAGCCAGCCGCCGTACGAGCTGCCGACCAGGTGGACCCGGTCGAGGCCGAGGCGCTCGATGACCTCGTCGAGCCACTGCGCGGCGCGCTCGGGCTGATGGATGGGGGTGTGCTGCACGCTGCGGCCCGGATCGCCAAGGGTGTCGACGGCGAACACCGGCCGCCGGGCGCTGAGGGCGGCGAGATTCGGGTACCACATCGAGGAGTTGGACCCGGCGCCGTGCACGAGCACCACCGGGGTCCGGGAGGCGGCCTGCGGATCGGCGGGGCCGAACCGGTAGACGTGGGTCGTCCCGAAGCTCGTCTCGATGTCCATCTCGGCGTCCGCGGCCGGCGCGAGGGCGTAGACGGCGTCGCAGGCGGCGAAGTACCGCTCGCGCAGCTCGTCGCTCACGTAGCGGCCGACGTCGGCCGGGACGCGGTTGCGGTCGCGGTCGCGCGTCATGGTCTCGGGCACGGGGCACCTCCGGTGGTCCGTCGCTCTATTTGATACGACCGTACCACGATGCTGGTACGGCGGTACCATGAAAAATCTGCGGCAGGGCCGGGGCCGGACCGGGCCGGACCGCGACGGATCGAACGGGCGGAGACACAGCCGATGCCGAAGCGTGTGGACCACGAGGAGCGGCGCAGCCAGATCGCGGAGGCGCTGGTACGCGTCGCCGGTCGGCGAGGACTGCACACGGTGGGCATGCGGGACGTGGCCGCGGAGGCGGGGGTTTCGCTGCGCCTCGTCCAGTACTACTTCCAGACGAAGGAGAACCTGCTCCTGTACGGGCTCCAGCACCTGGCCGCCGGCCTCGGCGCCCGGGTCGCGCAGCGGCTGCGGGCGGTGGGGGAGAATCCGGGGCCGCGCGCGGTGATCGAGGCGCTGCTGATGGAGTCACTGCCCACGGACGAGGCCAGCCGGACGTTCCACGTCGTGTACACCGCGTACGCGGCCCTGGCCCTGACGGACGAAGCGCTCGCAGCGCAGCCGTTCATCGACAATCCGAACGCGGCCGAGGACGCCCTGACGGGTCTCCTCCAGCAGGCGGTCGACGCGGAACTGGCCGCGCCGGACACGGACGCGCGTACGGAGGCGATCAGCCTCCTGGCGATGTCCGCGGGCCTCGGCACCAGCGTCCTGGTGGGTCAACGCACCCACGAATCGGCCGCATCGGTGCTCCGCCACCACTTGGACCGCCTCGTCCCGCCGCCGGCACCGCGCTGACGGCCTAAGCGTTCTCGCTCTCCTGTGCGTTCTGGATCGCGTGCACCAGCCCGGCGACGAGGCTCGCCCGCTCCGCCATGGCCTCGATGACCACGTACTCGTGGTCGGCGTGGGCGCCGCCTCCGACGGCTCCCAGGCCGTCAAGGGTCGGCACCCCCAGGGCGGCCGTGAAGTTGCCGTCGCTTCCGCCGCCGACCGACCGGCCTTCGAGGCCGGGAAGCAGCTGCCGGGCCACCGCGAAGAGACCGGCCGACGCCGATTCCGGCATCGGGGGACGGCCGATGGATCCGCGGACCGTGATCTGCGCGCCTTCGAGATGCGGAGCGAGCGCGGCGAACGCGGACTCGATGCGTTCCTTCTCGTCGGCCGACTCGACCCGGACGTCGACGCCGACGGTCGCCTCGGCGGGAACGACGTTGTCCAGGGTTCCCGCGGATGCGACGGTCGGGGTGACGGTCGTGCCGATCTCGGGCCGGCCCAGCGCCGCGATGTCCAGCACCTGGTGTGCTGCCTCGATCAGGGCGTTGACCCCGGCTTCGGGCTCGAGGCCGGCGTGCGAGGCCCGGCCCGTGACGGAAACCTGGAAGCTGCCGCAGCCCTTGCGCCCGGTCTTCAGGGCCCCGCCGTCGGCGGCGCCTTCGAAGACCAGGACGGCGCCGCAGGCGAGGGCCCGTTCCTCGATGAGGGCCCGGGAGGAGTGGGAGCCGACCTCCTCGTCGGCGGTCACCAGGATCTCGACGCCCGACCGGTCCTCGAGCGCCGCCAGACCGTGGATCGCCTGCACCAGACCGCCGAGCATGTCGAAGACCCCGGGGCCGGTCGCGTGGCCGCCCTCGACCGCGAACGGGCGGCGTTCGAGGGTGCCGAGCGGGAACACCGTGTCGTGGTGACCGAGGATCAGCACCTTGGGCGCGCCGCCGGCCGACCAGTGGACGTGCGGTCCGGCTTCGCTGTCGACGAGGACGGCCTGGCCGCCGAGGCGGCTCTCGATGACGCCGGCGACGGTTTTGGCCGACGCAGTCAGGGCCTCGAGGTCGCGCGAGGGAGACTCGGTTTCGACGAGTGTCCTGAGGTCCTCGATCATCGCGTCGACACTCACGTCGACGGTCGTGCGCAGCGTCATGGGGCAAGGGTAGCCGGGACGCCCCGGGGCGGAGGGCCGCGGCCGGGACGAACGCGGCGGTGGAGGGGATGATGGAGTGGAGGAGGTGCAACGCCATGGCGGAGCATGACGGCGGTCCGTCGGCAGGGAATCTGGAGGAGGGCAAGCTGCTCAAGGAGCTGGAGGCCATCCACCGGACCCGCCACGAGACCCTGCTGTACGGGTCGGACGAGGCGCTGGTCACCCATACGCAGCGGATGAACGAGCTGGAGCACGAGTACGTACGCCGGCACCCGCAGCGTGCCCAGACGCCGGGGCGGACCCGGTCGGGCGCCCGGGCCCGGACCGGCGAGGACTGAGGCCCTGCGGCCCTGAGGGGTCCTACTTCTTGGCGTGTTCGCCCAGGTAGAACAGCAGCCAGACGAACCCGGCGAACACGTGCGTCCCGAAGATGTAGAAGAACGCGCGCAGAGCGACGCCCTTCTCCTTCCACTTCTCGTGCTTCGCCGCCGCGGAGGCGTGATCCTCGGTGTTGTCCTCCGGCACAGCGGATCTCCGTTCAGCGGCGGGCGGGCGGGTCGAAGGAACAGCGTACGTGGATCTCGAGCATGAGCGTCCTTTGCATCGAATGAGACAAATTTGTATCATTCGAGGCGAGGGAGGCTCATTCTGATGCGATGCGACCGCCTCCTCGCCGCGCAACCCCGAACGGAACCCCATGCACGCCCGCCGCCCCGCCGCTCCACTCGACCCGCATCGGTGGATCGTCCTCGCCATCCTGTCCGGCAGCCTCCTGCTGATCTCGATGGACACCACGATCCTGAACGTGGCCTTCCCCTCCCTGGTCGGCGACCTCCGGCCCGGCGCCGTGCAGCAACTGTGGATCATCGACGTCTACGCGCTCGCCCTGTCCGGCCTGCTCGTCACCGCCGGCGCCCTGGGTGACCGCTGGGGCCGCAAGCGGCTGCTGATGGCCGGCTTCGGGATCTTCTCCGCCGCCTCCCTCATCGCCGTCTTCTCCACCGAGGCCTGGCACGTGATCGCGGCCCGCGCCCTCCTCGGCATCGGCGGCGCGGCGATCATGCCGTCCACCCTGTCGATCCTGCGCACCGTGTTCACCGACGCCAGGGAGCGGGCCTTCGCGCTGGCCGTCTGGGCGGCCGTCTTCGGCGGTGGCATGGCCTTCGGCCCGGTCGTCGGCGGGCTGCTGGTCCAGGACTACGGCTGGCACTCCGCGTTCCTCCTCAACCTCCCCGTCGCCGCCCTCATCGTCGCGGCCGGCCTGCGCTACCTCCCCGAATCCCGCTCCGCGCGCAGCGCCGGCCGCTGGGACTGGTGGGGCGTCGGCCAGTCGATCGTCGGCATGCTCGCCCTCGCGGGCGGCATCAAGCAGCTCGGCAAGAGCGGTGTCGCGGCTCCGCTCCCGTGGGCCCTGCTGGCCGTGGCCGCCGCCCTGCTGACCGTCTTCGTACACCGCCAGCTGCGCGCGGAGAACCCGCTGCTGCAGGTACGGCTGTTCGCCATGCCCGCCTTCAGCGTCGCCGCCACCGCCATCTTCCTGCCCATGGTCGGCATGGGCGCGATCCTCTTCCTCGTCACCCAGTGGTTCCAGTACGGCCAGGGCTACACCCCGCTCGAGGCCGGGCTGCGCCTGCTGCCCGCCCCGCTCGCGCTGATCTGCGCCTCGATGGTGGCCCCCCGGCTGATGCAGCGCTTCGCGATCCGGCACGTGCTGGGCGCCGGACTGGTGGTCCTGGCCGCGGGCATGGCCCTGCCCTGGACCTTCCAGCAGTTCGCCGACCTCGGCTACCCGGCGTTCGCCATCGCCCTGACGGTCATGGGCCTGGGCGCGGGCATCGCCACCACCGCCGCCTCGGTGACGCTGATCTCGGCCGCCCCGGCGGAGGAGGTCTCCAGCGCGGCCGCCATCGAGGAGACCTGCTACGAGCTGGGCTCGGCCATGGGCGTCGCCGTCCTCGGCAGCACCGCGGCCGTCCTCTACCGCGGCAACCTGCCGGCCCTCGACCTGGACGGCTCCACCCTCGCGGCGGTCCGCGAGTCCATAGGTGAAGCCGCCCACATCGCCGAACAGCTGGGCGGCACGGTCGGCAAGGGCCTGATCGAGGCGGCCTCCCAGGCCTACACCCTGGCCATCACACCGGCGTTCCTCGTCGCGGGACTCCTCGCGGTCACCGCGGCGGCCACCACCTGGACGATGATCCCGCGCGACCTCCGGCCCACCGAGAACCACTGACGAGGCCGGCCGCGCCCTCCGGGGCCCGCATCACCGCCGCAGCGGTGATGCGGGCGCCGGGCCCAGCGTGGTGGTCCCCGGCGCGGCCCGATGGCCAAGGCCCGTACGGTAGGCGTCCAGCGCGGCCTCGATCCGACCCGTACGCCGCAGCAGGTCGCCCAGCAGCCGGCACAGGTCCGCCAGATCGCCGCTCGCCCCGCTGCGCTCCAGCAGGGTCAGGGCCTGGACGTAGTGCTCCTCGGCGGAGTCGGTCTCCCCGCGCTCCTCGGCCATCAGGCCGAGCAGCCGGTGCGCGCCGCCCGCATGCACGGCCCCGTGACTGTCGCCCAGCTCCAGCAGTGCGGAGAGCAGCCGGGCGGCCTCCTCGCACCGGCCGAGCCGGCGCAGTACGTCGGCGAGCTCCACCTCGACCTGCGCCGTGAACAGGGCGGCCCGCCGGGCCGAGAGCATGTCCCGGGCCGTGCGCAACTCCGCCTCCGCCGCGACGAGATCACCGTTCTGCGCCTGTACGTAGCCGCGCATCCAGTGGCAGTGCGCCAGATCGGTCCGCAGCTGCAGCTGCCGGTAGATCGCCTGCGCCTTGGCGAGCGAGGCATCGGCGTCGGCCGGCCGCCCCGCGGTGAGGAAGGTACGAGCGACCTGCCGGTGCATCCCCGCCACCAGCGCCGGGTCGGTCACCTCCGGAGCCAGCGCCAGGGCCAGTTCGGCGGCGTGTGCGGCCCGGGCGTGTGCGCCCATGTCGATGTACGGGCCGATCACGGCGGCGTAGAGCAGTACCAGCGCCTCCGGATCGGCCAGCCCGCTCGCGCTGAGCTCGTCGATGGCGGATTCCAGCAGGTAGCAGGCGTAGCGCAACTCCCCGGCGAGCAGATGCGCGACGGCCCGGCCCCGGATCGGGCGGGCGCGGCGGGGGAGTGGCTCGTCGGCCAGCAGCCGCTCGGCCGCCTCGAAGTGACCGATGGCTTCCGGTAGTTCCCCCGATTCGATGGCGCAGTCGCCGAGGCCGAGCAGCGCCTCCGCCCGCTCGGCGTCGAGGCCGAGCCGTTCCGCATCCGCCAGGATCCGCCGGTAGTGGACGGCGGCCTCGGCGGCGTCGCCGGTGGCCAGCGTCTGCTGGGCGTCGGTGAGGGCGAGGCGCACCTCGGTGGCCAGGTGGGCCGGGCGCCCGGTGGCCAGCTCCTCGTACGAGGTGCCGAGCCGCCCGGCGAGGAAGCGCAGCGCCGTCTCGGAGGGCCGGACCTTGCCCGACTCCAGGGTCGAGATGTAGGCGGAGGTGTACGAGGGCTCCGCCAACGCCCTTTGTGTCAGGCCGAGTTCCGCGCGCATGCGCTGAACCCTGCGGCCGATCTCGGCCGGTTCGTCCATGAAGACCCCCTGGTCGTTCCAACTCCCCATGGTGCAGGGGTGGCAGGCCATTGCGCACGTCCCGTGCGCCCCCTAGTTTAAGCAACCGGTTCAGCCCACTTATCAAGCCGCTTACTCGCGGCAATTTCCGGCTTCCCGGGGGAGAACTCCATGAAAGCGTCCTTTCGCCTGACGCTGCGCGCCGCCCTCGCCGCGGTCTGTACGACGGCCCTGCTGCTGGCCGCAGGCCCCCTCGGCACGGCGGCCGCAGCCCCACCGCCGATCCCTTCGCCGACACCGGCGAAGAGCGGGACGGAGGTGGAGATTCCCGGGCCGCAGGACGGCACGGCCGCCGGGTCCGGCCACATCCGCGTCCCCGTCGCCGGGAAGGCGACGAAGGCCCCGCAGCTGTCCGAGGCCGAGCGGGCGGCCGACGGCGAGGTCGCCAAGATGGTCGACAACGGCCCGACCGCGGACCGCCTCGACATCGTCGTCGTCGGCGACGGCTACACCGCCGCCGAGCAGGACCGGTTCCACGCGGATGCGCAGGCCAAATGGGCCGAGATCGCCGCCGTCGAGCCGTACTCCACGTACCGCAGCCTCTTCAACGTCTGGACGGTCGACGCCGTCTCCCACGACTCCGGCGTATCCGGCGACCCCACGCCGGCCACCGTCCGCGACACCGCCCTCGGCTCGTACTTCTGGTGCGAGGACATCGAACGGCTGCTCTGCATCGACCAGCCGAAGGTCGACGCGTACGTGGCGAAGGCACCCGAGGCCGACCTGGTCCTCGTCCTCGCCAACAGCGCCAAGTACGGCGGCGCCGGCTACAACGAGCGCAGCGCCACCCTCGGATACGAGGGGATATCGACCGCGTCGGCCGGCAACGCGAAGTCCGGCCAGGTCGCCATCCACGAGACCGGCCACTCCCTGGGCAAGCTCGCCGACGAGTACTTCTACCCCGGCACCCCGGGCTACGAGAAGTACGAGGGCCCCGAGCCCGCCGACTCCAACACCTCCACGCTGCCCGCCGACCGGATGGCCGCCGAGCAGGCCAAGTGGTACCGCTGGCTGGGCGCCCCGTCGCCCGACGGCGGCACGGTCGGGGCGTACGAGGGCGGCGGCTACTACGTCACCGGCCTGTACCGGCCCACCGACAACTCGATCATGCGCGTGCTCGGCAAGCCCTTCAACCTGCCCGGCACCGAGGCGATGATCGCCGGCTTCTACCAGCACGCGAAGCCCGCCGCCGCGCTCACCCCGACCGGGCGCACCCTGCGGCTGCGCAACACGGCCAAGGTCTCCGTATCCCGGCTGGCCGGTGCGGACGGCCGGCAGCTCGACGTCCGCTGGTACCTCGACGGGCGGGAGCTGAAGCGGTTCGCGGGCCGGAGCGAGGTCGCGGTGTCCGAGCTGTGGCTCTTCGACCTGCGCACGCACAAGCTGTCGGTCACGGCCGAGGACCGTACGCCCTCGGTCCGAGACCCGAAGATCGCCCGCAGCCTGAAGGCGACGGTCGACTGGAACGTCCGCCTGTAGCGGGGCCGCACGCGCGCGTTTCAGGCGCCGGCCGCGTACGTCCAGAAGTCGCGCATCACGGCGGGCGGGGTCGGGCCGGTCATCTCCCGCTGGGTGAGCAGGACGGAGACGGCGCCGGTGGCCGGGGTGATGTGGGCCGCGGTCCCGGTGCCGCCGACCCAGCCGTACCGGCCCGGCACGTTCCACGGATCGCGGGCCGTGACGTCCACCGAGCCGCCGAACCCCCAGCCCTGGCCCTCCAGGAACAGCTCGCCGCCGGAGCGCTGGGCCGGGGTCAGCCAGTCGGTGGTCATCTGCCGCACCGACTGGGCCGACAGGAGCCGGCCCCGCTCCCCTTCCAGCGCCCCCTGCGCGAGCATCATCCGGCCGAACGCGTACCAGTCGTCGGCGGTCCCGACCAGGCCGCCGGTGGCGGAGGGGAAGGCCGGGACGCTGCTCCACTGCCCGTGGGGGGCGTCGGCCAGTTCGAGGGCGCCGTCGTCCCCGCGGTAGTAGCTCGTGAACCGGCCCAGGTCCGCGGGCGGGACGGCGAACCCGGTGTCCGCCATGCCCAGCGGCTCGAAGACCCGCTCGGCCAGGAACTCGGGCAGCGACTGCCCCGAGACCCGGGCGATCAGCACGCCCAGGATGTCCGAGCAGGTGTTGTACAGCCAGGCCTCGCCCGGCTGGTACAGCAGGGGGATGCGCGACAGCGCCTTCATCCACGCGTCCGGCTCCGCGATGTGCTGCGGCTGCGGCGGCCCCTGCTTCAGCTCGCTGACCAGCAGGCCGACCGCAGGCAGCGAGAAGTCGGACGGGAACCCGTAGCCGGCGCGGAACGTGAGCAGGTCGAACACGGTGATCGGGCGCGCCGCGGGCACCACGTCGTCGACCGGGCTCGCGGGCGTACGGACGACGACGCGCGAGGCCAGCTCCGGCAGCCACGGCTCGACCGGCTCCTCCAGCGCGAACCGGCCCTCCTCGACCAGCATCATGACGGCCGCGGCCGTGACCGGTTTGGTGAGCGAGGCGATACGGAAGATCGAATCCCGGACCATCGGAGCCGTGCCCTCGATGTCCGCCGTGCCGACCGCCTCGACCTCCACCCGGTCGCCGCGGGCCACCAGGCCCACTGCCCCGGGCAGCGATCCGCTGCTCACGTGCCGTTCCAGGATGTCGCGCAGGCCGGTCATCTCTCCACCTCTCCCGATGCCTCTCCCGATGCGGGGGCCGGCCGAGCGGACCGGCCACCGCAGACAAAGACTCCCGCAGCGGCGTGGATTCATCGGCCGGACGCGCGGCGCACGACCGGACGGGTCACCACCAGTAGGCGGGATACCGCGGTGCCTTGCGCCGGATGCGCGAAGCGGCGTAGCCGGTCAGCACGAGCAGCACGGTGGCGCCGAACAGCAGGGGGACGAACCGGGCCGGGGCCGGGTACTGGAGCACGATCACGACGGAGGTGGCGCAGGCGGGCGAGTGCGGGGTACGGGCGGCCATCAGCAGCGCGAGCGTGACACCGACCGCGACGGCCGCGGCCCAGGCGCTGCTGCCGGCGGCGGCGAGGACGCCGTAGCCGACGGCCATGCCCAGCAGATGGCCGACGACCACACCGCGCGGCTGGGCCAGGGGCAGGGTGGGGGCGCTGTGCACGAGGGCGGCGCTGGCGGCCAGCGGCGGTATCAGCACCGGCTCGTGGAGCATCGCTCCGATCCCGACGAGCCCCAGCAGCACCGCTGTCACGGCGCTGATGCTGTGGAACGCGGCAGCGGGGGTGGGGCGCGCGGGAGCCCGGCCGAGGGTGATCAGGGACCGGACCGGCTCGGTGGCGGATTCGGGGGCGGGGGTGGTGGCGGACGGGGACGGCATGGCGGTGCTCATGTGCGGTTTCCGGGGCAGGACGACAGGGTGAATGCGGTCGAGGCGGCACGGAGGCAGGGTGATCAACCGCCGCCTCGGCCTCGCGCCTGTCCCTGGTACGGCCGACGCAGACCGGCTACGACCTTAACCGCCAGGTGTGCGAGGGCCGCCCGGGGGGAGGGATACGGGTACGGGAAGGACGGAACATGACGACGCACGCGCACGGCCCCCGGACGCACGGCCCCGAGGCGCACGGCCCCCGGACGCACGGCCCCGACGCGCATGGCCCCGAGGGGCCGGGCGACCGCGGCCGGGTGCCCGCGCCCCCGCCCGCCCCCGCCGAGGGCGGTGAGCCGGCCTGCCTGCTCCACCTGGTCTGCCCCGACTGCGGACGGCTCGCCACCGAACGGGGCGCCCGGACCTGCTCCCGCTGCGGCGGCCCGCTCCCGGACCCCGGCCCGTGACCGCTCCGCGGCCGTGCCGAATATCCGCTGGCCCGGGCGCGGGCGCCGACCTAGGGTTCCGCCCATGACGATCATGGGCTCCGACGCCGTAGACCGATCCGTGTCCCTCACCGCACAGGCACTCCGAGGGGTGGCGCACCTCGACTGGTCCGCCCCGGCCGCCGACCTCGAGTGGAGCTGTTACGACACCGCCGTCCACGTGGCGAGCGATTTCACCGGGTACGCCACCCAGCTGACCGGGCGCTCGACCAGCGGGTACGCCCCCTTCGACATCAGCGCGGACCCCGGCACCACCCCCACCGGCCTGATCCAGGTCATCGAGGCCACCGGAGGCCTGCTGTCCGCCGCCGTGGCCGTGACCGACCCCGGGGTCCGGGCCTGGCACCCGTACGGCATGGCGGGCCCGGACGGCTTCGCCGCGATGGGCATCGTCGAGACGCTGCTGCACACCCACGACATCCTGACCGGCCTCGGCGCCCACGACTGGGAGCCCGACGCCGACCTCTGCGAACAGGTCCTCGACCGGCTCTTCCCGCAGGCTCCGCGCGGCATCGCCGCTCCCTGGCCCACCCTCCTGTGGGTGACCGGCCGGGCCGGACTCCCCGGCCTGCCCCGCCGCCGGGCCTGGCGCTGGTACGCCGAACCCATCGCCTCGGAGCGCGTCGTGCTCTGCGAGATCTCCCCGCTCGTCGCCGGCGATCTCCACGACGGCGGCACCGGCGGCTTCGCCTGGGCCGAGGACGGCCCCGGCGACGGCACCAGGGCCGCCGCCGGGATGGTGGCCAGGGCGAAGGAAGAGGGAACGTTCCGCCCGGGGTGGAGTGCGTACGCCGTCGTCCGTACGCAGGACCGGCGCGCGATCGGCGGGATCGGCTTCCACGGCGCCCCCGACGCCGAGGGGAACGCGGAGGTCGGCTACGACCTCGTACCGTCGGCCCGCGGCAACGGGTACGCCACCGAGGCGCTGAAGGGCCTGGCCGGCTGGGCCTTCGCCCAGCCGGGCGTGACCGCGCTGCACGCCCGGGTCGACGCGGACAACGCCCCCTCGCACGGCGTGGTCACCCGGGCCGGCTTCGAGCGGACGGGCTCCACCGAGAACGGCGAAGCCCGCTACACCCTGCGGGCCGCAGCCCGGTAGCGGCTGCCCGGTGACGGCTGCCCGGTAGCGGCGGTCGGTGACCCACCTGTGGGAGGAGATGCGGTCGTTCCACTCCCGTGCAGCGGGCTGGAGCGTCCTTGGGGCCCGGCGGGTGTGCGGGCGCTAGCCTCGGAGACGGACGCCCGACACCGGCTCGGAAGGCAGGTCCCGATGGCGAGTTCTCCCCCTTCCCCTCCTTCTCCCACTCCCTCCGCCTCCGCTCGTTCCCAGGTCCCCGTGATCGACCTCGGGCCGTGGAGGTCCGGCGAGCCCGGGGCCCGGGAGCGGATCGCCGCCCGCGTCGACGAGGCCCTCCAGGCCGCCGGGTTCCTCCTGATCACCGGGCACGGCGTCGACCCGGAGCTGCCCGCGCGGATCCGGGCGGCCGCCAAGGAGTTCTTCCGGCTGCCGGCGAAGGTGAAGGAGCCGTACGCGGTCGCGGTCGGCGGTCGCGGCTGGCTCGGCCCGGGCGCCGAGGCCAACAGCTACGCGGAGGGGGAGGCCTCGCCGCCCGACCTCAAGGAGTCCTGGTCCTGCGCGGCGGACGAGCCGACGGGGGACCCGTCCGTGGACGCCGAGTGGTTCCGCCCGAACGCCTGGCCGGCCGAGGTGCCCGCGCTGCAGCCGGCGGCCGTCGAGTACATCGCCCGGATGCGGGCCCTGTCCGACGAGCTGCTGGAGCTCCTCGCCACCGCGCTCGGCCTCGCCCCGGACCATTTCACCCGCCACACCGGGCACCCCACCTGGGGGTTCAACCTCAACTGGTACCCGGGCACCGAGGTGCTCGGCGAGCCCCTGCCCGGCCAGTTCCGCATCGGGGCGCACACGGACTTCGGAACGGTCACGGTCCTCGACCGCGAGCCGGGCTCGGGCGGGCTCCAGATCCACACCGACGCGGACGGCTGGCAGGACGCCCCCTACGACCCGGCCGCGCTCACCGTGAACATCGGCGACCTCATGGCCCGCTGGACCGGGGACCGCTGGCGCGCGGGCCGCCACCGGGTGCTGCCGCCGCCCGCCGACGCACCGGCCGAGGAGCTGATCTCGCTGGTCTACTTCTACGAATGCGACCCGCACACCCGGGTGGAGTCCCTCCCGGCACCGGTCGGCCGGGTGCTGCACGACCCCGTGGACTCCCACACGTACCTGCGGGGCAAGCTGGACGCGATCACCGTGTCCTGACGCCTCCCACCGGAGGGGGAAGTGGGACTCCGGCCCGGGGTGGAGACCCCGATTACCGCTGGTCGGCGGTGTTCGGCAGGATGGGGGGCATGACCGAGATCCGCACCCCCCGACTCCTCCTCCGCCGCTGGACCGACGACGACCTCGTCCCCCTGTCGGAGATCAACGCCGACCCGGACGTGATGCGCTGGATCGGCGACGGCTCCACGCTCGACCTGGAGCAGACCGCCGAGGAGATCGAGCGCTGGGAGGAAGAGTGGGACGAGGAGGGCTTCGGCCTCTTCGCCGTCGAACTGCTGGCTTCGGGGGAGCTGATCGGGGCGGTCGGCCTGTCCGTGGCGCAGTCCCCCGCGGAAGCACGGGACTTCGTGGCGGTCAGCTGGCGGCTCGGCCGGCAGTACTGGGGCCAGGGCTACGCCTCCGAGGCCGCGCAGGCCACCCTGGAGTTCGCCCTGCAGGACCGCGGCCTCGACCGGGTGATCGCGGTGAACCGGTCGGGTCACGAGGAGTCCGAGAACGTGATCCGCAAGCTCGGCATGGTGCTGGACCTCGACACGACGGACCCGGAGCACGGCCACCTGCTCCAGATCCACAGCATCGACCTGTCGGAGTACGAGGGCTGACCGCGGCTCGTTCCGGGCCCGGGCACGGCCCGGCTCAGGCGGGGGCCGCGCCCGGCGCCTCGGCCGCACGGCCCGCGCGGACCGCGGCCAGTGTGGCGGCGTGGACGGCGGCCGGGTCGCCGTGGTGGGGGACCGGGCTGCCGGTCAGGGTGTACCACTCCTCCGCGTCCTCGTACTGGATCTCGATCCGGACGCGGCCGCCCGCCACCGCGGTCGTCCGCACGGTCAGCGGGCCCGTGATGACACCGACCTCGTCGGTCATCGCGCCGCCCGGCCCGGCCAGGACCTCGTCGCGCCACTGCTGCCGTCCGGTCATGCCGCGCAGCTGTCCAGCATCGTCGAAAGCATCTTCTTCTCCGGTTCCGTCACGGTCAGGCCGTACGTCGATTTCACGGTGGTCCAGGCCCGCCCGTACTGGCACCAGCTCGACTTGTCCGGCGGCTGCCACAGGTCAGGGCTCTGGTCGCCCTTCGACCGGTTCGTGGCCGCGGTCACCGACAGCAGCTGAGGGTGGGTCAGGTCATTCGCGAAGGCCTTGCGCCGGGCGGCGTCCCAGCCGGCCGCACCCGAGCGCCAGCCCTCGGCGAGCGGCACCATGTGGTCGATGTCCATCTTCGACGCCTCGGTCACCACCACCCCGTCGTACAGGCTCGTCCACGTGCCGGAGACCGCCTTGCACTCGGAGTCCTGGGTGACGTCCTTGCCGTCGCGTTTGAGGACCACCTCGCGGGTGTCGCACTTGCTGCCCTGCTCGGCCCAGTGCGTGAACTTGGCCCGGCTGTAGCCGGCCATGGTGCCGGGCTGCGCCACCTTCAGCGCCGCCAGCCGGGTGCGGGCCTCCTGGACGCCGACCATGCCGGGCAGCACGTCCCCGGCGGCCGGTTTGGCGTCGCCCGCCCCCGGTACGGAGGGCGAGGTGCCGGCGGAGGCCGGCGGCGCCGAGGGCTTCGCGTCCTTGCCCGTCGTGCCGGTTCCCGAGCACCCGGCCACGGCCAGCAGCACCGATGCGGCCAGGGCCGTGCCCCGTACACGTATCTGACGTCCCATGAACCCCACCCCGAGCCGGCTGCCCACCCTGTCGGCGAAAGCCTACCCAGAACCGGACATTCAACCGGACCTTCCCCCGAACACCCAACCGGCCGCGCCCACGCCGAAGTCGGGCAGGGCCCCCTCGTGGGGCGTTGTCAGTGGCTCTCGCTAGTCTCCCCGCATACCGCAGCTCAGGGGGTCTTCTCCCCCTGGTCCACGCTGCGCGCATCCGGATCGGGCAGGCGGAGGGGCACGTACTGATGGCATGGCTGGCGGCGGGCGAGGGGTATGAGATCGCCCTGGTGGAAGGGAAGGTGGCGGCACGGTCCGCCACCGGCCGTGCGGCGGGACGGCAGTTGAAGACGCTGCCCAAGGCACTGCGCGACCACCCCGAGGTGGACCGGCTGCGCCGGCTCGCCGAATGGCTGGAGCGGCACGAAGCCGCCTGCATCGCCCAGGTGGACACCTGGATGGTGTCCTCGCTGCCGGTGCCGACGGAGCTGCTCGCGCAGGTCTGGCCGGACGAGGCCTGGCAGAACGCGCTGCGTGACATGGCCGTCGTCGGCGAGGACCCGGACGAGGTCGGCTTCCTGCGGGACGCCACCGCCTCCGGCGAGCTGAAGGTGGTCAACCTCGACGGCGAGACCGTACGGCTCGCCCCGCGCACCGTGACCCTGCCGCACCCGGTGCTGCTGCCCGACCTGGACGACGTACGGGACTTCGCGGCCGAACTCGGCATCGTCCAGCGGGTCGAGCAGATCCACCGGCCGACCTGGGAGAAGCCGCAGGGTCTGGCGGCCACCGCCACCGAGGTACGGGACTACGCGGGCGGGGTCTTCGCGAGCAGGTTCGGCCTGGCCGCCCGGGCGACGGGCCTCGGATACCGGGTCTCCGGCGGCTACGCGACCTGCAAGGTCCGCGACACGGGCGGCGGCACGGAAGCCGCGGTCTGGATCGGCGAGCCGTACTACGAGGACGAGACGAGCACCGGCGCGCTGAGCTGGCACGACGAGAACGGCCGGGCGGTGCGCCTGACGGAGGTCGGACCGGTCGCCTGGTCCGAGGGAATGCGGATGGCCGCGGCGCTGTACGCCGGGCGCAAGATCGAAGAGGGCGGGGACGCGCGATGAGCACCACCACGATGAACGCAGCCGACACCGCGGCCGAGGCCGAACTGCTGCTCAAGGCGGGCGCCGTGCTGCCCCGCGGCACCGAGGGCGCGGGCCCTTCGGCCGTCGACCTGACCGCGCGCACCTACCGCCACCCCGCCCTCGCCGACGACCGCGTCGTCGTCCGGCTGGCCGCCGCCGAGCTGGGTCCGGCCGAGGACCTGGCCGCCGGGTTCCTGGGACTCGTACCCGACGAGAGCGAGCCGCCCGTGGTCGGCCTCGGGCAGCGCCAGGCCCTCGGCTTCCCCGAATGGGTCCTCGTGCACCACCCGGAGGACGGCCACCACGCCCTCGCCGTCGTTCCCGAACTCGACCGGCTCGCCCGCCAGGCCAAGACCAAGCCCAAGGCCGCCCTCGACGCCTGCCACGAACTGGCCGGCCGGCTCGCCGCCGCCGTCCCGCACTTCCTGCCCGTCTTCTACGAGCAGGCCGCCCGCATCTTCCTCGCCGTCGAGAACACCACGTACGCCGCCCAGCTGTTCGGCCGTGCCCGGACCAGCGAGGCCCAGCACGGCCTCGCCGTCGACGAGGACCGCCTCGACGGCGTCTTCCTCGAATTCGCCCTGGTCGGCGCCCTCCCGGTGAAGGTGCTCACCGGCTACGCCAAGGAGCTGTCCGGCCGCGTCAGCCCCGCCGAGGCCCACGAGCGCTTCCGTCGCCTGTGCGTACGCCGCACGGCGGGCGGACTGCCCCCCTCCGCGCAGGCCGCGACCGAGCTGCGCCGCCTCGCCCGGGCCGCCGGCCTGACCGGCACCGAGGCCGAGCAGGACTACCTCGCCGAGCTGCTGCCGCTGCCCGCGACGCTGCGCGCCGCGTTCGGCTGGTGGAAGGCGCACCGCACGGCCCTGGTGGCGCTGGCCCGCCGGGTGCCGGCCGTACGGGGCACCCTGCTCGGTCTGATGCCGCCCGGCGGCGGCGACGGCGAACTCTCCACCCTCTGGCTGGGCCTGCTCGAGGAATCCGGCGCCACCGCCGGGCTGATCGAGGACGAACTGCCCGCCGAGCAGCGCTGCTCCGACGGCGCCGCCGGCTGGCTCGAACGCTTCCACGCCGCCCGCCACACCGGCTGGGGCTCGCGCCCCACGCTGCCCGCCCTGCTCGACCTGGTCACCCGGGCGGCCGGCCGGCTGCGCGCCGAACTCGCCGAGCCCGGCCGCGAAGCGGGCCTGAAGGTGGGCGTCGAGGACGCCGACCTGCTGGACCTGCTCCTGTCCCTGGACATCCCGGTCACCGACCCCGAGCCCGACTCCGCGCCCCGCCGGCGCCATGACCAGCTGAACCTGACCGACTGGGCCGGCTCCGACCAGCGCCGGGACCTCCTCGCCATCGCCGCCGACGAGCGCTTCCGGCCCGCCTTCCGGCGCGCCGCGTACGGCCTCTGCGGTGACGCCGACTCGGTGAACGTCATGCGGCTGCTCGCCGCCTCGCCCGGCGGCCGCCCCATGCTCACCGAGTGGATGCACGACGTGGCCGGCGCGTCCACCGCCGCCGGTCTGCCCGGTCTGCCCGAGGCCATCCGCCGGCTGACCTGGCTGCCCGCCGAGGCCCTCGAACTCGCCCGGGAGGAGGTGGCCGCCGCGGCCGCCGCCGACCTCGGCGAGACCCTCGCCCGCACCCTGCGTGCCGGTCTCTTCGAGGAACTCGCCTGGCCCGCCTGGGAGACCGCGGTCGCCGAGCTGACGCCCGCCCAGGGCGGGCGCGGCCTGACCGTCGTCGAGGCCTGGCCGTACCTGATCGTCGCCAACGCCACCCAGGTCCGCGTCATCGACGCCGACTCCACCGTCCTCACCCACGACCTGCGCGCACCGAGCAGCAACTCGCACCGGTACGGGTTCCACTACGTCGACGGCGAACTGCTCGTCTTCTGGTCCTCCCACTGGGGCGGCGGGGGCATCGAGGGCTACTGGCACACCGCGCCCGGCACCGTGTTCACCCTGGACCACTCCGGCAACCACTGGAACCTGCGCTCCGACGAGATCAGCCTGCCCCTGCCCGGCGGCGGCCGCACCACCGGCGGCGGCGTCCTGCACGCGGGAGACACCAGGCTGCCGCACGAGCGGACCCTGCTGCACGACGGCACCTCGTACTGGGTGTGGCAGCACCGCGACCAGGACAACGACGGAGGCTGGCGCGAGTACGACCCCTCGGACGGCGCCCTCGGGCGGCTCTCGCAGCCCGGCTTCCTCGCCGACGCCCTCACCCGTCGATCGGGCGCGCACCCCGCGGACGCCACCGTGCCCGCCCATTCCTGCTGGCTGCGGCCCGCGCCCACGGTCGAGGGCTCGGTCCTCGGCGCACCCGTGGACGGCCTGCTCGGCTGGCGCACCGTACGCCTGCCCGGGCAGGGCTGGGAGGGCTCCGACACCGCCGGACGCACCGTCAGCGTGCCCGAGGGCAGCGAAATGCCCGTCGCCGCGCTCGCCTTCCCCGGCGACGAGCGGCCGCGCGCCCTGACGCACCGCTGGCGCGAGCTGAGCATCAGCGACCCGGACGGCGTGGTCACCGCCCAGTCGCGCAGCGACTACCGAAACGCCGCCTTCGCCACCGGCAGCGTGGACCTGCCGCCGCTGCCCTTCTGGTACGCGCTGCGCCCGCGCGACCCCGAGGCCTCGGCCGCCCTGCGCGCGGCGGACCGGGTCACGATCGGTGCCCTGCTCCGGACGGCCGCCGCGGCCGAGGCCGTCACCGACCTGCCCGAGGTGGTGCGCGCCGCCCTGCCGCAGGTCACCGCCCCGAAGCTGATCGGGGGCATCATCGAGGTGCTCCGCTTCGCCCTCGTCCAGCAGAAGGCGCTGGACGAGGTCGCGGCCCGGCTGGACCCCGACACGGGTGCGGCCGCAGACCGGGAGCCGGAAGGCCCGACCGACGAGCTGATCGCCGAAGCGCTGTACGGCCTCGGCAACACCGGGTACTACCGCTGGGGCGCCCAGAGCGACGTCGCCCACCGCTACCTCGACGGGCTGGTCCGGGCGGCCGCCGACACCGGTGCCGAACCGGTCCCCGGCCGGCTCCACTTCGACCTGCCCGAACTGCCGTACTCGGCGCTCCCGTTCACGCCGCTGCTGGACCAGCCCGCGGCGATCGCGTACCGGGCCGTCGCCGTCGGCACCACCGACGAGCAGCGGACCGCCCTGTGCACCCTGCTCGGCCGGGTGGACGCGCTCGGGCTGGACTCGGCCGAGGGCTCCGCCGACCGCTGGCGCCGGGTCCTGGTCCACCTTGGCCAGCGCCACCTGCGCACCCCTGACGGCATCGAGCGGAACACCTCGTACCGCAGCCTGCTCCCGCTCGGCGGCGGAGCCGTCCTCGGGTTCACCGAGCACAACGTGTCCGTACCCGACGGCCACGAGTTCGGGGCGCTGCTGTACGACCCCGCCGGCCGCTTCGCCGTGCCCGGCCCGTACACCCTGCGCGGCGAGGCCCCGCTCGGCGACAGGGAGCGCGGCGCCGGCTGGCTGACGGCCTTCCTGACCGAGGCCGCAGAGCGCGGCCCGGCGCCGTTCTTCCCCGAAGCCGCCGAGGAGTTCGTCCGCCTCACCGGTGTGTCCGCCGCCCTGGCGCGGCTGCTGCTGGCCGGCCTGCCGAACATCGACAGCTACGAGCACGACTTCCTGCCGGCCGAACTCCGTACCGCCCTGGGCGTCAAGGTGGCCGACGCGAAGAACGCCCGTACCGAACTCAAGAGCCTCGACATCGAGCTGCGGCGCGAGCTGGTGGCCACGCTGCTGCCCGCCGACCCGGCGCGGCTGTGGACCGAGGGCCCGGACGCGGCCGCCGCCGCGGAGCTGTGGAACCGGCGCGTGGGCCGTCGCAAGCCCGTGCCCGAGTGGCTGCTCACCGAGGCCACGCGGGCCGCGAACACGTCGTGGCCCCTGCACCGCGCGCTGGCCGCGATCCTCGACCCCGCGGCGTCCCCGTCGCTCGGCGTCGACGTGCCCTGGGAAGTGAAGGGCGACCACGCCGAGCCCCGCGAGCCGGCCACCGAGCCCTTCACCGCGTCCGTCCTGACCGGCGCGCTGACCCTGACGGCCTGGCTCGCCCACCGGCTGCCCGCCGGCGATCCGGTACGAGCCGCCCTGCCGCCCGCGCTCACGGCCGTCCGGCAGCGGCTCGCCGCGCCCGAACTGCTCCTGGCCATCGGGCACTTCACCAGCCTTCCGGACTTCCGGAAGGCGGCGGGCACGCCGACCGAGACGGGCGAGGGCTACGAGCGGTACGGCGCGGTGGTCATGGCCACCCAGGACGACCGGCCCAAGCCCGCACTGCGGACGGCCCTGCTCGACTCCACCGGCTCCGACCCGTACCTGCCGGCGCTGCGCGGCGACGACCAGCAGCCGTCGTCGGTGGAGACGGCGCTGCGGGCCGCCCACGACCCGCGCTTCGCCGCACTGCTCGCCGACCCGGGCGCCCCGGCGGCGGGCGTCGGCGCCGTCGACAAGGACGGCACGTGGTGGCCGCAGGACCCGAGCCGCTCGGTACCCGAGCTGGTGGCGGAGGTCTCCGAGGCCCACGGCCTGGGCGCGGACGCGGCCGCCGTGTACCTGGCGCTGCTCGCCATGCCCGACCCCACCGACCGGAACGTGGCGCGCTGGACGGGCTGGAAGCCGGCCCGGCTGAAGGCCGCCCGCGCCGAACTGGCCGCCACCGAGCTCGTGGTGACGGCCTCCCGGACCCGGGCGGGGCGCTCGCTGTTCCTGCCCGGCGGCTGGGCGGAGATGTCCTCGCCGGTGCTGCCGGTGGAGCGGTGGAAGCTCCCGATGTACGGGCTGGTCCCGGGCGGGCGGCCGGTGCTGGGCGTCCTGGTGCCGGACGAGCCGGCCGCGGACCTCTACCGGCGGGCCTGGCAGCGGGTCCGCGAGGGCGACGTACCGCGCTTCGAGGCACTGAAGGTCAAGCGCACGCGCACGCGCCGCCGCTGAGGCCGACCCGCTGACCGCTGACCGCTGACCGCCGGCCGGGCGGCGCGCTGCTGCGCCGCCCGGCACCCCGCACCCCATGAGCCGTATCTTGCGAAGGACACACCACGCCATGACCCTGACCGACACACCCGTTCAGACTCCTGCGCGGCAAGCGCTGCCCGCCGAGGAGCGGTACGCCGCCGAACTCGCCTTCCTCGCCGCCCAGGACACCGGCCCCCGCCCGCCGGGCTGGGCGCTCACGCCGCGCGCCGTCGTCACCTTCGTGTGCGGCAGCGAGGGCGTGGAACTGCCCCTGGCGGGCCGCCGCCGCGCCGGGCTCCCGGCCAAGCTGGCCATCGCGCCGAAGTTCGTCGGCGAACGGGCCCTGGTGGAGCGGTGCGTCGTCACGCTCGCCGGGGAACGCGGCCTGCTCCTCACCGGCGAGCCGGGCACGGCGAAGTCGATGCTGTCCGAGCTCCTGGCCGCCGCCGTCTGCGGTACCAGTGCGCTGACCGTGCAGGGCACCGCCGGCACGACGGAGGACGCCTTCCGCTACGGCTGGAACTACGCGCTGCTGCTCGCCCAGGGCCCCACCTCGCAGGCGCTCGTCGACTCCCCGGTGCTCTCCGCGATGCGGACCGGGCGGGTGGTGCGCGTCGAGGAGATCACCCGCTGCCTGCCCGAGGTGCAGGACGCGCTGGTGTCGATCCTGTCCGACCGGCGGGTGAGCGTGCCCGAACTGACCGCCACCGAGGACGCGGTGGTCTCCGCGGCCCCCGGGTTCACGGTCATCGCCACCGCCAACCTCCGGGACCGCGGGGTCTCCGAGATGTCCGCCGCGCTCAAGCGGCGCTTCAACTTCGAGACGGTCGCGCCGATCGCGGACGCGGACGCGGAGGCAACGCTGATCCGCCGCCAGGCGGTGGCCGCGGTGCAGCGGGCGGGCGCGGCGTTCGGGGTGGACGACGCGGTGCTGGACGCGCTGGTCACGGTCTTCCGGGACCTGCGCTCCGGGCGCTCGGCGGAGGGCTGGGACGTGGAACGCCCCGGTACGGTCATGTCCACCGCCGAGGCGGTCCAGGTGGCGGCCTCGCTGGGCGTCGCCGCGGCGTACCTGCCGGGCGGCGACGTCCTGGACCTGCTGCCGGGCCACCTGCTCGGCGTGGTCCGCAAGGACGACCCGGCCGACCACGGCCGCCTGCTGGGCTACTGGGACGGCCCGGTCCGCCGCCGCGCCGAAGACGGCTCGGCGATGTGGCGCCGCCTCTGGGACCTCCGCGGAAACCTCCGATGACCGCGCCGAACACCGCCCCGCAGCCCGGCTCGCCGACGGCCCCGCGCCGGGTCACGCCCGCGAACCCGGACGCCGATCCGGCTGCGGTCGCGCCGGCGGCGCACCTCGATCCGTCGCCGGAGCCGGACGGCGTGGCCGGACTGCACAGAGGTGAGGCCGGGCCGGCGGCCGGCGGGCGGACCGAGCCCGTCGATCCGCGGGACGCCGTGGACGCGCTCGCCGCGTCCCGCGCGCCGTACCTGCTGGGTGTGCGCCACCACAGCCCCGCGCTGGCGGCGGTGGTCCCGGCGCTGCTGGACGCCTCGGAGGCGGAGGTGGTCTGCGTCGAGCTGCCGACCGACTTCCAGCCGTGGCTGGAGCACTTGGCGGACCCCGAGACCACGGCCCCCGTCGCCCTGGCCGGCACGGGCCGGGACGGCGGCCTGGCGTTCTACCCGTTCGCGGACTTCTCCCCGGAGCTGGCCGCGATCCGCTGGGCGCGTGCGCGCGGCGCGGAGGTCCGCTGCTGCGACCTCCCCCTGACGGACCCCGGCTGGACCGTGCAGTTCACGGACCAGGAGGCCACCCGGGGCGGAGCCGTCGACTGCTCGCCGGCGACGGCACCCGCCGCCGGGCAGGGCGGGTCCGCGGGCTCCGGTGCGCAGTCGAGCCGGGCCGCATCCCACGAGGCGGACCGGGCCCCGGCCGGCACCTCGGGCCGGTCCCCTGGCCGGCGGTCCTTCGCGCAGGCGCTGACCGCTTCCGGGACCGGGCGCGACGGTGACGACCTGTGGGACCGGGCCGTGGAGGTGCTGGCCCCCGGCTGCGCCCCTGAAGCGGTCCGGCGGGCCGCCCTCGGCGTCGGCTGGGCCCTGCGCCAGGACGGCCCCGTCCCTGCGACGGACCTGGCCCGCGAAGCCCACATGCGCAGCGTCATCGACGCCGCCGCCTCGGGGGGCCGGAAGGTCGCCGCCCTCATCGGCGCCTTCCACGCCCCGGCCCTGCTCGCGACCGGCCCGGCCCCGGACGGCGACGCCTCCGCCCCGGAGCACGCGGACCGGGCGGACGCCGGGGCGGACGCTGACCGTGCGCCGGGCACGGAACCCGCGGCCGTCCGCGGATCGGCCGCCGGGCCGGCTCGCGGGCCCGGGGCGGATGCCGGTGAGGGGGCCGTCACCTCGTTCGTGCCGTACTCCTTCGATCTGCTCGACTCCCGCTCCGGGTACCCCGCCGGGATCCGGGATCCGCTGTGGCAGCAGGCCGTGCTGCAAGCCGGCGGGGACGCGGCGCGGGTGCGGGATGCCGCCTCCGTCGCCGTCACCGGCGTCTGCCGGGAGCTGCGCCGCGCCGGGCACACCGCCGGGACCGGTGAGGCCGCCGAGACGCTGCGGCTCGCCTGCGACCTGGCCGTCCTGCGCGGGCTTCCCGCCCCCGGCCGGGGCGAACTCCTCGAGGCCGTCACCACCGTGCTCGGTCAGGGCGAACCCCTGGGCCGCGGCCGGGCGTTGGCCCGTGCGCTGGAGGCCGTGCTCGTCGGCACCGGCCGCGGTCGGATCACCCCGCACGCCCCCCGCTCCGGCCTCGGCCCCTCCGTCGAGGCCGAGCTGGCACAGCTGCGCCTGCCCGGCCCCGAGGAGCCCGCCTCCCGCGAGGTCCGCCTCGACCCGCTCCGCTCCCCGCTGGACCGGCGCCGCGAGGTGCTGCTCCAGCGGCTGGCCGTCTGCGGGGCCTCGTACGGGGAACCCCTCGACGTGGCCGCCACCGGCGACGGCACCGCGCTCGGCACCAAGTGGCGGCTGACCTGGACGCCTTCCGTCCCCGCCCGCCTCGACCTGGCCGGCGTCCGCGGCGTCACCGCCGCCCAGGCCGCTGCCGGGACCCTGCGCGACACCGCCCGTCGGGCCGCCGCCGACGGCGGTCCGACCCCGGCCCAGATCCTCACCGGCCTGGCCGCCGCCGCGCGCTGCGATCTGCCCGAGCTGGTCGACGTACGGCTGGACGAGGCTGCCGAGATCCTTCCGCAGACCGCGACCCTGCCCGAACTCCTCGCCTCGCTCGACCTGTTGGAAGGGCTCTCCCGCGGGCACCTCCCCGGTACCTCCGACGGCTCCCGCCGCGCCGCGGCCGCGCTCACCGGCCGGCTGCTCGAAGCCGCCGTACGGTCCCTGCCCGGTCTCGCGGGCAGCGAGGACCACGCCGACGCGCGCGCCCTCGTGGCCCTCGCCGACCGGGCCGCCACCCTGCACCTGGGCCTGCGGATGGACACCGCCCTGGCGGAACTGACCGCCACCGCATCCCCGTTGATGCAGGGCGCGGCACTGGCCGTACGGGTCCTCCTCGATCTCGATCCGGCCGCCGGCCTCGGCGACCGCGCCGCCGGATGGATCGACGACGCCGCCGCCCCCGGCGGCCGCCGCTCCCTCGTCCGCCGCCTCGGCGGCGTCCTGGCCGCCGCCGGACCGCTGCTCGACTCCTCCGCGGCCGCCCTCACCCCGGTCCTCGACCGGATCGACGGCCTCGCCGACCAGGAGTTCCTGGACCGGCTCCCGGCTCTGCGCGGCGGCTTCGACGTACTGGCCCCGGCCGCCCGCGACCGGCTGCTGGACACCGTCACCGAGCGGCTCGGCGACCGCCTCGACCTGTCCCTCGAGGCACCGCCCGCCCTGCTCGCCCTGTGGGCCGCCGCGGACGCCGCCGGCGCCGCGGCCCTCAAGGCCCTTCCGCTGCCCGTCCAGGCGGCGACGGCCCCCGAACCCGGCCCCGATCCGGAGGTACCCGTACCGCCCGTACCGGCGCCCCTGCGCGGGGACCACCGGCTGGCCCCCGCCGACCGCTGGCGCCTCCTGCTCGGCCGCCAGCGCGACCGGCTCCCCGCCGGCGCCCGCCGCTACGCCCACGCGCTCGACGAGCTGTACGGCAACGGCCGCGGCGAAGGCGCAGCCGACCTCGAAGGCGGCCGGGGCAGTGGCGGCAACGGCGGCGGCCGGGAGCCCTCGTTCCCCACGGCCCGCGAATGGTCGCAAGAGCTCGAATCGCTCTTCGGCACCGACGTACGCGAGGAAGTGCTCGCCGAGGCGGCCGACGCGGGCCGCACCGACGTGCTGAGCCAGCTCGACCCTGCGGCCGTCCGCCCTTCCGTGGAACTGCTCAGCTCGGTCCTGTCGCTGGCCGGCGGCATGCCCGAGGCCCAACTCGCCCGGCTGCGCCCCCTGGTCAGGCGGCTCGTCGACGAGCTCGCCAAGGAGCTCGCCACCCGGCTGCGCCCGGCGCTCTCCGGCCTCGCCACCCCGCGCCCCACCCGCCGCCCCGGCGGCAGGCTCGACCTGGCCCGGACCCTGCGCGCCAACCTCGCGCACACCCGCCGCCTCGACGACGGCCGGGTGGTCGTCGTACCGCAACGGCCCGTGTTCGGTACCCGGGCAAGCCGCGAGGCCGACTGGCGGCTGATCCTCGTGGTCGACGTCTCCGGCTCCATGGAGGCCTCGGTCATCTGGTCGGCCCTCACGGCCGCCGTCCTCGGCGGTGTACCGACCCTGTCCACCCACTTCCTGGCCTTCTCCACCCAGGTCGTGGACCTCACCGACCGCGTCGAGGACCCGCTGTCGCTGCTCCTGGAGGTCCGCGTCGGCGGCGGTACGCACATCGCGGCGGGCCTGGCCCACGCACGGTCCCTGATCACCGTGCCGAGCCGCACCCTCGTCGTCGTGGTCAGCGACTTCGAGGAAGGCGCGCCGATCGGCGGACTCCTCGGGGAGGTCCGCGCGCTGGCCGCGTCCGGAGCCCATCTGCTGGGCTGCGCCGCGCTCGACGACGCCGGCGCACCCCGGTACTCGGTCCCCGTCGCCCGGCAGCTCGTCGCGGCCGGCATGCCGGTGGCCGCCCTCAGCCCGCTCGCCCTCGCCCGCTGGGTGGGCGACCGCCTCCGTGGAGAACCCCGTTGAGCACCGAGACGAACACCGACACCGAGCCGAGTGCCGAGTCGAGCACGGGGCCCCTGCCGCCCGTCGCCCCGGAGGTCCTCGCCGAGGCGGTCGAGAACCTGACCGGCCGGCTGCGCAAGAAGCTTGACGCCGCCATCGAGGGCTGCGCCGCGGGCGCCGCCCGGGCGGACGACGGGAGCGTCACCGTCCGCTTCGGCGAGGACGCCCTCGTCACCCTCCGGCCGGGCCCCGCCGGTACGGTCACCGCAGCCGAACAGGCCGTCTGCACCTGCCTGCTCGCGCCGCGCTGCCTGCACCGGGCCGCGGTACTGGGCGCAGCACCCCTGGCCGACCCGGACCGACCACCGCACCCCGATGCCGATGCCGATGCCGATGCCGACGCAGCGTCCGCGTCCGCGTCCGTGCCCGATGGCCGGGCCGAGTCGCAGGCGGGAGTTGGTGCCGTCGGCCCTTCGAGTGCCGGGCGAGTCGGCTCGGGAGCCGGGCCCGGGTCCTCTCCGGACGGGCCCGAGCCCGCCGCCGAGGTCCTCACGGCTGCCCGGCTACGGGCCGCCGCTGCTCTCTGGCAGGCCGCCGCCGAGGCCCTCGCCGCCGGCGTCACGGCCGGCGGCGCCGTGGTCCAGGCCGAGCTGCTGCGGGCCGCCCACACCGCGCGCCTCGCCGGGCTGCCGCGGGCCGAGGCCGCCGCCCTGCGCGTCGTACGGGGCCTGCGCGCCGCCCGGGAGCGCAGCGGCGCACACCGGCTCGGCGACCTCACCGGCGCCTTCCGGGAACTCCTGCACATCGCCGGACTGCTGGCCTCCGGTACGGCCGGCCCGGCGCTCACCGGCACCGTTCGCCGCGACTACCGGCCGGGTGGCAGCCTTCGGGTGTACGGCATGTGCCGGGAGCCGGTCCTTTCGGCCACCGGGTACGGGGGAGTGGTCACCCACCTGCTCGCCCCCGACGGCGCCCGCCACTCCGTCTCCGACGTCCGCCCCGGCGGCCTGGCCCGCGCCCGCGGCGCCGGCTCCGCCTCCGTGGCACTCGGCGGAGCCGCCCTCGACCATGCGGGCCTCGCGCGCGGAGGCCTCCGTATCGCCGGGGCCACGGTCTCCGCCGACGGCCGCCTCGGCGCCGGACGCGGGGTCCAGGCCACCCCGCTGCGCGGAATCCCGTGGACCGAGGAGCCGGCCGCCGCGCTCTTCGGCCGCCCGGCGGCCGAGGCCGTGGCGGCCCAGCTCGCCGACCGGGACACCGACCCGGACGGAGCCGCGCCCGCCCTCCTCGGCTGCGAGGTCACCGTCGTCGGGGCGGCCGGCGAGGACCTGCTGGTCCGCGAGGTACGAGCGGACGCGCCCCTGCTGCGGCTGCGCGCCGCCCACCCGCATCCGGAGCTGCCGCACACGGCCAACCTGCGCCGTATCGCCGCCCATCCGGGGCTGGTGCTCCGCGTCCTGGGCCGGCCCGACCTGGACCGTGCCGCCACCCTGCGGCCGCTCGCCGTCGGACCGGTGCCCGGCGCGGAGTACACGCTGCGCCTGCCCGAGGAGTGGCTGGGCCGCGCAGACCTCGGCTACGACCTGCTCCAGGGCAGCCACTTCCCGCCCGGGACGGCCGCGGCCCCCGGAGCCCCTGCTGCCGAGGGTCCGGACCTGCTGGCCGACTCGCCGCTCTGGCGGGTACGCCGGCTGCTGGAATCCGGGGTCGCGGGCGGCCGGCGCGCCGTCGCCGAGGCGGCACGCGCCGCCGAGCCGGTCACCGCGTACCGCCCGCTGCGCCGGGCCGGCTTCACCGCGGCGGCGGAACTCGCCGCGGCCCTCGCCGCGGAGGCGGACCGCCGCCCCCGCGACCCCTTCGGCCGCCTGAAGGACCCGTCACCCGACGGCTACGCCCGGGCCTGGCTGGCCGCATCCACCCACCTGGCCGCGGCGGAACGCTACTTGGTGGCCGCGTCCTGGTCCTAGTACTACTCCGCAGGGGTTCGGGGAGGGCCGTCGAGCCGGGCGGCGTATGCGTCGGTGAGGATGCTGCAGGTGCACCAGTCGCCTTCGCACGGGGTGCCGGCCTCGGCTCCGTAGGGGCCGAGGCCGGTCATGAGGCCGAGCACCTCGGCACGTTCCGCCGCGGTGAGAGCGGGAAGCGCGGCACTGGGCCGCAACCGCCAGGTGTCCGGGACGTCATCGATGTCGCCGACGACCTGTGCGTCGATGAACAAGGTGTAGAGGGGATGTTCGGGAAAGTCGTTGAGCCGTAGAACCCACCAGCGTCCTTCGGCCCGGGCCGCCCAGCAGAAGACACCCGTGCCCGTGTCGTGCCAGGTGGACTGCGCGGGCAGGGCGGGGACAGGCTTCATGCCCGGACCTCCTGGGGCCGGTGTGTTGCCGTCGAGGTGCACGGCCCCATCCTGCAGCCTTTCGCCGTCCCGGGGCCATGCTCACGGTCGGGCATGGGCGGGCCCGCCCAGCCAGGCGGCCAGTGTGGCGAAGTCGGCGGGTCCGAGGCCGAAGCGGGGGTCCACGCGGTGGAGCAGGGCCGGGCCCGGGTGGTGTGCGGCCACCCAGGTCCGGTCGGCTTCGGTGATCTCGTCGTCGACCCACGCGAACGGGCGGCCGGCGGCGCAATGCACGAGGGCGCGGGTCTTCCAGTGGATCCGTTCCCGGTCGGCCTCCTCCTCGTACGGATCCGGCCAGTCCACCACCGGCAGTTCCGGCAGCCCGATGCGCGGCGCGACCCACTCGTTCGCGTCGTCCATCCAGGTCGTCGCCCAGACCAGTTCGCACGGCAGCGCCAGGAGGCTGGGTCCGAGCGTGGGGTCGAGCCTGGCGAGGAGGGGGTTCGCGTCGGGCCGCGTCCCGTACGCCGGATAGCCGTCCGGCAGCTCGTCGGGCGTGGCCCCGAACGGGATCAGGGGACCGTCGACGTCGAGGAAGAGGAGGGGGCGCTGCCCGGGGCCGGTCATGGCGGCACGATAACCGCCCCCGGACGTGGAACCGCGGGCGGCGTGATCGCCTCTCCATGGGCAAGGGGGGACGACCATGACGAGGACAGCTGTGTCCATGGCCGGGAGAGCGGCGGTGGCGGGGCTCCTGTGCGCCGTGCTCGCTGCCTGCGGCACGAGGCATGCCGGGGAGGCAGCCGCGCCGCCCGCGCCCGTGAAGGAGACCTGCGGCCTCGACCGTTCGACGGGCGGCAGCGGAACGGGTCTGCCGGATCCGCCGACGGAGGAGCAAGGGGGCGGCTACGCCGGTCCGCCGACGGATCAGGAGACGGGGAGCTACGCCGGGCCGCCCACGGATGAGGAGACCGGTGGTTACGCCGGTCCCCCGACCGATCAGGAGACGGGTGGCCCCGCCGGGCCGCCCACCGATCAGGAGACCGGTGGGTACGCGGGGCCGCCCACCGATCAGGACACCGGGGCGCCGGATCCGCCCACCGACGGGGACATCACCAACGGGGCCGGTCCCTGCGGGGGTGCCGGGTGGTTCGACATGACCCGGGACTTCAACGCCTACTACGCCGAGCGGCGCAGCAGGGCGGACCAGTTCCTGCCCGAGCAGGCCGTCAAGGAGGCCCGGGTCCGCAAGGGGCGGGATGCCGGCGAGGCGATCGTCACCTTCACGACCCGGGCCGTCGGCAAGGGCCTCGCGGAGGACGGCCGCCGGGTGGCGCAGGTGTTCGTGTCGTGGCGGCAGCAGGTGTACGGGGACCACGGCACGGTGTCCGTCCGGACGCCCGACGGGGAAGTCGTCACCACCGAGCCCTGGTGAGTCACGGCCACTGCGCGTCCCAGAACGCGCAGTGGTGTTCCGCAGGCCCGTTCACCACATGGATCCCGTCCGGCCCCGGTGCAAGGGACAGTACGGATCCGGTGGAGCCGAACCGCGGCCATGCGGCGAGGGGCCTGCCCGTGCGGGCGAACGCCGTCCAGTCGCCGGTCATCCGCTGCGACAGCTCGCGCTGCGGCGCGGTCAGGGCGGCGTCCATCGTGAACAGGTAGGGCAGTTCGAAGCCGTGCGAAGCGCCGTACGGGAACCCCTCCACCTCCGGCAGGCCGGTGAAGTTCGGCGCGTCCCGGTCGCTGAACCGGTAGGCGTACACCGGCACGTGCCGGGCCACCGCCCTGCCGTCCCGCAGCGCCGGGCAGGTGAACGAGGCGTCCGACAGTACGGCGGCCCAGGCCAGCGCCGGCGTCGGGTACGCCGCCACGGGGTACTGCGCCTCGACGGCCGGGACGGCAGCCGCGCCGAACGACTGCTCCACCCGGGCCCGGTAGGCACCTGCGTCGGGGATGGGGTACGCCGCGAGGCTCTGCGCCAGGAAGATCCGCATCTCGTCCCGGGTGCTGCCCTCGACCACCGGCACCCGGTGGAAGCGGCCGCCCTCCAAAGCCCGCCGGGGTTCCTCGGGCAGCAGGCGGTTGCCGTAGGAGACGAAGGAGAAGCGCTGTCAGCTCCGGGGTCGCGAGCGTCGCCGTGTCCCTCCCGCGCAGGCAGTCCACTACGGCGCCCGGCTCCGGCCGGTCGCAGCCGAGCGCGGCCGCCGCCGCGACCCCGTCCGCGACGGTGCGCTGCTCGGACACGAAGGGCTCGTACCGGCCCAGGGTGGGCAGCAGCGAGCGCGGCGGCATGGTGGTGGAGCAGGAGCCGCTCTGCAGGATCGCCCGCTGGAACAGGCCGCCCGAAGCCGGTGAGGTGAGGTGCGCGCAGACGCTGAGGCCGCCGGCCGACTCGCCGAACAGCGTCACGTTGGACGGGTCGCCGCCGAAGCGCGCGGCGTTGGCCCGCACCCAGCGCAGCGCCGCCTGCTGGTCGGCGATGGCGAAGCCGGGGGCGCCGCCGAGCGCCGGATGCCCGAAGAGGCCGAAGATCCCGAGCCGGTAGTTGACGGTGACGACCACCGCACCGCCCTGGACGGCCAGTTGTCCGGGCCGGTACAGGTCCCCGGCCCCGTTGACGAAGCCGCCGCCGTGGAACCAGACCATGACGGGCCGCCGCTGCCCGCCCGAGGACGATGCGTTCGGCGACGTGACATTCAGGTACAGGCAGTCCTCGGAGCCGCTCGGGCCGCCCGGCCCCACCGGCGGGAGCTGCACGCAGCGCGCCCCCGGGGCCCCGGCGTCGCGTACGCCCGTCCAGCGCGCCGCGGGCTGCGGAAGCCGCCAGCGGAGCGGGCCGGTCGGCGGCGCCGCGAACGGGATCCCCTCGAAGGTGCGGTACGTGCCGTGCGCCCGGCCGCGTACGGGCCCCCGGTCGGTGTCCACCACGGGGCGGTCCGTGGCAGGCGCGCCCGCCGCGGCGGACGCCGGTGCGGCGCCTGCCGTGGCGAGCAGGAGGAAGGCGCACCACACGGCGCACCACACGGCGCTCCACATGGCGTTCCGGCGTCGTGGGCAACGGGCACGGGACACGGGCGACCGCCTTTCGTCTCTGCCATGCATTCCCCGGAGCAGGCGCGAAATCCGGTCAACCTGCGGGCGGTGCGGGGGTGTTGGACGCGGGACGCTAGCGCCGCTGCAGGACGCCCCGTACGTAGGCCGCCTGGCCGGCGTGCTGGAGGTCGTCGGCGATGACGCTGACCAGCCGCACCCCCAGGGTGACCGCCGGGTCCCAGCGCTCGTCGACGACCCGTTCCAGGTCGGCGGCGGCGAGTCCGCGGATGAAAGCGGTGCTCTGCTCGTGGACGGCGTCGTAGTACCCCAGCAGCAGTTCGCCCGACTCGACCACGATCTTCCCGACCTGCGCAGCGGTCTGCCCGAAGCCGGTGGCCTCGGCGGGCACCGGCAGGGCGAAGCGGCTGAACCAGTCCTGTGCCGTCCAGACCTGCTCCCGGCCCGAAGCGTCCGCCACGTGGTCGTCCTGCACCCGGGTCAGATGCCACACCAGCCAGGTGATCGAGTTCGCCTTCGGGTCGACCCGCGCGTTCAACTCCTCGGCCGAGAGCCCCTCGACCACGTCGTGCACCACTTCCCGGATGCGTCCGAACGCATCGGCCAGAACCTCCGTAGCCTTCATGCACCGTCCCCAGACGTGTCCGCGAAACCACCGAAACCACCGAAATGACGTGACGTGACGTACGGCATCGGCCGGTGCCCGTGGCCACCGGCCGATGTGTGGGGCGACGCGGGGCTACATGGGATCCATGCCCCGGTCGTCGATCTTGCCTTCCTTCTCGCTCTGTTCCCGGAGTCGGCGGGCCTTCTCCTGGAGCCTTCGGCGTTCTTCCGGATCGGTGGAGCGTTCGGCCGCATTGCTCAGCTCCTGCGCCTTCTCGCGCAGTTGCCGGACCCGGCCGTGGGTTTCGCCAGCGCTCATGATCACTCCTCGGGTGTGGGGGGTAAGGAGGCCGGATTCAGCGAAGCAGCAGCACCGGGCGGGCGCATCTCGAACCGTCTGCACCGGTGACCGCCGGGAGGGCGGCTCCCCCGTTTGCCCGCCCCGAATGGCGCAGCGGAGCGGGGTCCCGCTGAATGTGACTGAACGTGCGATTCCCATGACGCACGTCGACCGGCGCGATGTGCAGACCCGCGCGTCGGCGAACGGAGCTTTCCATGAATGACCCCATCACGCTCGCGGCGACACAGGACGACGACCGCCGCGAGCTCCCCGACACCACCGGCGCAGCGACCACGACGGGTGCCGAGCCCATACGCACCCTGCTGGAGACGGCCGGCACCTGCCGGCCGCTCGAGGAGGTGGCCGAACTCGTGGGCCTCCTCAAGGACACCGGCCAGAGCCCCGACCACGGTCACCAGACGCTGCGCGCGGCCGCCGTAGGACGCCCGGTCCAGGACGTGGCGCTGCTGGTCGGCATCCTCGGGACGGGCGAGGACGACCGGCCTTCGGACCCGTCGGCCCCGTCGGACCCCTCGGACCCCGAGCAGACCGCCCGGGCCGGAGAAGTCCCAGAGGCCCCAGAGACCCCAGAGGCCGTAGAGGCCACCCCGGCCGTCCGGTCCGCGCACCCCGCCTCGGTGGCGCGCCCCGCCTCGCCCGCCCGCCGCGCGGATCCCGCCGGGCAGCGCCCGGTCGCACCCCCGGCGCGGTACGAACAGCGGAACGAGCCGCTCTTCGAGGAACCGTACGACGAGCCCTACGACGACGAGCCGTACGAGTCCTCCGAGCAGTACCGCCGACGGCCGTACGGACGCACCGCGAACGGCGCCCCGGCCGCCCGCGCCGGCTCCGGGGCGCTGCGCCACGTCCTGCGCCGGCCGGTGGCCGCCGCCCTGCTGCTCTGCGGCGTCCTGCACCTGCCGGGCGATCTGACGGCACTGCCGTCGCAGACCCCGACGGCCCTCCTCCCGCTCCTCGCCACCGTGCTGTGCCTGGGCCTCGGCGCCCTGCTGGCCGTGCGCGACACCGCCGCAGCGTGGCGGGCCGGCGCGGCGGGGGCCGTCGCCGTCGTCGCCCTGCACGTGGTCGGCGCAGTCGCGGGGTTCGACCCGCTGGAGGGCGCGGCGAGCGTCTCCCTGGCCTGGGCGGGCGCCACGGCGGTGTTCTGCGCCGCAGCAGCCGCCGTCCTGGCCGGCCTGGCGCTCCTGAACCGGTCGCCGCAGGCCCGGGCGGCCGCCGGCGGCTGACCGCGCGACGGGGGCGGGACCGGCGGTACGTGCCGGTCCCGCCCCCGTGGCATGCCTCCGTACGGCCGGTACCGCCGTCCTACGCGAGCAGGTTGACCCCGTGCGTGAACACCCTCGGCAGCCGGGCCGCCAACGGGACGATCCGCCCCGCGAGCCGCGGTTGTTGGCGTGCCCAGAGCAAGGACGCCGTGAGCGTGCGGTAGCTGCGTGACAGCTCCCGCCAGGCCCGCTCGTACGCCTGCGGCCGGCCCTCCCGCACGCAGCGGACGAGTGCGCCCGCGGCCGTCAGGGCCAGCGTCAGCCCCTCGCCGGTCAGTGCGTCCACGTACCCCGCGGCGTCCCCGACGAACAGCACCCGCCCCGCGACCCGTACCCGGGCCTGTTGGCGCAGCGGCCCGGCGCCGCGCACCGCCGAACCCGAGCACCCGGCCAGCCGCGAGCACAGCAGCGGGAACCTGGCCAGTTGCACGTCGAAGGGGGCGCGTTCGGTGGTGAGGACCGCCACGCCCACCCGGCCGGGCCCCAGCGGGGTCACGTACGCCTCGCAGTGCGCCGACCAGTGGACCTCGACCAGGTCGCTCCAGGGCTCCACAGCGTAGTGGCGGCGCAGCCCGTAGCGGGGCGGGCGCCCGGGAGCGGGCGGCGCCGCGAGGCCCAGGCCGCGCCGGACGGGGGAGTGCAGGCCGTCCGCCGCCACGAGGTGGCGGGCCGTCAGGCCGGCCGCGCCGACCCGGTCCTCGTCCTGGCGGACCTCGCCGACGCGCCGCGCGAGCACCCGTACGCCCAGCCGGTCGGCGCGTTCGGCCAGCGCCGCCTGGAGGACGGTCCGGCGGGTGCCGAGACCCGGCCCGGTGCGGAACAGCCCCTCCGCGTGCAGGCCGCTCACCCCGTCCAGGTAGCGGATGCCGCGGAACGGGCTGCCCGGCACGCAGACGCCGAGCTCCCGGAGACGGCGGACGGCCCCCGGCATCAGGCCCTCGCCGCAGGCCTTGTCGATCGGGGTGGGGCGCGGCTCCAGGACCACGACCTCCATCCCGGCCAGCGCCCCGTGGATGGCCGTGGCCAGCCCGGCCGGCCCACCGCCCGCGACGAGCAGGTCGATCACCGGACCCTGCCCTCCGCCGGTACGGCACTGCGGTACACGGGCGCGGCATGGGCCAGTGCGTCCTCCTCGCAGCGGATGCGTACGCCGAGCAGCAGGAGGTTCAGCACGGTGAAGCCGGCCGCGGTCATCCAGGCGGTGTGCACCAACGGCAGCGCCGCACCCTCCACGACGACCGCGACGTAGTTCGGGTGGCGCAGCAGCCGGTACGGCCCGGCCGCCACCAGCGGCAGCCCCGGGACCACCAGCACCCGGGTGTTCCACCGCGGGCCGAGGGTGGCGATGCACCACCAGCGCAGGCCCTGGGCCGCCAGTACGAGGGCGAGGGCGGAGCAGCCCAGCGCGGGCAGGAACGGGCGGTCGGCGACGAGCGGTTCCACCACGCAGCCCAGCAGCAGCGCGGTGTGCAGGGCGAGCATGGCGGGATAGTGGCCGCGGCCGTACTCGATGGCGCCGCGGGACAGGCTCCAGCGCGCATTGCGGCGGGCGACGGCGAGTTCGGCGAGCCGCTCGGCCACGACGAGAGCCATGAGCAGCAGGTACAGGTCCATCGTGGGGATCGGGTTCAGGGGCATGAGGTCACCAGCGCAGGAGGACGAGTTCGGAGGCGAAGCCCGGTCCGAAGGCGATCATCAGCCCGACCGAGCCCGGTGCGGGCGGCCCGGCGGCCTGGACCGCGCTGAGGACGTGCAGGACCGAGGCCGAGGAGAGGTTGCCCGCCTCCGCCAGCGAACGCCGGCTCGCCGCGAAGGCCGAATCCGGCAGCGCCAGCGCGTCGGCCAGCACGTCGAGGACCTTCGGCCCACCGGGATGGACGATCCACGCGTCCACGTCCGGCGGCTTGAGGTCGTGCCCGGCGAGGAACGTCTCGATCTCCTCGGCCACGTGCAGCCTGACCAGCGCGGGCAGTTCACGGCCCAGCACCATCCGGAAACCCCAGTGGCCGATGTCCCAGCCGAGCAGCCCCTCGGTGCCGGGGTACAGGCGGCTGCGCGCGGCCACCACCGAAGGCCCCGGCCTCGTCCCGTGCAGCGGATGGCCGCGGCCCACGGCGAGCAGCGCCCCGGCCCCGTCGCCGAAGAGGGCGCCGGCCACCAGGTTCGCCATCGAGGTGTCCGAGGGCTGCAGGGTGAGGGAGCAGAGCTCGGTGGACAGCAGCAGGGCCGCGTGGTCCGGGCGGCCCGCCAGGTAGTCGTGGAGGTGGCCGAGCCCCGCGGCGCCTGCCGCGCAGCCGAGGCCGAAGAGCGGCAGCCGCCTCACGCCGGGGCGCAGACCGGTACGGGTGGCGAGGCGGGCCTCCAGCGAGGGCGTCGCCAGCCCGGTCACCGTGGTCGACATGACCAGATCCACCTCGCGCGCCGTCAGGTGGCCCGCGCTCAGGGCGGCTTCGACGGCGCGGGCGCCGAGCTCCTCGGCCGTCTGCACGAAGAGGGCGTTCGTCCCGCCGAAGTCGTTCGAGGGACCGTAGCGCTCCAGCGGGAGCGCGAGGTGGCGGTACTCCACGCCCACCGAGGCGTGCAGCCGGTGGAGCAGGGCGGTGTCGGCCCCCGGGGGCAGGAAGCGGGCGAGCGCCGCCGCGATCTCGGACTGACGATAGCGGTGGGGCGGGAACACACTGCTCACTGCCAGGACACGCGTCATTGATTCAACATAGGGAATAACTGACACTTCGTGATGAATCCCGCATACCGGGCGCGGCGCGGCATAGCGTGATCGCGTGTCCCCCGCCCGAGCCGCAGACGGAACTCCGCCGACGCCCGCCCCGGCCCCGCAGACCGGCCGACGGCCCAAGCCCGCCGTGTCCGGTCCACCCGGTCCACCCGGTCGATCCGTCCTGTTCGGGCTGCTGGGGGCCTGCCATCCGGTGCCCGCGGCCGCCGTGACGCTGTTCGCCGCCGCCCTCGCCGCGGCCGTGGGGCGCAGCCTCCCGGGGGCGGCGCTCGCCGTGGCCGCGGTGGCCGCGGGCCAGCTCTCGGTGGGCTGGTGCAACGACCGGGTGGACCTCGGCCGGGACCTGGCGACCGGCCGCCGCGACAAACCCCTGGTCTCCGGAGCGGTACGGCCCGCCGCGGTGACGGCCGCGGCCCTCACGGCCCTGCTGCTCTGCGTCCCGCTGTCACTGGCCGGCGGATGGCTCGCCGGCTGCGCGCACCTGTGCGGGGTGGCCGCCGCCTGGGCGTACAACCTGCGGCTGAAGGGCACCGCCTTCTCCTGGCTCCCCTACGCCCTCGCCTTCGGGCTGCTCCCCGCCTTCGTCACCCTCGGGCTGCCCGGTGCGCCCTGGCCGCCGTGGTGGCTGACGGCCGCCGCGGCCCTGCTGGGCGCGGGCGCGCATTTCGCCAATGTGCTGCCGGACCTCGACGAGGACCTGGCCACGGGCGTGGTGGGCCTGCCGCACCGGCTCGGCGCCCGGCGCGCGGCGGCCGTCGGGGGGCTCCTGGTCCTCGGCTCGGCCGTGGCCCTGGTCGCCGGACCGCCGGGTCGGGTGCCCCCGTACGGCTGGGGGCTGCTCGCGGCGACGACGGTGGCGGTACTCCTCGGGGCCGGTCGGCCGACCGGCCGGAGCCGGATCCCGTTCCTGGCCACGATGGGGGTCGCCGGGGCCGATGTCGTGCTGCTGCTGGTACGCGGGGCGGACCTGGCCGGGCTCGGCTGACGCGGCCCGAGCGCCGGGCAAGCCTCGGCTCAGGCCGCGGCCGCCGCGGTCGGCGGGCGTCGCGTCCGGGTCCACTCCAGCAGCTGCTCCCGCGGCCAGGTGTTCACGACGCGCTCGGCCGGAACCCCGCACTCCACGGCCCGTTCGCAGCCGAGCAGCTGCCAGTCCAGCTGGCCCGGGGCGTGGGCGTCCGTGTCGATCGCGAACAGCGTGCCGGCCTCCACAGCCAGCCGCAGCAGCCGGCGCGGCGGGTCCAGCCGCTCGGGTCGGCTGTTGATCTCCACGGCGGTCCCGGACTCCGCGCACGCGGCGAAGACCGCCTCGGCGTCGAACTGCGACTCGGGGCGGGTCCGGCCCGTCACCAGCCGTCCCGTGCAGTGCCCCAGGACGTCCATCAGGGGGTTGCGTACGGCGGCCAGCAGGCGCCGCGTCATAGCGGGCGACTCCATCCGCAGCTTGGAGTGGACGGACCCGACGACCACGTCCAGCCGGTCCAGCAGCTCCGGCTCCTGGTCCAGCGAGCCGTCGAGCAGGATGTCGCACTCGATGCCGGTGAGCAGCCGGAAGGGCGCCCACGACGCGTTGAGCTCCGCCACCACGTCCAGCTGCTCGCGCAGTCGCTCCGGCGACAGGCCCCGGGCGACGGTCAGGCTCGGCGAATGATCCGTGAGCACGGCCCACTCGTGACCCAGCTCGACCGCCGTCCGCCCCATGGCCTCGATCGGGCTGCCGCCGTCGGACCACTCGGAGTGCAGATGGCAGTCGCCGCGCAGTGCCGCGCGCAGCGCGCGGGCGGCCGGGCTCGCCGGGGGGCCTTCGGGGTGCGCCGCGATCTCGTCCTCGAGTTTCTGCAGGTACGCGGGGATCGCCCCGCCGTCCGCCTCCCGCACCACCTGGGCGGTCTTCGGCCCGATGCCCTTGACCGCTTCGAGCGTTCCGGCCTCGACCCGCTCCCGTAATTCGCGTTCACCCATCCGGGTGAGTGCGGCGGCGGCCCGCCGGAAGGCCTGCACCCGGTAGGTGGGCGCCTGCCCCCGTTCCAGCAGGAAGGCGATCCGCTCCAGGGCCGCAACCGGATCCATGGGCTACCTCCCGATCCCTCTGCGATGGCTGGTTCCAGTGTGACGGGCAACCCCAAGGATGTCTTGGGAAGGTCATAAGGCTTGTTTATAGGGTCATAACCGGGGGGTGGGTGCCGGGTTAGGGTCGCCTTAGTTTAGGGTTCTCTTGATCCAGTTTTTTGTCGGTCGAAGGGAACCTGTCATGCCTCGCCCCCTGCGGGTAGCAATCGTCGGTGCCGGCCCCGCCGGAATCTACGCCGCCGATGCGCTGCTGAAGTCCGAGGCGGCCGCCGAGCCGGGTGTCTCCATCGACCTGTTCGAGCGAATGCCCGCCCCCTTCGGCCTGATCCGGTACGGCGTCGCCCCCGACCACCCGCGGATCAAGGGCATCATCACCGCCCTCCACCAGGTGCTCGACAAGCCGCAGGTCCGCCTGTTCGGCAACGTGGACTACCCGAACGACATCAGCCTCGACGAACTCCACTCGTTCTACGACGCCGTGATCTTCTCCACCGGCGCGACCGCCGACCGTGCGCTCGCCATACCGGGCGTCGAGCTCGACGGCTCGTACGGCGCCGCCGACTTCGTCTCCTGGTACGACGGCCACCCCGACGTCCCGCGCACCTGGCCGCTGGAGGCCGAGAAGGTCGCCGTCCTCGGCGTCGGCAACGTCGCCCTCGACGTCGCGCGCATCCTGGCGAAGACCGCGGACGAGCTGCTGCCGACTGAGATCCCGGCGAACGTCTACGACGGCCTCAAGGCCAACAAGGCGCTCGAGGTGCACGTCTTCGGCCGCCGCGGACCGGCGCAGGCCAAGTTCAGCCCGATGGAGCTGCGCGAGCTCGACCACTCGCCGAACATCGAGGTCATCGTCAACCCCGAGGACATCGACTACGACGAGGGCTCCATCGCCACCCGCCGCTCCAACAAGCAGGCGGACATGGTCGCCAAGACCCTCGAGAACTGGGCGATCCGCGACATCGGCGAGCGCCCGCACAAGCTGTTCCTGCACTTCTTCGAGTCGCCCGCCGAGATCCTCGGCGAGGACGGCAAGGTCGTCGGCCTGCGCACCGAGCGCACCGAGCTCGACGGCACGGGCAACGTCAAGGGCACCGGCCAGTTCACCGACTGGGACGTCCAGTCCGTCTACCGCGCAGTGGGCTACCTCTCCGACGAACTGCCCAAGCTCCCGTGGGACGTCGACAGCGGAACGGTCCCGGACGAGGGCGGCCGCGTGATCGAAGCCGGCGCGCACCTGCAGTCGACGTACGTCACCGGCTGGATCCGGCGCGGGCCCATCGGCCTCATCGGCCACACCAAGGGCGACGCGAACGAGACGGTCGCGAACCTCCTGGAGGACCACGCGGGCGGCCGCCTGAAGACCCCCGCAGCGCCCGCGCCGGAGGCCGTCGAGGCGTTCCTGGCCGAGCGCAACGTCCGCTTCACGACGTGGGAGGGCTGGTACGAGCTCGACGCGGCCGAGAAGGCGCTGGGCGAGCCGCAGGGCCGCGAGCGCGTGAAGATCGTCGAGCGCGAGGACATGCTGAAGGCGAGCGGGGCGTAACCGCCGCACCGTCCTGATCGGGTGGGGGCCGCCGGCGGTGGCCCCCACCCGCAGGTCCGGAGCATCCGCAGGTCCGGAGCGTCGTCAGTCCTGGATGGAGAGGATCTTCCGGGTCTTCGGATCGGCCTGGACGTGGAGCCGGGTGGTTTCACTGCCGCTCCAGGTCAGGGTGATGGTGGAGATGGCGTACAGCGGCCTATCGGGGCGAACCCAGGCAGGTCAGAGCCGCCGCCCGCAGGGCCCGCACGCCCGCCGGGAGCGCCGTGCGCACGTCCGGCGCGAATCCGGCGCATGGTTGGCCGGCAGGGCGGCCGGCTTCACCTCCGGTACGAAGAGCCGTGGGCGCCGGCCGGTTCGGGCCCTCCGATCTCCTCGGAGCGCAGGATCGACGGCTCCAGGCGGCGCAGCCCGGCACCCGACCGAAGGTGATTTCAGGCCGGCTTGGCTGAATCCATCGCCGATGCCTTGTGGCTTGGAACCGGCCACTCGAACGGAGGATCCGCAGAGCGGAGGCCCGTACCCGGAATGCGCGGCGGCTGCCGGTGGTTCGGACTCCACGCACCACCCGACCACCTGCACGCACTGGAGAGCTCATGAAGATCGGCATCATCGGCGCAGGCAACATCGGCGGCAACCTGACGCGCCGTCTGACCGCGCTCGGACACGAGGTGTCCGTGGCGAACTCCCGTGGCCCCGAGACCCTGTCCGACCTCGCGAAGGAGACCGGGGCCACGCCGGTCACGGTGGCGGAGGCGGCCCGCGGGGCCGAGGTCGTCGTGGTCACCATCCCCCTGAAGAACGTGCCCGAGCTGCCCGCCGGGCTGTTCGACCAGGCGGCGAAGGACGTCGTCGTCATCGAGACCGGGAACTACTACCCGAAGCAGCGCGACGGCCGCATCGCCGAGATCGAGGACGGGGGCCTGACCGAGAGCCGCTGGAGCGAGCGCCACATCGGGCACCCGGTGGTCAAGGCCTTCAACGGGACGTACGCCGAGGACATCCTGGACCGGCACCGGCCGGCCGGGGATCCGGACCGGATGGCCCTCCCGGTCGCCGGCGACGACGAGGCGGCGAAGCAGACCGTCCGGGCGCTCATCGGCGAACTCGGCTTCGACTCCGTCGACGCGGGCGGCCTCGACGACTCCTGGCGCCAGCAGCCGGGCACGCCCGTGTACGGGCTGCGGGCGGGCACCGACGCCGTGGTGAAGGCCCTCGCCGAGGCCTCCCCGGTCCGGACGGCGGACTTCAAGGGCTGACGGGCCACGGCCGGGCGCGGGAGTACGGGGTCTCCGGTCCGGTCCGGGGCTCGGGGGTCGGCCCTGACTCCGGCGCCGGCTCCGGCCCCCGCTCCGGCCGCCGACCCCGGCCGGCAACCGTGACCGAAGTGTCATGCGCCGGGCCCCTGTGCCGGCGGGCCGCCCTTGCTAGCGTCCTGCCGTCACAGGAGCCGTAGGAGGGCACGTTGCACGTCAGACCCCGTCTGCTGATCGCCCCGGTGGTACTGGCGGCGCTCTCGGCCGTTCTGACGGCCTGCACCGGACACCCGGACACCCCCGCCGCTCCCACCCGGTCGTCGGACGCCTCGCCCTCGGGCTCGGCATCGCCGACGGCGACCGTGTCCGCGAGCCCGGCCGTGTCCGCACAGGCCGCCACGCCCACCTCCGCCCCCACGTCCCCGGCGGCGCCCGCCAAGACGCCGACAGCGGCGTCGGCCCCCGCCCCCGCGACCCGGCTGTCGCTCACCGCGGCCGCCCCGGGCGGCGGGCTGAGCCTGGTCCGCGGCGGCCCCGCGCAGGAGTTCACCGTCACCGTCCGCAACGGCAATGCCCAGGCCTACCGGCACCTGCTGATCGCCTTCCAGATGGAGCCCCTCACCGGCGAGCCCGGCGACCTGCCCGGCCCTGCGTCCCCGTACGTACTGGAACGGCGCGACCCGGCCACCGGCGCCTGGCGCGGCGTGGAGCTGCGGATGGCCACCGACGCCAAGCCGGCCCACCTCTACGAGGGCGGCTCCCCCCTCGCCCGCGATGCCGTCCGCACCGAGCGCTACCGGCTGCGCGCCACCGCCACGGGCCCCAGCGGCAGCAGCCCGCTCATGGTGTACGCCCTCGACACGGACGCCGCCGAGGGCGCCCCGCTCGACGCGGGACGACCGGGGTACTCCTCGCTGCCGCACACCACCCGGCGCATCCTGTAGCTCCCGCTCCGGCTCCCTCTGCCGTACGCACCGCGGCGACCGCAGAGGTCCGGCCCCTTCAGGCGTTCGGTGGCGTGGCCCGCAGGCCCCCGAGCAGGGTGGCGAGGTAGCGGTGGGCCGTGTCGATCCGGTCATCGGCAGTGCTGCCGTGGACCTGCACCGCGTAGGCGATGCCGCACATGAGCGGGACGAGGTCCGCGGGCGCCAGGTCGGGACGTACCGCCCCGGCCGCGCGGGCCCGGTCGAGGAGCGTGGTGCCGGCCGACCGCAGCGACTGCTTGAGTTCCGTGGTGCGTGGCAGGCAGTCCTCGGCTGCGGCGGTGACCGGGGCCAGGGAGGCGTCGGTGACCTGCGCCTCGACCGTGCGGGTCAGGAAGCCCTCGAGCGCGCGCCATGGGTCGGTTTCGGCCAGCGCCTGCTCGCCGTGGGCGGCCAGGGCTTCCAGGCAGGGGGTGGCGACGGTCTCCAGCAGCGCCTCGGGCGTGGCGAAGTGCCGGTAGACGGTGCCGACACCGAGGCCGGCGCGCCGGGCGACGTCGTTGAGCTGCAACGGCGTGCCCTGGTCGACCAGGGCACGGGCGACGTCGACGATCCGGTCCCAGTTGCGGGCCGCATCCTTGCGCAGTGGCGTCGTCGTCATGGGGACATGCTAATGGGATAGCCCATCCGGATGGCCCCGCCGCCCGCCGCCCGCCGCCTGCGCATCCCGCTGCCGTTCGGTACGTCAGACGGCCGCCGGGTCAGACGGCCGCAGGCGCGTGCCGTTCGCTGAGGCGGCGTACGGACTCGACGACGCGGGGGTCGGTCGCCGCGCGGTGGGGCGCCACCGGGCTCGCCTGGGCGCCGATGACGACGCCGGTCCTGCCCGTCAGGGCGTCGTCGGTCGCGGCGACGATCGAGGGCCTGGCCGCCACTGACGCCGGACCGGACGTCGACCGGGCGAACTTGCGGCGTACCAGCGGCCACATCAGCCGCAGCGCGGGCGACACGATCTTCGAGTCGGTCATGGTGCCGTCGGTCATGTCGGTCGCGGCGCCCCCGGGGTCTGCGGCGAAGACCGATACGCCCGTACCGTCCAGCCGCCCGGCCAGGTCGAGCGTGTAGGCGAGGTTGGCGAGCTTGGCGCGGCCGTACCAGTGGAAGCCGTAGTAGCCGCCGGGCGGCTCGACGGCATCGAACACCCGCTTCGCGACCCCGACCGCACCCGAGGTCACGTTCACGATCCTGCTCGGCGCACCGGCCGTCAGCGTGGGCAGCAGCAGCTCGGTCAGCAGGTACGGCGAGAGGTGGTTGACGACGAACGACGCCTCGACCCCGTCCAGGTCCCGCCGCTCCGGGAACATCGCCCCGACGTTGTTGACCAGCACGGTCAGCGGTTCGCCCGAGGCGGTGTGCTCGCGGGCGATCCGGTCGGCGAGCCGGCGCACTTCCTCGAGCGAGGCGAGGTCGGCGGACAGGAACCGGCCGGGGTGTGCCGGGTCCGTCGCGTTGATCCGGTCGACCGCCCGGGCGCCCCGCTCGGCGTTGCGTCCGATCACGGTGACCGAGTAACCGGCGGAGGCCAGCCCCAGCGCCGTCTCCAAGCCGATCCCGCCCGTTCCCGCCGTGACCACAGCAGTCCTCTTCATGGCTTCCATCCCCACCAGTTATCCGGATACATCATCCGCTTGATGTGACCGTAACACAGATGCGGATGGACTATCCGGTTGGAGTCCGGTGGTTCCGGGACGGTCGTCGTCTGCCTGCGGGGACGCCCTTTCCTGCCGGGGTGGATAGGCTCGGCCCGGCCGCAGGGGCGGTGCGTACCCGAGAGAAGGAGCAGCGCCATGACCGGCGGCGACGAGGTCCGGATCCTGCGCGCGGGCGACCGCGCCGCCGTCGCGTGGAAGAACGGCGGCGGGGTGACCCGGGAGATCGCTGCCTGGCCCGAGGGTGCCGGCATCGCCGACTTCGGGTGGCGGGTCAGCCTCGCCGAGGTGGCCGCGGGCGGCCCCTTCTCGGCCTTCCCCGGCGTCGACCGCACCCTGACCCTGGCCGAGGGGGCGGGCATGGAGCTCACGGTGGCCGGCGCCCTCCGCCTCGTCGACGAGCGCTACGCGCCGCAGGACTTCCCCGGCGACGCCCCCACCGAGTGCCGGCTCCTCGACGGGCCCGTCGTGAACTTCAACGTGATGTACCGCCGCGACCGCGTGCACGCGCAGACCGCGGTCGTACGGGGCGCCCTCGCGCTCACCGCCGCGCCGGGGGAGACCCTGCTCGTGGTCGCGCTCGGCGGCCCGGCCGAACTCGAACTCGAAGGCGAAGCCGGGGCCGGTGCCGCAGCCGGCCCCGTCGCCCTCGGCCCGTACGACGGGGTCCGGATCACGGGCGCCCAGGCCTGCCGCCTGCGTACGCAAGGGCGCGCGGCGGTGGTCAGGCTGGCAGACCGCCCCGGGCGATGACGTCGGCGTACCAGCGGGCACTGTCCTTGAGCGTGCGCCGCTGGGTCGCGAAGTCCACGTGGACGAGGCCGAACCGTTTGCTGTAGCCGTACGCCCACTCGAAGTTGTCCAGCAGCGACCACACGAAATACCCGCGTACGTCGGCCCCGTCCGCGATCGCCCGGTGTACCGCGGACAGATGGCCGTGCAGGTAGTCGATCCGCTCCGGATCGTGCACATCGCCCTCCGGGTCGGCATAGTCCACGTACGCCGCTCCGTTCTCCGTGATCAGCACCGGTACGCCGGGCAGTTCGTCGCGCAGCCGGACCAGCAGCTCGTGCAGACCGCCCGCGTCCACGGGCCAGTCCATGGCCGTCCGGGGCCCCGGCGCGGGCAGGAAGCGCACGTACTCCTCGGCGCCCACCCACGGTGAGGGCCCGGCGGCCGCGACGCCGTCCCCCGGCGCGGCCGCCGCGACCACCGTCGGGGAGTAGTAGTTGAGGCCCAGCCAGTCGATCGGCTCCGCGGCGGCGGCCAGGTCGCCGTCCCTGACGAAGGACCAGTCCGTCACCCCGGCGGTGTCGCGGACCAGGTCCTGCGGCAGGCGCCCGTGGAAGACCGGGTCGAGGAAGATCCTGTTGCCCACCGCATCGATCCGGCGCACCGCGTCCATATCGGATGCGGAGCGCGTCAGCGGCCGCAGCGCGTGCAGGTTCAGCGTCAGCGATACCTCGGCCGACCGGGGGAGGGCCGAGCGCAGCGCCGCCACGCCCAGCCCGTGCGCCAGGTTGAAGTGGTGCGCGGCCTGCAGCGCGGACGCCGGCTCGGTGCGGCCCGGGGCGTGCACCCCGGACGCGTAACCGAGGAAGGCCGCGCACCAGGGCTCGTTGAACGTGGTCCAGCTCGCCACCCGGTCGCCGAGCGCCCCGGCCACGAGCCCCGTGTACTCGGCGAACCGCTCGGCGGTCTCCCGCCGCGGCCAGCCCCCCAGGTCCTCGAGCTCCTGCGGCAGGTCCCAGTGGTACAGGGTGGCGACCGGACGGATCCCTGCGGCCGACAGCTCGTCGACGAGCCGCCGGTAGAAGTCCAGGCCCTGCTGGACGACGGGCCCCCGGCCGGTGGGCTGCACCCGCGGCCAGGCCACCGAGAAGCGGTAGTCGGTGACGCCGAGCCGTCGGAGCAGGGCCACATCCTCGGTCATGCGGTGATAGTGGTCCGCGGCCGTGTCCCCGGTGTCGCCGTTGAGCACCTTGCCGGGGGTGCGGCTGAAGGTGTCCCAGATGGAGGGCGTCCGGCCGTACAGGGCGGCCGCGCCCTCGATCTGGTACGCGGCGGTGGCCGTGCCCCAGCGAAAGCCGGCCGGGAAGGAGAGGCCCGTCTTCGTGACGGGAGACGCGTCGAGCGTGGTCATGGGAAGACTCCAGGAAGATGGGGGAAGGCCGGGGCGGCTGCGTCAGCCCTTGACCGCGCCCTGCATGATGCCGCCGACGATCTGCCGGCCGAGCAGTCCGAAGACCAGCAGCACCGGCAGCGTGCCGAGCAGGGTGCCGGCCATGATCACGGACTGGTCGTGGACGTATCCGCCGCCCAGCTGGCGCAGGGCGACCTGGACGGTCGGCTCCTGCGAGGACAGCGCGACGATCGGCCAGAAGAAGTCGTTCCAGGCCGTCATGAAGGTGAGCAGTCCCAGGACCGCCATCGCCGGGCGGGCGATCGGTACGACGATCGACCAGAAGATCCGGGCGTGCGAGGCACCGTCCACCCGGGCCGCCTCGATCAGCTCGTCCGGCAGCGACTGCACCAGGAACTGCCGCATGAAGAACACGCCGAACGCCGAGACCAGCCCGGGCAGCACGACGGCCTGCAGCTGGTTCACCCAGTGCAGCTTGACGATCAGCATGAACAGCGGGATCACCCCGAGCTGCGGCGGGATCATCATCGAGGCGACGACGGCGCCGAGCAGCGCCCCGCGGCCACGGAAGCGGAGTTTGGCGAAGGCGAACCCCGCCAGCGTGGAGCACAGCACCGTGCCCACGGTGATCGCCCCTGAGACGATGAGCGAGTTGAGCAGCGCCGTGCCGATCGCCGCCTCGTCGAGGACGGCCTGCAGGTTGTCCAGGAGACGCGGACCGGGCAGCAACGCCGGTATGGGCCTGGCCAGTTCGGCGTTGGAACGGCTCGCGGCGACGAGGGTCCAGTACAGGGGGAAGGCCGATACCAGCACCGCGCAGATCAGGACGGCGTACGTGAGCCTTCCGCCGCGCCGGGCGGAGACGTGCGCGCTCATCGGCCGGCCTCCTTACGGGAACGGCGGCGCGCGGCCAGGGCGTTGACCCCCACCAGCACCACGATCAGCAGGAACATCACCCAGGCGATGGCCGCCGCCCGGCCCAGGTGGAAGAAGCCCCAGCCCTGCTCGTACATGTACAGGCCGAGGGTCTGGTACTGGTGCGAGATGCCGCCGGACATCGACCCCTCGAACAGCAGCGGCTCGCCGAACAGCTGGGTGGCGCCGATCGTCGAGACGGTCGAGGTGAAGACGATCGTGGGGCGCAGCCCCGGCAGCGTCACGTGCAGGAACTGCCGCAGGCGGGAGGCCCCGTCGACCTCGGCCGCCTCGTACAGCTCGGACGGGATCGTCTGCATGCCCGCCAGGTAGATCAGTGCGTTGTAGCCGGTCCAGCGCCAGACCACGATGGACGAGACGGCGATCTGGGAGGCCGCCGTACCGTTCTGCCAGTCGACCGGGTGGATGCCCACCAGGTCCAGCAGGCGGTTCACGAGCCCGAAATCGTGCCCGAAGAGCTGCGCGAAGATCAGCGATGCGGCGGCGACCGAGGTCGCGTACGGCAGCAGCAGCGCCGTACGGAAGAACGTGCGGGCGCGGAGCCGGTAGTTGAGCAGGTGGGCCAGGCCCAGTGCCATCAGCAGCTGGGGCACCGTGGACAGCACGCCCATGGTGAACGTGTTGCGCAGCGCCGTCCAGAAGAACGGGTCGGTGAACAGTGCCGTGTAGTTGCCGAGGCCGCGCCACTCCAGCTCGCCGGGGGTCTGCAGTTCGGCGCGGTAGAGGGAGACGTACGCAGTGTAGAGCAGCGGGAAGATCCCGAACGCGGCGAACAGGGTGAAGAAGGGGGCGAGGAAGGCGTACGGGGACAGCCCCGCCGGCCGGCCGCGCCGCCGGGGCGGCGCAGCCGGCGGCGCCGGGGCGGTCGGAGGCGCCGGCGGTGCCAGCGGTGCCAGCGGCTCAGCCGAGGGCATTCTTGACGGCCTTCTTCGCGTTCGACCAGGCCGTCTCGGGAGCCGTGCCCTTGCGTTCGACCTCGCTGAGCGCGTTGTTGATCTGGTCGGCGATGTCCTTGTCGTGCAGGCCGAGCACCTGGACGGGCGCTTGTTCGGCGGCGTCGCCGAAGATCTGGCCGATCGGCGCGCCGGAGAAGTAGGGGTCCTTGGCGTCGGCTATCTGGCCGATGGACCGGGTGGCCGAGGGGAAGTTGCCCTGCTTGCGGAAGACCTTGGTCTGCTGCTCGGGCGCGGTGAGCCACTTGATCAGCTCGTACGCCTCCTTCTTGTGCTTGGCCACGCTCGGGACCGCCAGGTAGGAGCCGCCCCAGTTGCCCGCGCCGCCGGGCAGCTTCGCGACGTCCCACTTGCCCTGGCCCGCGTCCCCGGCCTGGCCCTTGATGTAGCCGAGCATCCAGGCGGGGCAGGGCAGGGTGGCGAAGGAGCCGGAGGCGAACGCCTGGTTCCACGGCGGCGACCACTGGTCCAGCTTGGCGCTGAGTCCCTCGCCCGCGGCCTTGACCGAGGCGTCCCAGGCGGCCTTCACGGCGGGGCTGTTCTCGTAGATCAGGGCGCCCGAGGCGTCGTAGTAGCGCTCCTTCTGCTGGCCGACCATGATCGCGTTCAGGCTGCCCACGCTGTCGATCCAGGAGCTGCCGGCCGGCGCCTTCTCCTTGTACTGGCGGCCGAGTTCGAGGTATCCGTCCCAGGTGGCCCACCGCGCCGCCAGCTCGGTGCGGTCGGTGGGCAGTCCGGCGGCCTGGAACAGGTCGCGGCGGTAACACATGGCCTCGGGGCCGACATCGGTGCCCAGGCCCAGCACCTTGCCGTCCTTGGTGGCCGCGGCGGACCACTTGGCGGGGGCGAACTCGGCCTTGAGCGTCCCGGCCCCGTACTGGTTCAGGTCCACGAACTTGCCGCCCTGCTGCTGGGTGACCGAGGCGATGCGGCCGACCTCGATGGCCTGGACGTCGGCCAGGCCGCCGCCGCCCGCGAGGCGGGTCTGCAGCGACTTCCAGTAGTCCTGCTCGTCCTCGGTGTCGGTCTGCTTGATCTTGACGCCGGGGTGGAGCTGCTCGTACTCGGCGTAGAGCCCGGCCTCCTGGTAGCCGAACGAGCCGAACAGGTCGACGGTGAGCGTGACATCGCCGCCTGCGGCGTCGCCGGAGGACGCACCGTCCGACCCGGACCCGGATCCGCAGGCGGCCAGGAGCACGCCCGTGAGCGCGACGGCGCCGATGCGGACCACGGCTCTGGGGGTGGTTCGGGGGATGGACATGGGGCGGCCTCCTTGGCCTGGACGGGCAGGGTGCGGGGGTGGGAGTGCGCCAGTGTTGAGAGCGCTCTCAGAGCGCGTCTGGAGCGTGCACCCGCAGCCCCGGCCCCGTCAAGAGTTGTACGCACAACAGCACGCGTTCGTCCACAATCACCCCTCCTGCACGACGAGTTCACGCCGCGCCGCCCCGGCGGACCGGGTGGATCACGCGGACCACGCGGACCACGGGGATCGCGCATGTCACGCGGAGGCGCGCCGTACCAGGGCCGTCGGAGTGACCACCGAGGCGGGAACGCTGCGCTCGCCCTGGACCTTGTTCAGGGTGCGCAGGAGCAGCCGCGCCATCAGGCACCCCATGCCCTCGATGTCCTGGCGCACGGTCGTCAGCGGCGGATCGGCGCTCTCCGCCACCAGTTCGGCATCGTCGAAGCCGACCAGCGCCACGTCCCCGGGCACGGTGAGGCCGCGCTCCCGCAGCACCTGCAGGGCGCCCGTTGCCATCAGGTCGTTCGCCGCGAACACCGCGTCGAGGTCCGGACAGCGCTCCAGCAGCCCGGCCATCGCGCGGGCCCCGCCCGCCGCGGTGAAATCCCCCTCCGCGATCAGCGCCGGATCCGCATCGAGCAGCACGTCCCGGTAGCCGTCGAGCCGGTCCACCGCCGAAGTCTGGTCCAGCGGGCCCGCGATGTGCGCGATCCGCCGCCGGCCCTGGTCAAGCAGGTACCGTACGGCCTCGCGGGCGCCCCCGCGGTTGTCGGCGTCCACGTACGCGACACCGCCGTGCTCCCCGGACCCGGCGGTCCACCCCGGGCGGCCGCCGTAGACCGTGGGCATGCCGATGCGGCGGGTGATCGCGGGCAGCGGGTCGTCGGTGTGCAGTGAGAAGGCGAGCGCCCCGTCGACGTGGCCGCCCGCCAGATACCGCTCGATGCGGTCGTAGTCACCCCGGTCCTCCACCAGCAGCAGGACCAGCTGTGTGTCGTGCGCGGTCAGTTCCTTGCTGATGCCGCGGATCTGGCGGGAGAAGAAGGGGTCCGAGAAGATCCGGACCTCCGGCTCGGCGATGATCACCGCGACCGCCCCGGTGCGCCGCGTGACGAGGGTGCGGGCCGCGGGATTCGGCACGTACCCCAGCTCCCGTACGGCCTCGCGGACCTTTTCCACCAGATGGGCGCGGACGCCCTCGCCGCCGTTGACGACGCGGGACGCGGTGGCCCGGGACACCCCGGCACGCTCCGCCACGGCCTCGAGGGTGGGCCGGTGACCGGGAAGCTGTTCGGGCACGGGCATTCCTCCTGCGTGTCCGGGGGCTGTTGACTCGCGGAACAGCAGGGTAACGCGTACCGCCGGGAGCGTGAGAGCGCTCCCGGCGGCCTGATCTACAAGGCGCCCCCTCTGTCACCAGCCGATGCCGAGGGTCAGCCCGGTCGGCGGCTCGGTGTTGCCGAGGATCTGGACGGAGGACTGGTCGTTGACGTCGTCGTAGGGGAACCCGTAGGCCCGCCCGTCCAGGCCGACGGTGTGGAAGAAGCCGGCGTAGTCGTTCTTCGCCGTCCCGCCGTAGTACGCGGCCGGGGTGTACCAGGCGGTGGTGTCGAGGGCGACACCCCGGTTGAACGCGGCGCAGAACTCCGCGCCGAGCTGCTTCTCGGTGTCGTTGCCCGAAGCCAGCGCCCCTGCACAGGCCATGACGTCCGGCGAGGTCGGCTTGCGGAGGGTGAAGGGGCCCGCGCCGTTCTTGCTGAAGGTCAGGACGGAGCCGGAGACCCGCCCGGAGAAGGTCTCGCCGAGCCGGGTCAGGGTGAACGGGTGGGCGGTGTAGTGGGCCCAGGCCTGGTCGATGGCGGTGGTGAGGTGCTGTTGCCGCGCGCCGCCCTCGAGGAACAGGTTCGAGGAGCGCGGCGCCACGATGCGGTAGCCGTTCTGCAGCGGCTTGAAGGCCGCCCCGACGGAGGCCGCGTACTGCTGCATGACCTCGGCGCGGGTCCGCGTGATGCCCCGGGTGGTGTCGTGGCCACTGGAGGTCTGGCGCAGCCGCGAGGTCATAGGGAAGCCGAACTGGTCGACCTGGGTGGTGTTCCCGCCGAACGGGACCTGGCCCCGCACGTACGTGTACTCGTACCAGTCGTAGTACACGTCGCTGTTCGGGTCATGGGGATTGCGCAGGTCGGGGCCGCCCCAGCCCTGGTCGTCGGGGGAGACCGGGAGGTAGAGGGGCGAGCCGAGGGAGATGTAGATCCGGCCCCCGCGGATCGATGCCGGGGAGGGCACGGTGCCGCCCACCCGGGCGAGCGTGAAGGACATGTTGGGGTAGTTGACGCCGTTCTTGACCAGGTGGCCGGGCGCGGTGGCGTCGAGGTGGTTGATGTGGGCCATGGAACCGTCGGGCTTCATGTACGACCACTGGCCCGGGGTCACCTGACCGAGCACGGTGACGAAGATCTGGGAATCGGTGTACGTGCCACGGGTGTTGTTCCGGAAGGTGATCGGGAAGCTCCCGGCCCCGCCCTGCGCGTACTGCGCCGCGGCGCGGGTCGGGGCCGGCAGGACGAACCCCAGCAGGGCGATCAGCGCGGCCGCCACGGTCAGCGGGAGCCGTTGTCGGGTGTTCACGGGCGTCTCCTCCGTTCGCTCGGTCCGGTCAGTGGCCGAAGTCGAACCAGTTGACATTCACGTAGTCGGCGCTCTGGCCGCTGGTGAAGGTCAGGTAGACGTCGTGCGTGCCGGTGACGGGGCTGATGTTCGCCGGGACGGTCCGCCAGCTCTGCCAGCCGCCGGTGTTCGCGACCGAGAAGCTGCCGATCGGCGGGCTGGTACGGCTGTCCAGCCGGACCTCGACGAGCCCGCTGACCCCGCCGGCCGCACCGCCGGCGACCCGACCGTAGAACTGCCTCGCCGCGCTGGAGCCGAAGTCGACGCCCTTGTACAGGGCCCAGTCGCCGTTGGCGATCGTGCTCAGGTTCTGGCCGCCGCCGGTGTCGCTGGTGCTCTCCTTGGCCAGCCCGGCCTGGTCGTCGTACGACTCCGCCTCGATGGCCGTGTACGCGTCGCGGTGGCCGGACGGGGGTGTGGTGGGCGGGGTCGTCGGAGGAGTGGTGGGGGGTGTGGTCGGCGGGGTCGAGCCGCCCGTCGAGCGGAGTACGGACACGTAGTCGACGGCCATCGAGAAGCCGGGCTGGGTGCCCGCGTCGGGTCCGCCGCCGAAGGCGTCCGGGAAGCCGCCGCCCATGGCGACGTTCAGGATGATGAAGTAGCCGTGGTTCGTGGCGTTGGCCCAGGTGGTCGCGTCGACCTGGTTCGCCCGTACGGTGTGGAAGGTGTTCCCGTCGACGGAGAAACGTATCTCCTCGACGGCGGTGGACCGGTCCCACTCCACGGCGTACGTGTGGAAGCCGCCCTGGCAGCTGGTGCCGGGGCAGACGCGCTGGCCGCCGATGCCGGAGGTCTCGTTGCACGGGCCGCCGGGGCTGGTGCCGCAGTGCAGGGTGGCCCAGACGTTGTTGATGCCCTGGACGTTCTCCATGATGTCGATCTCGCCGATGCCCGGCCAGTTCCACCAGTTGCCGCGGTAGGGCGCGCCCAGCATCCAGAACGCCGGCCAGTAGCCCTTCGCCGCCGCTCCCGTGACGTTCGGCATCTGTATCCGGGCCTCGGTGCGCAGCTTCCCGCCCGCCGGGGGCTGGAAATCGGCGCGCCGGGTCTCGATGCGGCCGGAGGTCCAGTTGCCGGCGGCGTCCCGGCGCGGGGTGATCCGCAGGTTCCCGGTGCCGTCGAGGGAGACGTTCGCGGTGCTCGAGGTCATCGTCTCGACCTCGCCCGTACCGAAGTTGGCGGGCCCGCCGGGGTAGCTGGTCCCGGTGGTGTACTGCCAGTCGGCGGTGTTCACGCCGGAGCCCGCGGCCCCGTTGAAGTCGTCCAGGAACACCTGCGACCAGCCCGCCGGGGGCGGGGGAGCGGCGGCGTTGGCGGGCAGGGTGACCACGGCGGCTGCCGCCGCGGCCACGCCCATCGCGCTGAGCGCGGCGACGACGGCCCGGCGGACGGTCGACGGTTTTCTACCGGATGTGTGACGCATATGGGTGTGCCCTCTCTCGGGGAACGGCCCGCTGTGTGAGAGCGCTCTCAAGCGGAGCCGCTGGCCACTGTGCTCCCGGCGTCCACGGGCGTCAAGACTTCGAACCGGCAACGGGCATATGTGGAGAGGGGGTTCACTCCTTGAAGGGTGGTGCAGGGCGGGGCGCGAGCACGGCGCCGCACTTCGTACCGGCCCCGTCAGGTGGGCAGCCCCACCGCCCGCTCTCCGGGGGCCCGGGGAATCCGGGAGAGCGTGTGCGGAAATGTGCCCTGACGGCGTGTCGGCCCCGCAGAAGTCCTCAGGAACGAACGGACTCCGACGGGAAGGCCCACATCACACCTGCCACCGCAGGGACATGTGGAGACGGCGGACTGTGCCGATCCGCCGCCGTACCAGCAGCCCTGGCCCCCAACTGCACGTTTGTTGAGGTCTGTTGACTTCTGTCGGATCGGTCAGGATGCTTTCTGCTGACCGGGGACACGGGTGCCACCAGTGCCCCCAGTGCCCCAGTGCCCCAACGCCCCAGGGAGAGGAACCGCCGCATGGCCGATCCCGGCAGTCTGCTGGCCCCTCAGCGCCGCGCGCTCATCCTCGACGAGGTCCGCCGGCGCGGCGGGGTGCGCGTCAACGAGCTGACCCGCTCCTTGAACGTCTCCGACATGACCGTCCGCCGCGATCTGGACGTCCTCGCCCGCGAGGGCCTGCTGCGCAAGGTGCACGGCGGTGCGGTGCTCGGCGACGAAGCCAGCAGCCACGAGCCCGGGTTCGAGGCCAAGTCGGAGTGGGAGACCGCGGCCAAGCACGCCATCGCCAGGGCGGCGGCCGCCCTCGTCGCACCCGGCTCGGCCGTCGCCCTGTCCGCCGGGACCACCACCCACGCGCTGGCCCGGGAGCTCACCGAGGTCGCCGGCCTGACGGTGGTCACCAACTCGGTCCGCACCGCCGAGGTCTTCGAGGCCGTCCGCGGCACCGCCAGCGCCGGGAGCACCACCACCGTGATCCTGACCGGCGGCATCCGCACACCGTCGGACGCCCTCGTCGGCCCCATCGCCGACCAGGCCATCCGCTCCTTGCACGTCGACCTGCTCTTCCTCGGCTGCCACGGCTTGGGCGCCGATACCGGGCTGACCACGCCCAACCTCGCCGAGGCGGAGACCAACCGGGCCTTCCTGCGCTCCGCCCGGCGCACCGCGCTCCTCGCCGACCACACCAAGTGGTCGACCGTGGGGCTCACCACGTTCGCCGCCCTGGAGGAGGTCGACGTGCTGGTCACCGACTCCCTTCCGCAGGAGGAGGCCGCGGCGGCCACCGAGCGGGTCGGCGAGGTACTGCTGGCCGCCGGTCCCGCGCAGGAGCGCCCGTGGTGAGGAAGACCCGTACGACCCTGTCCGACGGGCGGGAGCTGATCTACTACGACGCCGGGGCCGGCGCCGGGACCGCTGCGGGCGGTCCCCTGCGTGACCACGCCGACGCGCGCGGCCTGCCGCCCATCGCGACGGTCTCCGAGCGGCGCCACGACCGGCTCCTCGACGAGTGGGTGGTGATCGCCTCGCACCGCCAGGGCCGCACCCACCTGCCGCCCGCGGACCAGTGCCCGCTCTGCCCGTCGGCCCCGGGCCGGCCCACCGAGATACCGGCTCCGGACTACCAGGTCGCCGTCTTCGAGAACCGCTTCCCCGCCCTGTCCGGACCGGGCGGCGGCCGCTGCGAGGTCGTCTGCTTCAGCCCCGACCACGAGGCCTCGTACGCCGACCTCGGCCCGGCGCAGGTCCGTACGGTCCTCGCGGCCCTGGCCGACCGCACCGCCGAGCTCGCCGGGCTCCCCGGCGTGGAACAGGTCTACTGCTTCGAGAACCGGGGCCCCGAGATCGGCGTCACGCTGGCCCACCCGCACGGCCAGGTCTACGCACTGCCCGTCCTCACCCCGCGCACCCGGCGCACGCTGGACACGGTCGCCCGCCACCACGCGGCCACCGGCCGCAACCTCTTCGACGAGGTCCGCGACGAGGCGCTGGCCGACGGTCGCCGTGTGGTGGTCGCGGGGGAGCACTGGAGCGCCTTCGTGCCGCAGGCGGCGCGCTGGCCGTACGAGGTGCACCTCTACCCGCACCGGCGCGTCCCCGACCTGCCCGCCCTGACCGAGGCCGAGCAGGCCGAGCTGGCAGCTCTCCACCTGGATCTGCTGGGCCGCTTCGACCGGCTCTTCCCCACGCCGGCCCCGTACATCTCGGCCTGGCACCAGGCCCCCGTACGCACCGGCCGGGACCTGTACGCCCTCCACCTGGAGCTGTTCACCACCCGGCGGGCCGCCGACAAGCTCAAGCACTTGGCCGGGACCGAGTCCGGGATGGGCCAGTTCGTCAACGACATCGCACCCGAGCGCGCGGCCGCGGCGCTGCGCGAGGTCTGACGGCCGCCTCCCGGTGCGCGGCGTTCTTACGCGTCCTTCTCCATGGTCGGGCGCAGCCGCTCCAGCAGGGCGTAGAGCGTCGCGCTCTCGGTTTCGTCGAGGGTGTCCAGCGCGCCGTGCGTCGCCTGCATCTCCTCGCGCACGCGGCGGATGATCTCGCGGCCCGCGTCCGTGGCCACGACGTTCTTGACGCGGCGGTCGGCGGGGTCGGGCTCGCGGCGCACCAGCTCGCGGGCCTCCAGCCGGTCCACGATCCCCGTGACGTTCGATGCGTCGCACACCAGGAGGGTGGCGAGGCCGCGCATCGGCAGCGGGCCGTTGAGCTGGGCGAGGACGCGGGCCTGCGTTGAGGTCAGGCCGTAGTGGGCCGCCGCGGCCGCGAAGTCGCGCCACTGGGCGGTTCCGATGGCGGCGAGCAGTTCCAGGAGCTGGAGCTTGGTGGGGGTGCGGGGGGTGGTGGCGCTCATGCCGTCGAGCGTACCCGGGTGCTTGACATTGTCAATTGTTTACTTGACCTCCTTAACTATTGACGTCTACCGTCTACGGAGTTACTTGATGACATCAAACATCTGCGATCTGAAGCACTAAGAAGGTCCTGCCAGCCATGAGCACCGCCGCCCCCATACCCGCCGAGGCCAAGACCAGGAACGAGACGGTCATCGTCTTCGCCCTGAGCCTTGCCGCCATGGTCGTGTCGATGATGCAGACCCTGCCGGTCCCGATCCTGGGCCTCATCCGCACCGACCTGGGCACCTCGACCGCCAACGTGAGCTGGGTGACCACCGCCACGCTGCTGTCCGCCGCCGTCTTCACCCCGCTGCTCGGCCGCTTCGGCGACCAGCACGGCAAGAAGCCCACGCTGGTGGCCGTGCTCGGCGTCATGGTCGTCGGCTCCGTCATCGCCGCCGTCGCGACCTCGCTCCCGCTGCTGATCCTGGGCCGCGTCCTGCAGGGCGCCGCCACCGCGATCTTCCCGCTCGCCCTCTCGGTGCTGCGCGAGGAAGTCCGCCCCCAGAAGCTCCCCGGCGCGATGGCCCTGGTCAGCGGCACCCTCGCGTTCGGCAGCGGCCTGGCGCTCGTCGCCACCGGCCTGCTCACCTCCGGCTCCGGCGCCGACTACCGCAACGCGTTCTGGATGGCGACCGGCTTCGCGACCCTCGCCCTGCTCGCCGTCGCCTTCCTGGTCCCCGCGACCCGGCACAAGACCGGCGGCCGCACCGACTTCCTCGGCGCGCTGACCCTCGGCATCACCCTCCTGCTGCTCCTGCTGCCGATCTCGCAGGGCCATGAGTGGGGCTGGACCTCCGGCCGTACGCTGGGCAGCTTCGCCGGCGCCGTCGTCATGACCGCCGTCTGGGTCTTCACGGAGCTCAAGGTCCGCGAGCCGCTCGTGGACATGCGGATGTTCGTCCACCGCCCGGTGCTCATGGCCAACCTGGCCGGCATCCTGGTCGGCTTCGGCATGTTCGCGAACTTCCTCGGCGTCTCGTACCTCGTCCAGATGCCGCAGAAGCTCACCGGCTACGGGTTCGACGCGTCCATCCTGCGCGCCTCCGTGCAGTTCCTGCTGCCCGGCGCGATCGTCTCCCTGCTCGCCTCGCCCGTCGGCGGCCAGCTGGTCCGCCACCGCGGCCCGCGCGTGGCCCTCGGCCTGGCCGCCGCACTCGGCGCCGTCGGCTTCGGCTGGCTCGCGCTCGACCACCAGCACAGCTTCTCGGTGATCGGCGCGGGCCTGGTCGTCGGCGCGGCCGTCAGCTTCGGTTACGCGGCCATGCCCGCCGTCATCATGGCGAGCGTCCCGCACCACCAGAGCGGCATCGCCAACGGCATCAACTCGATCTCCCGCTCCACCGGCAGCGCGATCGGCAGCGCCATCGTCACCACGATCCTGGCGTCGAAGACCATCGAGCACCTGCCCGCCGGCGTCCCGGCCCTGCCCGCCGAGTCCGGATTCACCCTCACCTTCTGGATCGGGGCCGTCGCCTTCGCCCTGGTCGCGGTGATCAGCTGGATCGGCCTGCGCGGAGCGCACGGACCGCGCACCGTCGAGGTGAGCACGCCCGCCGCCGCGAAGGCGACGGAGAAGCAGTCGCAGCCGGAGCCGGCCGAAGCCGTCTGACCCGGCCCTACGAAGGGACGGCACCGCTCGCGGATGCCGTCCCTTCGCGCGCGTCTGCGGCGAGCCCTACGAGGGGGACGCGGCGGTTCCCCTGGCGAACCGCTCCCACTGCCCCGCGACGATCTCCTGCGGCACCCCGCCGAAGTCCTTGGTGTCGATGACGTCGGACCGGAACGCGAGCGTGACCGACCCGGAACGGACCAGCGTCAGGTACTTGTACAACGAGATGCCCGGGTCCTTCACGTCCTGCGTCACGATGCGGTACGCGCGCGCCTCGTCGCCCAGTGCCGGAGCCGGGACCGGCTCTACCCTGAGCACCTTCGCCTCGGCGAGGGCACGGTCCTCCGTATAGCCGCCGGCGCACCGGCCGCCCGCGTCCGCCAGCGACTTCACGGCGGCGGCCGCGGCGCCGGCGTCCGGGTACGAGCGCAGCAGGATCTCCGTGCCCACCGCCTGGAACTGCCCCGGGACGCCCGCCTTGGCGTACGCCTGCGCCGTGTGGCCCGCCTTGCCGAGACTGGTCAGCGGCTGGCAGGCCGTCGGCTGCGCTTCGTAGAGCTCGCTCATCGGTTCGTCGAGCAGCGGATCCGTGACCTCGTACGGGCCGAACTTCTCGCCCTGCGCGACGACGAGCTCCTTGAGCCGATCGGCTCCCGGCCCCGGCGTACCGCTCGGGCTCGCGACGGCGCTGCCGGTCGGCACACCGGCCGCGGCTTCCCCGGTCCCGGAACCACTGCATCCCGCCGTACCCACCAGCAGTGCGGCGGCGCCGATGACGGCCCCTGCCGCGCGCCGGAACCGCTGCTCGTTCCCCACCCCGTACATGTGCTGCCGTCCCCCGAGCTCGTGTGGAAAGCGCGATTATCGCAGGCCGCGGCGGTGTGCCGGGCGGTCGGGGCCTCCCGGATCAGGTGGGACGATGCCGCCGCGGGCTGCGCGGGCAGCACCATCCGGGGTCCGGTGAGTCTGTACGGCAACACCGGAGGCGTCGTGTTCCCGGCCGGCACGGTATTCGGCCCGCTGCGCTGGGACGCCGACGTCCCGGCTCCGCAGCAGGGCGGTACCACGGTGCAGGGCCCGCGCTCCGGCCAGTGCCGATAGCCGCCGTGAGCCGCTGACCACGGCGGGACGGGGCCGCCCCCGCCCGGGGCGGCCCCGTCCCGTCTCAGATGTCGATGTGCCCCATCAGGCCGTGCTGGTAGTCCAGCTGCGCCTGGCGGATCTCGGCGGCGGTGTTCATGACGAACGGGCCGCTGCGCGCCACGGGCTCGCCGATCGGCTCGCCGGCCAGGACCAGCACCTCGGCCGCATCGCCGGGGGCCTCGACCGTGAAGCGCTCCGCGTCCCGGCCGAGGATCGCGAGGTGACCGTCGGGGAGCGGGGCGTCGGGAGTCGCGGCGGTGCCGGACAGCACGTACAGCATGGCGTTGTGGCCGGCCGGGACGGTGAACTCGGCGCGGCCGCCGGCCCGGAGGCGGGCGTGTACGACGAGCACCGGGGTGTGGGTCTCGAACGGACCGCTCACTCCGTGCGTGGTGCCGGTGATCACGGTGAGCTCGGCGCCGCCGTCCTCGGTGGCGACCGTGGGGATGTCGCCGGGTGCGGAGCCGTACTGGACGCGCGGGGGCGTCGCCTTGAAGCGGGCCGGCAGGTTCACCCAGATCTGCAGCAGGTGCTGCGGGCCGCCGTCGGCGAGCAGTCCGGGGGTGGGGCGGGCGAGGTGGACGAGCCCCGACCCGGCGGTGAGCCACTGCACCTCGCCGGGGTTCATGACGCGCTTGTGCCCCTCGGAGTCGATGTCCTCCATCGCGCCTTCGATGACGTACTGGATGGTCTCGAATCCGCGGTGCGGGTGCGGCGGCGCGCCCTTGGCCTCGCCCGGGCCGAGCACGTGCGGGCCGACCTGGTCGACCATCAGAAAGGGGTCGACCAGGGGCAGTTCCGGCTGCGGGAACGGGCGGCGGACCGGGAAGCCCTCGCCCTCGAAGGTGTGGAAGGGGCGGACGACGCGGGTGGTGGAGCGCACGGCGGCGGTGGTGATGTCCATGTACCGAATGAACGGCACGGCGAATTCCACTGTCAACGCGGACCTGTTTGGTTGTCAGGTCGTGCCGGCGGCTTCAGCCAGACCGTCTCCCGACCCCCTCCTCCCGCCCGCCTTCCTCCGTCGGCCTCAGCGCCTGCGGGCCCGGGCGCGCCGCAGCAGTACACCGGCGGCGGCGCCGGCCAGGGCGATCACCGCCACACCCGCCGTGGTCCACCAGACGGTGCTGTCCTCGTCCTCGCCGGCCGGGGCTGCGGACGGGCCACTCGCGGGCGACGGGCTCTGCGCCTGACCGGGGCTCGGCGCCGCGGACGACACCGGCGGGACCGGGGCGGTGGAGGGCGCGGACGGCGCGGCCGCACTCGGCGTGGCCGCGGACGGCGCCGGGTCGACGACCGGCACGGCGATCTCCTTCTCCCCGTGGCCGAGGGACGGGAACCCCACGTCGACGGTGACCTTCCAGTTGCCGGGCGGCAGCACCTCGGCCGTGGTCCAGCCGGTGCGCGTGCCCGCGTCACGGACCAGCCGCCAAGGGCCCATGGTGCGGGAGCCGTCGGGGCTGGTCGAGTTCACCGTGGCGGCGACCGCCTCCTCGATGGCGTCCCCGTCGTTCTCCCAGGTGATCTCGGTGGTGACATGGCCTTCCCGCTGCCCGGTGACCACGACCTTGACGGTGTCGCCGTGGGCGTGGGCGGTGGTGGGTACGGCCAGGGCTTGGGCGAGGAACAGGAACAGGAAGCCGAGTCCGGTGCGGACCGGGAAGGCGGGGCGTGTACGCATCGTGGGGTGCTCCTGGTGCGGTGGAATGCGATGAGCTGTGGTGCGGGAGATGAGGGGGCCGGTGGGCGGCCGCGCAGGGCGGCCGCCCACCGGCGGGAGGCGGTATCGGATCCGGAAGGTCAGCCGACCTTCTGGACCGTCCACACCTGCGACGCGCGACCGTCCGCGCGCTGGAGGTCGAGCAGCCAGGCGCCGTAGTACGGGCGGTTGCTCACGGTCAGGGCGTAGCCGCCGCTGGAGTCCGTGACGGTCACACCGCCGCCGCGGGACGACAGCTTCCACTGCTGCGCGGCGTTGTTGCCGCACGGCTGCTGCGCGATCCACATGCCGGCGGCCGGGGCGCCGCCCGTCTGCAGGCACTTGCCGGAGACCGCGGACTTGATGCGGACGAGGCCGCCGCCCGCGTCGTCGAAGAGCCACTGCTGCTGGGCGTAGCCGTTGGAGCGGCCTCCGACGAGCACCGTGCCGTCGGCGCTGCGGCCGCCCCACAGCTCGGCGGCCATGCCGGTGCTGCCGTTGCCGAGCGTGTAGCGGGTGCCGGGCGTGGTGGTGCCGCCGCCGGCACCGGTCGTACGGAAGGCCGTGGTCGGGCCGGCTCCGCTGTCACGGCCGGAGGCGTCGCGGACCGAGACCGCGACCTTGTACTCCGTACCGGGCTGGAGGTTGTAGATGCGCAGGGCCTGGGACTGGACCCAGGTCAGGTGCTTGCCGTTCAGCAGGACCTGGTACCAGGCGGCGCCGTCGACCTTCGGCCAGCTCACCACGACGGAGTTCGACTGGATCTGCGCGGCCGTCACCTTGGGGCCGCCCGTGGGCTTCTTGGTCGGCGTCGGGGTGGGCTTCTGCGTGGGGCTCGGGGTGGGCTTGGGGTTCGGGTCGGGGTTCGTGTCACCGCCGCCGTGGGCCTTCATCAGGAACTGGTTGTTCGCGATGTTCCAGTGCGTGGCGAGGTAGCTGCCCGCCTTGGGGCTGGTGTGGAAGTAGTCGTCGTGGTTGCAGTCCAGGATGTTCTCGGCGGCCTGGTTGGTGCACACGTTGCGCATCTGCGGGTAGTACGGGGTGTCCGAGTAGCACATGACGTCCCACTCGTCCGTGCAGTGGGCGCCGCGGCTGGTGTTGGGGGCGCTGTTGTTCACCGCGCCGAGGTTGTGGCCGAGTTCGTGCGCCGCGGTGTGACCGCCCCAGCAGCCGGAGTCCGTACGGCCGTAGGAGGGGCCGAAGTTGCTCTGGTTGTCCTGGCCGGGCCGCTCGTCGCCCGCGAAGGTGCCGATGCCGCAGTAGACCTGGGTGTCCGAGAAGATCATGTACTTGCGGTCGCGGCGGTCGAGGCCCTTGCCGGCGAGCGCGTTGTTGGTCGCGCTGAACTCGGAGAGCGCGGACGCCGGGAGCTCGATGTTGAGCACCGTCGGCGTGCAGTCCGCGGCCGTCACGTAGCGGATGTGACGGATGCCGCCGGTCTCCTGGGCGCTCGTCGAGTAGATGAGGTCGGCGTCGGCCGCCCACTTGCGGAACGAGGCGACGTACTCGGAGTAGCGGTCGCGGTCGGGGCCGTGGACGTACACGACCTGGACGCGGTTGCCGGTGCTGCCGTCACCGTCGCACTGGACGGTCTGGCCGGCGGGACCGGCGGCGACGGCCTGGTTGCTGCCACCGGACGCGGGTGCCGGGGCCTTGGACGCCGGGGTGCTGGCCGAGGCGGCGTCGGCGGCGGGCGCGTCCTGAGGACGCCCGCTGCCTTCTGCGGCAGCCGCTTCGCCGGCCTCGGGCTTTGCCGGGTCGGCGGCCGGGGCCTTCGTCTTCACGACGGGGGCGACGTCGGCCTTGATGTCGACGTCCTTCGGCGGGGCGTCGGGGCCGTGCGTGCAGAGCCCGGCCTCCGTGCGGTAGACGCCGACGCAACGGTCGCCCTTCGGTGCGGCCTTGAGGCCGTCGAAGACCATGCCCTTGGCGGTCTCGTTGGCGGGCTCGCCCACGATGGGCGCCGGCTCCGCGTCGCGGGCCGGTGCGGCGGCCGGTGTGAGGGAGTCCGCGGCCGCGTCGGCCAGTACGGGCGTCCCTGCCTGGGCGTCGTCGCCGAGCCCGGAGTAGGCGATGCCGCCCGCTATCACCGCCGCCGTGGCCATGGCGGCGGTGAGGAGTATCAACCGGCGCGGTTTGCGACGGTGTTCGCGCGGCTTCCTGCGATGTCTGGTCATGCGCACCTCAAATCCTTGGTCGGAGGAGTGGGTGCGCGGAAGCCTGCCAGATGGGCGCGGTGGAGAATTCGGACAAACGGGAATGGGCCCCGAGATATCAGACTGTTACCTGCTGGTTGTATTTGATGAACCGTCAACTCACTTAAAAATTAGGTAAGTTACGCGCGTAGGCTGTTAATGGTCCAGGCCATTTCGGAGATCTCGTTATCGAATCGAGATATGGGGTGAATCCTTGTTGACGGTAATTCAGTCAGGGATTCACCTAATTACTACCTGCCGAATTCCTCTCGTCACGAGCGGTGAGGAATCCACCCCTCCGCCCGAGGAGGATGCCTGCCAGGGTCAGCAGGAGCCCGCAGATCTGTTGCGGGGTGAGCGTCTCCCCGGCGATCGCCGTGCCCAACAGGACGCCCGTGACCGGGTTCAGGAGCCCCAGCAGGCCGACCGTTGCGGTCGGCAGTCGCCGCAGCCCCGCGAACCAGGCTGCGAACGCCAGTGCCGTCGCGACGACCGTGACGTACCCGAATCCGAGCAGCTCCGAACCGTCCAGGGCCGGCGGAGATCCCTCCGCCCTGGCGGCGAACGGCAGGAGCAGGAGCCCGCCGCCCAGCAGCTGCCACGCCGTCGAAGCGAGCACCTCGACCTCGGTGCTCCACCGCTTGGCGAGGACGTAGCCGAACGAGGACATCGTCATGGCGGCCACGGAGGCCGCCACGCCGAGGGCGTCCATCGGCACGGACCCGGTGAGCAGCATCAGCGACACCCCGGCCACGCCCAGGCCGGCGCCGGCCAGTTGGCGCAGCCCCGGCCGTTCGGAGATCAGCGCCCAGGCGAACAGCATCATCACCAGTGGCGCGGTCGCCATGACGGTCGAGGCCGTGCTCGTCGGCAGCCGCTGTGCGGCAATGTAGACCAGGGCGAAGAACCCGCCCATGTTCAGGAAGCCGAGCAGCAGGGACTTCCACCACCAGGATCCGCCGGGCAGCTTCCGGCAGGCGGCCAGGAGCAGCAGCCCGGCGGGCAGCGCCCGGAAGGCCGCCCCGTACAGCGGGTGGTCGGCGGGCAGGAACTCCCGGGTGACGTAGTAGTTCGTGCCCCACGCGATCGGTCCTATCGCCGTGACCAGCGACCACCGGAGATTAGCTTCCATGGAAGATACAATACCTTCCATGGAAGCTATACTGGAGTGGTGAAGCAGGAACCGCAGGAAACGCAAGCGACGGCGGAAGCGCGGGCCGACCACGTCGCCCGCATCCAGGCCGAGTGGGCCCGCGAACGCCCGGACGTGGACGTCACCCCGCAGGGCGTGATCGGGCGGCTGCACCGGCTCGGGCTGCTGCTGACGGACCGCCTCTGCCTCGTCTACCGCCGCTACGGCCTGAGCGAGGGGGAGTTCGACGTACTGGCCGCCCTGCGCCGCGCGGGCGACCCGTACGAGCGGGCGCCCGGCGAACTGGCCGTGCACACCATGGTGACGACCGGCGCCATGACCAAGCGGATCGACCGGCTCGAACGGGACGGCCTCGTCGCACGCCGCCGTTCGGCCGCCGACGGCCGGGGGCGGGTGGTCGCGCTCACCGCGGCGGGACGCGAGCTGATCGACCGGGCGTTCACCGAGCACATGGAGAACGAGCGGAGCCTGCTCGAGGGCCTCACCCCGCAGCAGGCCGCAGAGTTGGAGACGCTCCTCACCGCCTGGCTGGCCCGGATCGAGCCGCCGCCCGCGCCCTGAGACCGGCGTCGTCCCCGTTACCGGCGGCCGACGCCGAGCTTGACCCACTTCGCCGTGCTCGGCACCCCCTTCTTGTCGAGCAGGAACAGCATGTAGTACCCGGGCGGGGCGTCGGCCGCACTCGGCGGTGTCCGCAGCCCGAGCGCGTTGCCGTGTACGCCGGTGATCGGGAGTTCCAGATGGCGCTGGCTGGTGTTCACCGCGTGGGTGACGGTGGTCGGTGCCAGCAGCACGGCCCGGGTGACCCGGGCGGCGGTGGAACTGCGCACCTCGAAGCCCGCGCCGTAGCCCAGCTCGCCCCCGGGCGCCTGGTCGAGCGCGGGCCGGGTGCCCCGGTGCAGGTACGCGGGCTCGTAGAGCTCGATGCTGCCGTCCATCTTGTCCTTGATGTCCGGGTCGTTGGCGATCTGCTGGAGCTCGTCGCCGGTGACCATCATCCGGCCGTCCGGCAGCACGAGGGCGTTGGAGTGGTAGCCGCGGGGCAGCCGCTGCGCCGGTCCGAGCCGCCAACGGCCGTGCGCATCGCGCAGTTCGATCTGCCGGTACGAGAGGTCGGCCTGCGGGTTGAACGGTCCGTGCCCGTAATTGCGGGTGTCCAGGGCGCCGTTGACCGTGAGCAGCGTCCCGTCCGGCAGGATCAGCGTGTCGTCCTGGGTGCGGCCGAAGGCCCGCGGCTCCTCGGTGGTCCACCGCCCGCCGGACAGCCGGTAGGTGTTCGGGTCGTGCGGATCGCCGCCGAGCACCAGTACGGAGTCGGGGCCGCGGAACCCCGCCGGCAGGGGCACCGCCGAGCCGTAGCCGCGGAAGTCGGCGGGCCGCCGGGGCAGATCGGTCCGGGTCTCCTTGACCGGGTCGAACAGCCACTGCTGATCGGCGTCCCGGCCGAGGCCGTAGATCATGCCGTCGCGCAGCGAGAACAGGTGCGGATAGTCGTTGCGGAACGGGGCGTCCGCCCGCAGCCGCTCGGCGGCCAGGTCGACGGGGATGTCGTACGGGCCCCAGGGCACGGGGTGGCGCAGCGCGGGGAAGCGCTCCACGACCGGGGTGGGCGTGCCCGTACCCCGCTCGGACTGGCCGGACATGATGATCTGCCGCCCGTCCGCCCCCGTCACGACCGAGGGGTACCAGCGGCCGACGGACATGTCCTGGTTGCGGAACCACTTCTCGGTCCACGGGTCGAACACGAAGGACAGCTTGGCGCCGCTGCCGCCCTTGCCTCCGGTGTTGCCGCCGAAGACCCCGACCATCCCGTTCGGCAGGAAGGCGTGCCCCGCGCAGAAGAACGGCGCCGGGCGCGGTACGTACGTACCGTCGGGCATCAGGACCGTCGGGGGCTCCACCTTCTTGAAGGCCCGCGCCCCGGTGCCCCGGGACGGGTCCCAGAGGAAGGCGCGGCCCGCGTTCGTCCGGCCGATCCGGTCGGTGGGCCCGGTCTCCTTGGTGGGGTTGACCTCGACGCGTTCGAAGGAGAAGAGCAGCACCTTGCCGGTGGGCAGCAGGGCGGTGTGGACGCCGAAGTCGGGGGAGGGGAAGAACTCCGTGAACCGGCCGAACTGCGCTGCGGGGAAGCCGGCGTTGGTGCGCTTCTGCGAGGACTCGAGGGAGGCCAGGCTCTTGGTGCGCTTCGCCTGTGGGTATTCCTGGGGGCCCTTGGCGTCGTTGCGCCGCTGTGCGTGCGCCCGGGCGTGCTCCTCGCCGAGCACGGCGGCCTCTGCGGGGTCCGCCTCGACCCGCACGGCGCCGTCGTCGGCCCGGTGCTGCCCGGGAGGGGATTCGTGCCCGACTGCCGCGGCGGAGGCGGGCGGTGCGGGCAGGGTGAGGGGTGCGAAAGCGGCGGCCACGGCCACGCATGCGGACAGCACGGCTGAGCGCCGTACGAGCGGACCGGGCATGGGCTCTCCTCCGTCGACGGGATGCCCATCATATGAAAAATGCCGGATTTGACATGGAAGGGGACGGGTGTGGCGGGTGAAGGCGTGTCATGTGGTCCGTTCGGCCGCCCTGTCCGGACTGCTGAATCGTTTCTTCGGTGAACCGGGCCGTCCGACCGGGTGATGCTGCGTACCCGGTCGGGCTCGGCGCCCCTGTGCGGCGGCTATCCATGGCGACGTGATCAAGTCACTTCGCACCACTCGCACCGCAATGACCGCCGCCGCCGTGGCCGGATGCCTCGTCACGCTCGCCCCCTCGGCCGGGGCCGACGCCACGACCACCACCGCACCCCCCGGCCGGGTGGCCGTCGACGTCGCCTCGGTCAACGGCTCGGGCTGCCGCCCCGGCAGCGCCGCCGTCGCCGTGGCCCCCGACAACTCGGCCTTCACCGTCACCTACAGCGAGTACCTGGCCTCGGCCGGCGGGGGCATCGCCGCCACCGAAGGCCGCAAGAACTGCCTCCTCTCCCTCGTCGTGCACGTCCCGCAGGGCTACACGTACGCCGTGTCCCACGTCGACTACCGGGGCTACGGCAAGCTGGAGGAAGGGGCGATCGGCACCCAGAAGGCCAGCTACTACTTCCAGGGCATGAGCCAGACCGCCAACCGGACCCACCAGTTCCATGGCGCGCTCGACGACAACTGGCAGGTGACGGACACCACCGGCATCGAGGCCCTCGTCTTCGCCCCTTGCGGCGAGCAGCGCAACTTCAACATCAACACCGAGCTGCGCGCGGACGTCGGCACCTCCGACAAGACCAAGACCAGCTACATGACCGTCGACTCCACGGACGGCAGCATCAGCACCGTGTACCACTTCTCCTGGAAGCAGTGCCCGGTCCGGCGCTGAGCCGGCCGGTTCGCCGGCGGGCTCCCCGAGCGGCGGTGGCGGCGATCCGTCTCCGCCGCTCACGGGTGTCCCGCCGTCCGGTCGCCCGGCGGCCCGGCCGCCTACGAGGCCTTCCCCGCCGCGTCCCGGTAGCGGCCCGGGGTGGTCCCGAACTCCCTGCTGAAGGCGTGCGAGAAGGCGTACGGAGTGCCGTACCCGACCCGGCGCGCGATCGCGGCCAGCGGGTCCGGGGTGTCGCGGAGCAGGGTGGCTGCGTACGTCAGGCGCCACCACGTCAGGTACGCCATCGGCGGGCGGCCGACCAGCGCGGTGAACCGGCGCGCCAGCGTGGGACGGGAGACGCCCGCCTCGGCCGCCAGTCGGTCGTTGGTCCAGGGCGCGGCCGGATCCGAGTGCAGCGCCCGCAGGGCGCCGGCCGCGACGGGGTCGCCGAGTACGGCCGACCAGGCTCCGCCCGAGCCCTCGGCCATCCAAGAACGGATCATGTAGACGAGCAGCAGGTCCAGCAGGCTGGGCACCGCCATGCAGGACCCGGGCCGCTGCTCGCCGCCCAGCTCGCCGCCCAACAGGGATATCGCCGCGTGCAGTTCGGGGTGCGCGCCGACGCGATTCGGCAGATGCACCACTGTCGGCAGCTCCAGCATGAGCGGGTGGAGGCGGCTGCGGTCGAGCCGGTACTTGCCGCACAGCATCTCCACGGCGCCTGAGGCGGCCGCCGCGGCCCGGCCCGGCAGCGTCCCGTCCGGCCGCAGCTCGAACGGCACGGCCCGCGCCACGGCCGCGGCATCGGCGGGGGAGTCGGCGATCACATGCCCCGTACCGTGCGGCAGCAGCACGGCGTCGCCGGGGCCGAGGGAGACCGGCGGGCCGCCGCCGTCGGGCAGCAGCCAGCAGTTGCCCTCCAGCACCACGTGGAAGCCCGCGCCCTCGTACGGGGCGAAGCGCGTGCACCAGCTCCCGCTCACTCTGACCCGGTTGGAGGAGGGCTGCCCGATCCGTACGGCCGCGATGGCGTCGCTCACCACATCCATGGGACCAGGGTAGCCGTGGACCTCAGGCATGAGACGACCACGTATTCGGATGAGCCGAACGGGCATTGAGGGGCTCAACCATGCTTCCTAGGCTCGACGGTATGAAGAACGAGAGCAGGCAGAGCATCATGCTGGGCGAGGTCGAGATCACCCGGGTCGTCGAATGGGCGGGGCCGTTCGGACCGGCGCGCAACCTCGTGCCGGGGGTCGGGCCCGAGGTGTGGAAGGAGAACGAGGACCGGCTCTCGCCGGACCACTGGGAGACGGACGGCGACCGGGCGGTGCTCGCCCTCCAGACCTGGGTCCTGCGCAGCGGCGGGAAGACCGTTCTGGTCGACACGGGCGTGGGCAACGGCCGGGAGCGGCCCGGTTCGCCGCACTTCCATCACCGGCAGGGCGATTTCCTCGGGGAGCTGGCGCGGGCCGGGGTCCGGCCGCAGGACGTCGACATCGTCGTCAACACTCATGTCCACGGCGACCACGTCGGCTGGAACACCGTGGCTGCGGACGGGGGTTGGATGCCCGCCTTCCCCAACGCCCAGTACCTCATCCCGGCCGCGGACGACCACCACTTCGGGCCCGGCAACGCGTACGGCGGCGGCCTCCGGGAGGACGACCGGCTGATCTACGAGGACAGCATCGCCCCCGTCCACCGCGCCGGACAGGCCGTGCTCTGGGACGGCGCCCACCGCATCGACGAGCACCTCACCCTCGAGTCCGCGCCCGGACACACCCCCGGATCCGCCGTCCTGCGGCTCACCTCCGGGACCGACCGGGCCGTCTTCGTCGGCGACCTGCTGCACAGCCCGGTGCAGATCCTGGAGCCCGCCTGCAACAGCTGCTTCTGCCTGGATGCCGGCCAGGCCGCCGCCAGCCGTCGCCGGATCCTCGAACGCGCCGCCGACGAAGCCGAGTTGCTCGTACCCGCCCACTTCGCCGGTACGGGCGCCGTCGAAGTCCGCCGCCAGGGACAGAAGTTCGCCCTGGGGGAGTGGGCGGGCTACGTCGACGTCGAGTAAGGAGAGGGGCGGACCGTCGAATTCGGGACCGGGCGGGGTCGGGCCGGCGTCACCCGCAGGATCCGCAGGGCCAGCTGGATCTCCAGCGCACCGGCCGGGGTGTTCCAGTCCTCGCCCAGGATCTGCCGGACCCGGTCCAGGCGCTGCACGACGGTGTTGACGTGCACGTGGAGGGCGTCCTTGGTCCGGGCCAGACTGGCCCCGTGGGCGAAGTACGCCTCCAGCGTGCGGACCAGCTCCGTCCCGCGCTGCGTGTCGTACGCGATGACCGGCCCCAGCACCTGCTCGACGTACGCGCCCACGTCCGCCCCGTCGCCCAGGAGCACCCCGAGGAATCCGAGGTCGGGCAGGCCGGCCCCGTCGCCGGTGTGGCCGAGGGCGTGCAGGGCCTCGAGGCAGCGCAGCGCCTCGGCGTACACGCCCGGGAGCCCCTCCGGTCCGGCGGCGGGCCCGGCGGAGCCCGCGGTGACCGGGGTGCCCAGGGCGTGGCCCAGTTCGGCGGCGAGCGAGCGGGCGAGCGGGCCCGGGCCGTCGGTCGGGGCGAGGAGGACGACGCGGCCCTCGTGCAGCCCGGCCAGGCCGTCGCGGGCGCGCGCGTGGCGGGCGGCCTCCGCCGCCAGCCGGGGCCGCAGCGCGGCGTCGCAGTGCAGCACCACGAGGGCGTGCGGGCGGGTGAGGTCGACCCCGAGCTTGCGGGCCCGCAGGGTCTGGCTGTCGGTGTCGCGGACACGGCCGGGCACCGCCGGAGCCAGCAGGTCGCCGAGCAGTTCGCCGCGGACCCGGTCCTCGGCGTGGGCGACGGTCCGGCGCAGCAGGAGCAGGAGAGCCGTCACCAGGCCGGCCCGCTCGAACAGACGCCGTTCGGTGTCGGGCAGGTCGGCGCGTCCGCCGAGGGTGATGCTGCCCAGCAGCTCCGGCCCGGCCAGGACCGCGCAGACCCATACGCCGTCCACCGCGACGGCACGTCCGCCGGAGCGCGACGCGGCCAGGCCGCGGGCCGGCGGGCCGACCGGATCCGGGCCGACCCGTGCGAGCTCGGCGCCGTCGCCGTCGTGCACGACCAGGCTGCCGCCCAGCAGCGCGGCGACCTCCTGGGCGACGTCGGCCACGTCGCCGCCACGCAGGACGAGGCGGGTGAGGCGGTCGTGCGTCTCGGCGGCGAGCCGCATCGCCTCGCTCTGGGCGCGGGCGGTCTCGGTGGCGACCCCGAGTTCGACGAGGGCGGCGCGGGTCTCTTCGAGCAGCCGGGCGCTGTCGATGGCGACGGCGGCGTGGTCGGCGAGGGAGGAGAGGAGTGCGACCGCGTCGGGGGTGAAGTCGCGGACCGCCCGGTCGGCGGCGTACAGCACCCCGATCACACGGGTGCCGACGCGCAGCGGGACACCGAGGATGCCGCGCAGGCCCTCCTCACGGACCCCGTTGTCGATGGTGTCCGTGTGCCGGAAGCGGTCGTCGGTGCGGTAGTCGACGCTGGCGTACGGGCGGGCGGTCTGGGCGACCAGCCCCCCGAGCCCCTCGCCCATCCCGAGCCGCAGCTGCTGGAAGGCCGCCGACACCGAGCCGTCGGTGACGCGCATGAACGTGTCCCCGACGACCGGGTCGTTGAGGGTCATGTACGCGATGTCGGTGCCCAGCAGCATGCGGGCCCGGTGGACGATGGCCCGGAGCACCGCGTCCAGATCGCGCAGGGCGGCGAGGTCGCCGGCGGTGTCGAACAGGGCGGTGAGCTCGGCCTCGCGCCGCCGGTGCTGGTCGAGCGTACGCCGGATGTCCAGCGCCACCCGGGTGGCCTCGTCCAGGATGGCCTGCTCGGCGGGACCCGCCCCGGCCGTGCGGGCGTCCGCCGCGGGGCGGTCGAACTGCTCGACCGGTGCGCCGCGGCGCAGCAGACCGAGCAGTTCGAGCAGGGCGGATTCGGATCCGGAGGTCATGGGGGCATTCTTCCGTGGCCGGCCGGACCGTATCAGGCGGGGTCGACGGCGGTCGGAAGCGGAGCCGTCCGCCCGCCGGCGGCAGCCGCGGGCCCGGTGCCTGCCTGCGTCAGATCACGGCCGCGGGTCTCCCGGGCGAAGGCGACGGTGAGGGTGGTCACGACGGCTGCCGCACAGAGATAGAGGGAGACGGGAACGGAGGAGCCGTAGTCCTTGAGGAGCTCGACGGCGATGAGCGGGGCCAGCGCTCCGGCCACGATGGAGGCGAGCTGTGAGCCCATGGAGGCACCGGAGTAGCGGACGTCGGTGTCGAACATCTCCGAGATGAAGGCGGCTTGGGGCCCGTACATGGCACCGTGCAGGAGCAGCCCGGCGGTGACGGCCACGGTGATGACGGCGAAGGACTTCGAGTCGACCAGCGCGAAGAACGCGAACGCCCACAAGGCCATGCCGGCCGACCCGATCAGGGTCACGGGACGCCGGCCGATCCGGTCGGACAAGGCACCCCAGGCCGGGATGGTGACGAAGTGGACGGCCGAGCCGATGAGGACGGCGTTCAGCGCGGTGCTCTTGGCCAGCCCCAAGTGCACGGTGACGTACACGAGCAGAAATGAGGTCAGCACGTAGTACGAAATGTTCTCGCCGAAGCGGGTGCCGATGGCGGTCAGCACCTGGCGCGCGCTCTTGCGGAACACCTGGACGACGGGAGCCTCGTCCTTGCGCCCCTGCCGGGCGGCCTGCGCGGCGAGGAACACCGGGGACTCGGAGACGGACAACCGGATCCACAACCCGACCATCACCAGGACCCCGGAGAGCAGGAACGGGACGCGCCAGCCCCACGCCAGGAACGCGGCATCGGACTGCACACCGGCGAGCAGCGCGAGCACCCCGGTGGCCAGCAGGTTCCCGCCCGGAGCGCCGGACTGCGGCCAGGACGCCCAGAACCCGCGGTGCTCGGCCCCGCCGTGCTCGGACACGATCAGCACCGCCCCGCCCCACTCCCCGCCGAGGGCGAAGCCCTGCACCAGCCGCAGCACGGTGAGCAGTACGGGGGCCCCGGCGCCGATGCTCGCGTACGTGGGCAGCAGCCCCATCGCGAAGGTGGCCCCGCCCATCATGAGCAGGCTCAGCACGAGCAGCTTCTTGCGCCCGACCTTGTCCCCGAAGTGCCCGAACACCACCCCGCCGAGCGGCCGGGCCAGGAAACCGATGGCGTAGGTGATGAAGGCGATCAGGGTCCCGGTCAGCGGATCGCTGGTGGGAAAGAACAGCTTGTTGAACACCAGCGCGGCGGCGGTGCCGTACAGAAAGAAGTCGTACCACTCGATGGTGGTCCCGATGAGGCTCGCGGCGACGATGCGCTTGATGGAGCCGGGGCTTGGGGACGGTACGGCAGAGGCGGCCATGAGTACCACTTCCGGACGGGGGGAGGGGTCGTTTCCGTGTCGCCACACCATAGAAACGCCCAGGTCAGGTGCACATGTAGCGTGTCACCATAGTTCGGGGGCGGAGAGTGTGGGCGCCGCCCATGACGAGGCTCGGGTGCGCGATCCGGGGTTCGGGTGGGTGTCCGTATAGGCGAACGGCCACCGGCTGATCTCCGGTTGCGGGCGACCGGCTCGTCGCGGCATGTAACTGTTCATCTCGCTCATTTGGACGAACGTGCCGTTGCTTTTACAGGGCTCTGCTTACGCAAAACATCCATGCCCACCGCATCTGTTGCTAGATTCATGGCCCCTGGCCAAGCCTTACTGAAAGCTGCGCGCCCTATGAGCGTACGCGACAAGTTGCACCAAGATTTTCTATGTTCGGTCGGCGCGCCTCCATGTACAACGGAGTCACGGGCATCTGAGGAATTCCTTTGCGAGTGAACTGGATGCGGTCCACCTTGGCAGGAGTGGCCATTCTGGACTTGCTCCTGTCAGTCGGTTGCGGTCCAGCCGACAGCCGGCCCTCCCCTTCTTCAACTCCTGCTGCTGCCGGTGACAGAAGCGGAATCGCGGCCAGTATCCCTGTGGCTACCAGTAGCCCGCCGAGCGCGACGGACCCAGCAACTGCGGAAGTCGCCGTCGAGAATCGGTATGGCGAACCGCTCAGCTCCGACGGACTGCGGCTGGTACGCCAGATCCACGCGTTCGCCGTGGCTGGGAACGTTGAGGCGCTGCTCGGCGCCTGTCAGCCGTGCCGCGAAGACCACGCCGCCGCGGCGAAGCAGCGTGCCCTGCTGTCCGAACCGGGTGCCACGGAAGAACTGGCGCGGGTCCTGCTCACGCACGCCGAGCCCACTGACGGCCTCACGTACCCCGGATTCACCATGGGTGGCACCACGGACCTGGACCTTGCCGACGCGGCGCTGCTGGGCGCGGTGGTCGATGAGAAGGCCAGCCCTCCGGCCGTAAGGTACGACGGGATGCGTGCGTCCTTCGAATACGACGACCCGGCCATGGGAACCGGTCTGGCGTGGGAAGGGGTGTACGCCAGGTCATGACGACGACCCCTCCCGGCTCCGCGAGTGAGTCGAGCGGCCCGCGGGTGCGCCGGGCCCTCGGTCGGCACGCGGCGTTCATTTCCTACAGCACACGGGATACACCTGTTGCGAAGCTCCTCCAGAGCTCGCTACATGGCTTCGGTCGACCGAGGTGGTTTCGGTTACGGCCCGTCGTGCGGACTTTCCGTGACGTGGAGAGCCTTCCAGCCACCTCCGCACTGTGGAGCAGTATCCGTACCGCTTTGCAGGCCTCTGACTACCTGATTGTCCTGGCCTCCCCGGAGTCCGCGGCCGCGCCGTGGGTCGACCTCGAAGTGCGGGAGTGGCTGGAATCCGGCCGGGAGCCCGCCCGTATCCTGCTCTGCCTGCTGCGTGGCTCACTCGAGTGGGACGGCCGATCGGGCGACTTCACACCGGAGTCGGTGGTGGTGCCCGCGCTGCGCGGGGTGTTCACGGAGGAGCCGCGATGGGTCGACTTGACCTGGGTCGGGCAGCCGCTTCCCGACCCGCGCGACTTTCGGCTGCTCGACGCGGTCGCCAGTCTGTCGGCGGCCATTCTCGGCCGCCCGAAGGACGATCTCATCGGCGATGATGTACGCAATAGACGGCGAGCGCTCATTACCCTCATCGCTACCGCGCTGGCTCTCGCAATGCTCGCGGTGACGGCCGGCTTCGCCGCGGTCTTCGCAGTGCGACAGCGAGACGAGGCCCGTACCCAAGCCGGACTGGCACTGTCACGTCAGCTCGCCGCCGACAGCCAATTGGCAGCGGACAGTTCCCTTGATCTGGCAGCCCTGCTCGCTGTCTGCGCTCGCTCGGCATCACCTACCGGACAGGCCGACGCGGCGCTCCTGGCGGCCGTCGAACGCGAGCCGCGATTGCGCAGGGTCATCCTCGCGCGGCACCGGCAGCTGGGCGACTCCCTGCTCGCCTACGACCCTGCAACCCGGCGTGTCGCGATGGAGGTACCGGGCGGCGTCCGGCTGGTCGACCCGGAAGGTGACAGGGCACCGTTGTTCCTCAAGGGCGAGGACAGGGATGGCGGCACGGCCAAGGAGCAAAAGATCAGGTTCTCGGCTGATGGCAAAGCCGTCGTCGTCACTGACGACAAGGGCCGTATCACGCTCTGGAATGTCAGCAGCGGTCAGCCACGTGCCGCTGCGAGGACGAAGCTGCGGCTCCTCGACAGCCGCTTCGCGCCCGCTGCCGAACTCAGCCCCGACGGGAAGACCCTGGTCGTCGCCGAAACCGGCAACCAGAGCGTGGTACACCTGCTGAGTGTCCCGTCCCTTCGCCCGGTCGAGGAACGACCGGTGCTGGTCAGGACTTCCGATCCGTCGATTGGGAACGTGCACTTCGATCCCGCCGGCCGGTACCTCGTCGTGGTCGGCGATCCTGTCCAGGTGTATGCCACCAGCGACTGGCATGTCGCGGGACGCGTGAACGTCAGCTCCGCAGTGGACGCCGTGTTCGACCACGATGCGGGCCGACTCGCAGTCGTTGACAACTTCAAAGTCACAGTTGTGGACACCCGCTCGTGGACGCCCACTGCTGTGTCCACCTCCGGCGCGCTGAACCTCTACACCGCTGCCTGGACCGCCGACTCCAAGATGCTCTTGACCGCAGGAGACGGCGGACTTCAGGTGGTCGACCCCGCGACCGGACACGATGTGCAGAAGCCGCTGACCCTGCATCCCGGACGCAGCCGGGCCGACTCGACGAGCTACGTCCACGTCTTCCCGGACTTGCTGACGGTCAGCATTGGCAATGACGGCGTCGTGCTGTGGGATCTGTCCGGGGTGGACCCCCTCGCCACGGTGTACCCCTTGCCGTCGGTGTCCGAGGTGAGCCTCGCCTCGACAGCGCGGGTCATCGTCAATGGCCCGCAGGGCCTGCGCCACCTGTCCGCCGGATCCATGGTGGTGCGGGACACCTACGGCAGCCCCACCGGCCTGACGGTGGACCGGGTTGCGGTAAGCGCCGACGGCCGAGTTGCGGCAGCCGCAGACGAACGCGGTGTGTGGACCGTGGACCTGACAACCGGCACCAAGTCCCGGTCACTGCGGCCTCGCAACTTTGCACCACTCTCACTGGCTCTCAGCCATGACGGAACCGTGCTGGCTGGAGGGGAAAGCGGCCAGGTGACCTTGTGGGACACCGTCAACTCGCAGCGGCTGCGCCCGCTCAGCCTCAGGGGGAGCCCGGTCGGCGATTCGGCGACCCACGTCGTCTTCCTGTCACTCGACGAGCTACTCGTCGGCGGGGACCACGGCGCGGCGATCTGGAACGTTGTCTCGGGCAAGCGCCGTGACCTCCCGGTCAAGGGTCAGGTGACCGGGATTGGCGTCGCGCTGGGCGGCGACCTCGCGGCTGTCGCGGTCGGCGACCAGGTCCACCGCCTGCGCCCCTCGTCTGGGCGCATTGTCGGAGCGCCCTTGTCATCGCCCGAGCCGGTCGGTGACCTCGCGGTATCGGCGGACGGCGGACTTGTCGTCGGAGTGACCGGCCAGAAACTGCGGTCCTGGGATGCGTCCTCAGGCTGGATGCTCGGGGTGCTGCCGACTGCCGGGTACACAAGGCCCGCGAAGGACCGACCCTTTTTTGCGCCGAAAATCGAGTTCAGCCCGGACCGGCCGCTGCTCGTCTCGGCGATGGGCGACGCTCTCGTCACCTGGGACATGGATCGGAACCGGTGGATGCGGCAATCCCGCGCCCTGGCCGGACGCAGCCTCACTCGCAGTGAACGGGACGCCTACGTCGGAACCGTGAAGACGGCGGCAGCCTGCGAAGATCCCTGACATGAGCGGGCCGGAATCCCGGCGGAACCACCACGTCGCGGGCGAAAGGCGTCGAGGTTACAGATCAGACGACACGGCCCAAGACCCAAGCCACGAACACCGCACAGGAACGGAGCTGGTGGTTCGTGAGTTGATGTCCATTTTCGGGTGAGGCTCGTCAGGTGTTCGAGGTGGGTCTCGGCTTCCCGCAGCCGGGCCTGCAGTTCGGCGATCTGGGGGCGGAGGTCGTCGGCCAGGACCCAGGCGGCGTCTTCCTGGATGCCGAGCGCGTCGATCAGGGGCTGAATGTACACGCGGTCACCGCCTGAGGGTCGCGCCAGGTGGGAGTGTTCACGTCGGTGGGCCGGCGGGCCATGACCTGGATCATCGCCCAGTAGACGCGGGACGCGGAGGAGGCCGGGCGGTGCTCGTAGTCGCGGACCGGGCGCCGGTGCAGTATCAGGATCCCGTAGGTCTGGTCGACTCTCCACCGCTTGGGCTGCGGCACGAACCCCTTGTCCTGCGGGTTGCGTTCGACGGTCTCGACGTCGATGCCCAAGAGGGTGCCGTCGGCGGGGACCTGGTTCTTGAACCCCTGGTCGAGCAGGGCGATGCCTGCGGCGTTGTCGTGCGTGCTCGCTTCCAGGACGGTGACGGCGATGACCAGGCCCAGCACGTCCACGGCCTGCTTCCGCTCACTCGCCCCGCCACCCCAACAGACCACCCGCCGCGGACCACCGGATTCCACACACGCTCACACCATCAGGCAGACGACAGAAACACTCAAATACTCACGAACCGCCCTCTGATAAGCGATGTTGTATGTAATCTAGAGCGATTGGTGGCTTCGGATGGCTGCTGGAAGGGACGGGAATGGTACGGGCACCGAAGAGCGTAGACGTCAAGTTGAACCTGCATTTCCTCGAAATCTCAGGTACTTGGGAGCCGAACGCTGCGGAGCGGCGGGCGGCCTGGGAACTCTATGTGGAGCTGGTCACGCGGGTTGCGGTAGTGCCGCTGCCAGCCGAGGAGGGGCTGTTGCGGGAGGCGCTTAGTAGCCTGTATTCCCTGTTCTCCACCACCCGCGCTGTACTGCGGCAGCATGGCCCGGAGGTCGCGGAGCCCAAACGCGACGGCCAGTACAACTTTGGTTACTTGGCGGTTGCGATGTTGAACTTCGGCGTCCGCCCCCTGCTCGCCCGTTGGCACCCCGCACTTGAGAACTGGGAAGAACAGCGGCCTAGCGATCGCTCTCGACGCGACCACGAACAAGCTTGGCCGGAGGCCGACGAACTCCGCGGAGCCCTAAATGACACGCGACGCCTCCTGACGTCCTACGCTGACCTGCTCGCAAGTGCCTGTGGCGTTCCCCATCTGCTTGAAGCGGTACCCACGACGGACTGAAATGAACACTCAGATACTCGAAGCTCCCAAGCTACTTCGATGGCGACGCCGCTGGACCAGCTCAGGGAGCGCAAACCGATTGGTACGGCTGGCCAGTCATAACGGACCCCCACTCCTGAGGCGTGAGATCTCGAGCTGCTTTCGCACACAGACGTCGAACCCACGACTTGGGGTCGACGTCCCACAGCACGACGCTATTTTTGGATCCGGTCGTTGCCAACAGACGGCCGTCGGCGCTGAAGACCGGGCCACGAAGAAAGGCCGTGGCCGAGTCCTGAGGGAGCGACAAAGTCGCCATTCGCTCGCTTTGAGCGATTAACCAGAGGCTGACGCCTCCGCCATCCGACGCGAGCATGCGGCCATCCGGGCTGAAGGCGACAGCTGTACCGGGCGAGGTATGCACAGTGAAGGTAGTGCGCCTCGCGTTCTCGGTGAGATCCCAGAGGACGATGCCGAAGTCCCCGCCGATGGCGGTGTTTGCGCTCTCCACGGCGCTCCAGGCCAGGATGTCCCCTTTGGGGCTGAAGCTCAGCCGGTAGACAGGGCCGCTGCTTGCACTCGAGAATGTGCCGGCCTGAGTTCTGGTCGCGACGTTCCAGAGGATGATCTTCTGGTATCCGTAACCTCCCACAGCCAGGACGCGACTATCTGGGCTGAACGCGAGGCCATGAACCTCATAATGGACGTACTCCTTAGGGACGAGCGTGGCACGCCGGGTGCGCTGGGCTACATCCCACAAGATCACAGCACGGTTGGCTGCAGTGGCTAGAGTGCGGCCATCCGGGCTGAAGACAGCCCCCGTGCTCATGGGATCAGAGAGTGAAGCACCAGGCAGGGTCGCCAGTTTGGCGCCACGATGGACATCCCAGAGGAAAACGTTTGTGCCCGCGATGGTGGCGAGCGTGTTGCCGTCAGGGCTGAAGGCAGGATGCCCTCCGGAGCCTGGCAGATCGATCAGTCGAGCTCGCCGGGGAATGTCCCAAAGAAGGACCCCTCTATGGGTGGGGATTGCCAGAATTTTACCGTCCGGACTGAATGCGGGACTGCCGCTATATGTATTTCCTGCGCCGGATGCTGTTGCTACAATTAGTGGGCTCTGCGAAGTTACGTACCACACGATGATTCTTCCGTCATTTCCCGAAGAAATCAACCTCCGCCCGTCAGGACTGAACGCGATATCGAGAACCGCACTGGTGTGGCCACCAGTCAGGCTGTCGAATTGGGCCCGCTTGGCGACATCGTAAAGGCTGATTCCGGCGCTATTGTCGCCCGCGGCCAGGATTTGCCCATCGCGACTGAACGCAACGGCGTTGACATCGCCCTGACGTTCCCAGGTGGCCAGGGGAGTGCGTTTGGAGACGTCCCAGAGGATGAGCTTGGCATCATGGCCCCGGTGGCGATCATCCGTCCGTCGGGGCTAAAGGCAAGGTCAAACACCCCGCGGGTATGGCCGCCGGTCAGGCTGCCCAGTAAGGTGCGCGTGCTGACGTCCCAGAGTGACAAACCCATCGCTAGGGTCAGCCCGTCCGGGCTGAATAGGCAGGTGGTTCCCCCTGCATCGCCGACCAAGGTCGCGAGCTTCTTGTGAGTGGCGATATCCCAGAGGGTGCACTTACCGGAGGGGTAGGAGTGAGTCGTCTCGTCGATGCCGGGGAGGGCGAGAATGCGACCGTCCGGGCTGAAAGCGGGAGTTCCGGTTTCCGTACGGCCGCCGAATGTGGCTCCGGGTGCTCCTGAGGTCAAATCCCACAGGACGACCCTGTCAATCTCCACAACCGCGAGACTTCTCCCGTCAGGGCTGAACACCGAGGAATAGGCGGTACGGCTGCCGTGTAATGCGCGAGGAGGGGACGCCCTGCTAGAGACCAGATCTCGCAGGAGGAGTTGGCCGCCCTCTCCGCCTGTCGAGGCGATGGTGCGTCCGTCGGGGCTTAGTGCCAAGTTGGTCACCCCCTGGCCCGGCCCGGTCAAGAAGCGCTCCACGCGTTGGCTGCGCTGAAGCTGCCGCAAAAGGTTGGACCTGGCCTCGTCGGTGTCGCTGATCTTGAAAGAAGCTGCGCTGAGTAACATCGCTGTCTGTAAGTCACTCTGGCTCCTCAACTCGGCGGTCGCCGCTAGCTGTCGCGAATTGGCAACGGCGAGTCGTTTCAGGGCCAGTTGTCGCTCCTTGAACGCGAGGATTGCCGATCCACTTGCGATGAGCGTCAGAGCTGTGAGCACAGCGAACACGCCACGGATCACCCGGTTTCTCTGCCGGTGCTGCCGTACGTCCTCGCCTTCTAGCTCGTCAACTTGCCGACCATGGATTGGTGCCGCGAGTTGGGCAACACGGACGCGGAACTCCGCATTTCGGAGATCGAGTTGATCATCATCTCTCGCCCAGCCAAGGTTGATATATGCCGGCTCATGGCTAAATACGCCGTGGAGTTTCGGGGGAAGGGCGATGGTTTTCTCCCCGTCTTGGCCGGGGTCCCTGACTACCCATTTGAAGACGCAAGCCTCGTCGTCCCATTCAATTTCTCCATCCGTGAGCACGAGGAACAGGTTGCGACCCGATGGGTCATGCTCCAGCCAACAGGCAATTTCCTTATCAATCCATTTCGATTCTTTCGTTTCCGGTGACATCAAGAGAATGAAGAATATGGATGTTCTTAGTGCACGCTCGAGAGACGGCCACATCTCCGGACTCGCCGCGAGGCTTGCCTCGTCCCGGAATACCCTTAGGGCTCGCAGTCGATACCAGGGGCGCGCGAAGGAATGAAGGCCGTCGCGCAATGCGGAGGCAAGGGCGGCGTCTGCCTTTCGGCTGTACGAGATGAATACGTCATAGCCGGCCGGTTCGAGACTCGGCCAAGGAGTTGAGGGTCGCCGAAGCCGGGAAAGCAGTGATGATCGCAATGCCATTTAACTAGCCCCTCTCTGCATCCGGACAGGCGTGCTGGGGATTGCGGAGCAGCGTCTCGGTGGCGGCCTTGTCGTCTCCGCTGTATTCGCCGTTCCGGCCCCCGTCGGCCTTCCCGGCCGAGATCGTCTCGGCTGAATCCGGCCCCGCGAGCTCCACCTTTCCGTCACGGAAGGTACGTTCAGCGTGCAAGGCCCGCTCCCATTCTGCTTCGAAGTCTTACGCGGCGCTGTCCGGGTCCGAGTCGTACGGTGGTCGGCGAAGGTCTGTTCGGCGTCATGCGGCGTTCCCAGGTGGCGGGGTCTGTACCGTCCGCACCATCCTTCCGTCATCGTGTGTCGCCGTCTGCTACCGAAAGAGTGAGGGGAGCGGCGGCCTGCATCAGGATTCGGCTGGGAATCGCAATAGTTGAAAGCGAACATGAACCGGCCCGCTCCTTACCGTCACAGGCCGAGGCGGAGACCCTGATCAGCGACCAGCGGCGTATGGAGCACTCTGAGAACGTAACGGCAAGTGGAAAGTCCCGGGTGTACGAGGCCTGCGCCGCAATGACTCGCAGAACCCGTCAGCCGCGGCGGCCCTGTCGAGGGAGGACTCGGCTCGGGCGGCCATCCTGGTGAAGGGTAGATTCTGCCCGTTCGGCGTCCGTACGATCGCCGGCCGTCCCTGCCGGTACGTGGGCGCCTGGCGACCAGTGCACGTGCGCATCGGCTAAGAAGCCATCTCATTTGGATGGTTGGGTAGGCTGTCGGTCGTGGCGAGGATTGTTGAGCGGCTGGTGCCGGATGAGTTGTGGGAGCTGTTCCAACGGGTGGTGCCGGAGGCGCCATCGCGGCCTCAAGGCGGTGGCCGACGTCGGCATGGTGACCGTGAAGTACTGGCCGCGATCGTCTTCGTTGCCACCTCGGGTTGTACCTGGCAGCAGCTGCCCGCGGCATCGTTCGGGCCGTCGGGGGCGACAGCCCACCGACGCTTCTCCGAGTGGACGAAGGCCAGGGTGTGGGCCAAGCTCCACCGCCTGGTCCTCGACGAGCTCGGCGCCCGCGGCGAGCTGGACTGGTCACGCTGCGCGATCGACTCGGTGAACATGCGGGCCCTGAAAAGGGGGACCTGACAGGTCCGAATCCTGTCGACCGGGGCAAGTTCGGATCGAAGATCCACTTGATCACAGAGCGAACGGGTCTGCCCCTGTCCGTCGGAATCTCGGGGGCGAATCTGCACGACAGTCAGGCACTCGAACCCCTCGTACGCGGCATCCCGCCCATCCGTTCACGCCGCGGACGCCGTCGGCGCAAGCCCGCCAAGCTCCATGCAGACAAGGGATACGACTACGCCCACCTGCGGAAATGGTTACGTCAGCGCGGCATCAAGCACCGCATCGCCCGCAGAGGAATCGAGTCCTCGCAGCGGCTGGGCCGCCACCGCTGGACCATAGAACGGACCATGGCCTGGCTCGCCGGCTGCCGCCGCCTCCACCGCCGCTATGAACGCAAAGCCGAACACTTCCTCGCCTTCACTAGCATCGCCTGCACCCTCATCTGCTACCGCAGATTCGCCAAATGAGATGGTGTCTAAGACGCCTTGGGAGGCTTGCCGGCTCATGCCCGCCACCTCGGCCCCGGCCCACCCGCACATGGCCCGCGTCCACACAGTTGCCCCCCGGGGTATGTGCGCCCCGACCACCGCAGCACCCGGCAGGCCGGGCACGGCGTGATCCGAACCGCCCTGGTAGCGGGCCAGACCGAGAGGGTCAACTCTCCTCACTTTCAACGCAGTTGTTCACGCGGGATTCGCCGATCCGTGCGTGAATGGTCAACCGGGCGGGAAATGCTCCTGCTTGAGGGTGACCACGGGCGTGCTGGGGGGCATGGGTGGCTGTCGGGGAGAGAGTCTCAGGGGAGGAACCGTTCATCGAGGAGCCTCGGCTGGCCGTCCGGCGCCGGTCGTCCGGCTCGTGGTCGCGGCGCAGCGTGTTGCTGTTCTTCCTGCCCGTGCTGGCCACCGTACTGACGGGGCTCGCCACGCTGGCCGTGTCGGGCAATCTGCTCTTGCCCTTCGAGAGCGTCGTCGTCCTCGAGGGCAAGATGGCCTCCAAGCGGGACTTCTTCGAGGACGAGGAGGTCCAGCGGATCCTGCTGAAGCACCGCGTCAAGGTGCACATCACCAGCTCGGGCTCGCGCGAGGTCGCCCTGCGGGACCTCGGCGCCTTCGACTTCGTCTTCCCCTCGGGCCAGCCCGCCGGTGATCTGATCACCGGCGTGCGCGCTGCGGCCGGGCAGTACGCCAAGGTGCACCGTCCGTTCGTGAGCCCCATCGTGCTCGCGACGTACCGGGAGTACGCCGAGACGCTGTACGACGCGGGGATCGCCACCCCGCTGCCCGCGGAGGGCGCGGACCGGCCGCTCTACTACTCGCTGGACATGCAGAAGTTCCTCGACGGCATCGACCAGGGAAAGCGCTGGAACGATCTCGGCATCCAGCGGCACGGGATCTCCAACGCCAACCGGATCGTCGCCCAGAGCCCCGACGTGTGCGGCTCCAACTCGGCCGGGACCTATCTCGCGCTGGTCTCCTTCACCTGGCGCGGTGACGGTCCCGAGGTGCCCTCCAGCGATCAGGAGGCGAGCGGCCGCGCGCAGTCCGTCAAACACCTCATGGAGCAGGGCTTGCCTGCCGCCGACGTGTTCAGGACGTACATCTCGCCGGAGGGCAAGGGGATCGCCCCGGTGGTCGTGGCGTACGAGCACCAGTACCTCAGCTACCAGGTCCGGTACCGCGCCGAATCGGAGCGGCTCGACCGAGAGCGGGTGCTGCTGTATCCCTCCAGCCAGTTCGTCACCCAGCCCCAGTTCATCTCGCTGAACGCCAGGGGCGAGCGGCTCGGTGAACTCATGGCCACCGACCCGCAGTTGCGCCGGCGTGCGATGGAGCTGGGCTTCCGGATCCTGGACCCGGCCGGCCAGGTCGCCGGCGACCAGCTGTCGCAGTTCCTGACCGAGCGGAGCATCCCCGTGCCGGCCCTGCGGAGTGACAACACCCGCTCACCCATGCCCCGGATCCGCTATCTGGAGCAGATGATCTCCATCGTCGGCGACTGCCCGCCCGCCCAGCTCCCTGACGGGGCGCCGTGACGGCCCGTGGCACGCCCGGACGGCGCCGCCGCCGGACGCCGACCGCGCTCATCGTCCTGTGCCTGTGCGTGCTGGCCACGCTCACCGCCTGCACCGGGGACCGGGGTGAGCCGGTCACGCTGCGGGTGCTCGCCAGCTCGGAACTCACCGACATGCAGCCCCTGTTCGACGATCTGCGCCGCGAGACCGGCATCACGCTGACGATGGAGTACCAGGGCACCGTCGAGGCCGCCGCCTCCCTGGCCACCGGCCACTACCGGCACGACCTCGCCTGGCTCTCCTCGTCCCGCCCCTTCCAGCTCCTCCTGAAGGAGGCAGGACGGCAGACGGACGGTCCGCTGTCGACGAGCACCATGCGCTCGCCCGTCGTCGTCGGCCTGAAGCCCGAGGTGGCCCAGCGGCTGCGGAAGGCGACCGTCGACGGGCAGCTGTCGTGGGCGGACCTGGCGGACGCCTCGGCGGCCGGCACGCTGAAGTACGCCATGGCCGACCCGCGCAGTTCGAACAGCGGGCTCGCCGCGCTGGTCGGCGTCGCGACCGCCGCCGCGGGTACCGGCGGCGCACTGCGCCCCGAGGACGTCTCCTGCGACCGCCTGCGCGGCTTCTTCACCGGGCACGCGGTGACCGAGGATTCCTCCGGCCGCCTCACCGACGCGTACGCACGCCACCAGGACGGCCTCGACGCGCTGATCACGTACGAGTCCGAACTGCTCTCCCTCAACCGCGCGGGCACCCTGCGCACTCCCCTGGAGATCGTCTACCCGAAGGACGGCATCGTGCTGTCCGACTATCCGCTGATGCTGCTCGACCCGGCCAAGAGGGCCGCGTACGACCGCCTGACGGCCTGGCTCCGGAGCGAGCCGGTCCAGCGGAAGATCATGGAACGCACGCTGCGCCGGCCGGTCGACCCCGGCCTCACCCGCCTGCCCGGTCTGCGCGCCCCGCTCGGCAACGCCCTGTACTTCCCGGACAGTCAGGCGGTCGTCGACCGGCTGCTGGCCGACTACGCCGACGCGCGGAGCGCCCGCCCGGTGCGGGTGATCTTCCTGCTCGACTTCTCCACGTCCATGCGGGGCGAGCGGATCGCGAACCTCCGCGCCACGATGGACGGGCTCAGCGGCGCCGACGGCTCGCGTTCCGGCAAGTTCGCCCGGTTCCACCAGGGCGAGACCCTCACGGTGGTGCGCTTCGGCGGCCGCGTCCTGGACGAGCGGACCGTGACGTACACGGGGGCACCCGACCTGGAGCGGCTGCGCGACATCGTCGCCGCCGACACCTTCGACGCGGGCACCGCGGTGTGGTCGGCCCTCGACCACGGCTACCGGGCGGCGGCCGACGCGGTGGCCGAGGACCCCGCGCAGCGCGTCTCCCTGGTGCTCATGACGGACGGCGAGAACAACGCCGGGATGAGCCTCGACGACTTCCTCGCCCGATACGCGGCCCTGCCGGCGGCCGCCCGGGCGGTCCGGACGTACACCGTCCGGTACGGCGAGGCCGATCCGCGGGAGCTCGACCGGGCCGCCAGGGCCACCGGCGGGCACATGGCCGATGCCACCGGGCAGTCCCTTCTCAATGCCTTCAAGGAGATCCGTGGGTGTCACGAGTGAAGCGTGGTGGGCCGTGTGGTGGCCCTGGATGCTGCTGTGGGCGGTCACCGGGGCGGGCCTCGCGGCGCTCCTGACGGTGGGGCTGCTGCGGCTGGTCCGCGCCCGGCGGGCCGCCACCCAGGACCTCACGGACGGCATCTGCTTCTACCTGCACGACAAGACGGTCATGGACCACTATCAGATGGGCGGGTACACGGCCGCCCTGCGCAAGGAGGTCGAACAGCGCACCAGTGACAGCAAGGACGGCACCGTCCGCGCGAAGGTCTTCGGCGTCGGAGCGGACGGCGGACGCAAGGAGAACACCGAGATCGTCAGCCGCTATCTGGAGGTCGCGGAGCCGATCTCGGTGATCGGGCTGATCATGAAGGTGCTGGAGGAGAAGCGCATCATCGTGCACGTCGACCTCCCGAGCGGGTCTGTCGTCCGCAGCCCCGCGCTGCTGCGGACGGCCTCCGGCGCGCAGGGCGCCGTCCGGCTGCGCGACATCGAGGGGTTCGTACTGATCCGGGGCCGGTTCCGCGCCACCGGCGACGGCGGCCCGGAGCGGGGCGGCTCCACCGTGTTCCTCGCTCCGTACGGGGATCCTGCCGACCCCTCCCGGGCCCCCCGGGTTCGGATCTCCTGCGCCACGGAGGGCCTGCGCAACCAGGTCCCCCGGGGCACCTTCCTGGCCCGCTGTCTGGGCAAGGTCCAGGAATGGAACCCGGAGGAGGGGGTCCTCGAGGTCCAGGCGATGGCCGTCTTCCGCTGACTCGCGCAGCGTCCGCATCACGCGGAGACCGCCCCCCCCGGGGGCCGGTTGGCACGGGAAGTGGGCTCGTTCGGGGAATCACCTCGAAAACGCCGGGGCAGGCGGGGGGCGAGCGGGCACGGATGCGGTGCCCCCGCGGGAGCCGGACAGGCCCGAGGCACAGGTTCCCGCATCACGATCCGCCAGACCGAGGAGGCGCATCATGTCGCAGGTCAAGGAGTCGATCGAGGTCGACGTTCCCGTCCGGGCAGCGTATGAGCAGTGGACGCAGTTCGAGTCGTTCCCCCAGTTCATGGAGGGGGTCGAGAGGATCGAGCAGCGTTCGGACACCCTCACGCACTGGGTGACGAAGATCGCCGGTGTGGAGCGGGAGTTCGACGCGGAGATCACCGAACAGATCCCGGACACCAAGGTCGCCTGGGTCACGGTCGGTGGTGAGACCGAGCAGTCGGGACTGGTCACCTTCCGACCCATCGACCCCTCGCATACCCAGATCACGTTGATGATGGACTTCGATCCGGACGGGATGGCCGAGAACATCGGCGACAAATTCGGCTTCGTCGACCGCCAGGTCAAGGGAGACCTGAAGCGGTTCAAGCACTTCATCGAAGACCGGGGTACGGCCGCCGGGGAATGGCGCGGACAGGTCTGACCCCGGCCCCCCGGCTGCCCGGCTCCCCGCGTCCGGCCGCCCGCCCGTCCGGGCGGCCGGTGCGGCGGCAGCCGGGGCGCGCTCAGCCGGCCAGGGCGACGAGCCTCTGGTACGCCAGCTGGTCCGTCCGCCTGGCTGTGAGGTGGACGTGGACGTCGGCGAGGAACTCCGCCAGCGACGTGTAGCCGGGCGTGTAGGCCGCTTCGTCCTGCTCACTCGCCGCCGAGGGCACCCACAGGATCAGTACGCGCTCGTTCCTGCGCATGCCTTCCGGGCTGGCGAACGACAGCTCGTGGACGACCAGGCGCGGCTCGTCGACGGGCAGCGCCTGGAGCAGCTCATCGTGGGTCAGGTTGCCCTCGACCTCCGCAACCAGCCCACCCGGCGTGCCGCGGAGGATCACGGTGTTGGTCTCCCGCGTCTCCTTCAGACGCTGGAGGGCATCAAGGCAGCCTTCCGAAAGGCCGGCCGGGCTGTTCACACGGGCCTCGTTTCTCTCATGGCCGGAACCGGGGATCGGCAACTCGACCCCGGACGGGTTCGTCGGCTGGTCTGTTCACCTTCACCCGTGTTCCTTCCCGATCTTCCGCATCACGGTAGCCATCACACAGGACGGTCGGCGTTGGCGCGCCGGTGAGCGGGGCATCCGGCTTCTGCCCGCCCGGGCGCCATCCCCGCCCGGGCGGCAGCTTCAGCCCTCCACCCCCGTGGAGGTGTGCGGGGCGCCGACGGGCTTGGATTCCGGGGAACCGCGCTGGCGGAGATAGACGGACAGGATGGCCATGGCGGCCACGGCCAGGAGCTCGGACTGCCAGTTCTGCAAGGACCGGTTCCAGAAGTCGGCGGAGGCCAGATAGGCACCCCAGGAGATGGGGGCCTGGAGTCGACGCAGCTGCTGCTCGTCGTAGGCCGCCGTCCCGGCGATCGACTGCGCGAGCCAGGACAGGAAGAACAGCGTGGCCATCACGATGCCGAGGGACCGTGAATACAGCTTCTGGCGCCAGCCCTTGCTTCCGGCCCAGCGGGGCGAATCGGCTGTGGCGTGATCGCCGACGTGTTGCTCGCGGTCGCTTTCCGGTCCTGCTTTGTGGAGCTTCTTGGATTCCGGGGAACCGCGCTGGAGGAGCCAGACGGTCCCGAAGATGTAGAGGAAGAACTGCAGGAACTCCGACTGCCAGTTCTCGGAGACGTCGACGGCGAAGTCCGATGACATCAGGTACTCGCCGATCGTCAGCTGCTGCAGCCCGTCGACGGCGAGGTCTTCGTTGAATCCGGCATGCCCGGCGACTGCCTGGCCGGCCAGCACGAGCAGGAACGCGCCCCCGAAGGCGAGGGTGAGGCTGTTGTCCCGCCAGAAACCACCCGGCCGGTTCTCCCGTTCGGCGCTCACCGGTGCATCGCCCCGATCGCGATGAAGTAGCCGAGCCCGCCCAACACCGTCACCAGGCAGGCGCAGAACAGCACACGCACGTCAGCCTCCCTTCAGCGAACACCGGTACGGGTCGTCTTGGCGCTGCGGTGTGCAGTCGGCCGCGACCACCTTCCAGCCGTCGTCGAACTGCGACAGGAACAGCGTGTCGCCCTGCAGGCGCAGCATGGCCTGCCGCCCGTACACCTGCGTGCCCCGCACCTCGCCGGCTGACGGCAGCTCCTGGCCGCGCAGCGCCGGGCCGCACGGCTTGCCTTCGTCCTGTTCCAGCTGCCGCCTGGTCTGCGGCGCCAGCAGTGCGCAGGCCCGGGAGTAGTCCGCTGCGGTGAGGGATTCCTCGAAGGCCTGTCCGGCCTGCCGTGCGCCCTCCAGCCTGGCCGGAGAGGCTCCGCACCCGCTCAGCAGTCCCGCCAGGTCGACGGCCGCCGCGACCGCCACCGCCGGCCCGCGGGGTCCCGCGAACAGTTTCCCGACCGTCTTGCGGTCTCCGCGCAGCAGCACGATCGCGTCCATCGCCGTCTCCTCGGTCGCGGTGTACGGGCATCGGCGCCGATCGGGCACTGTCCTGACCCTTGCCGACCGGAGAGGGGAACCGGCCCATCCTCGTCCGGAAGCCCGAAGGCGGTGGCTCCACACGCCGGACGAGGCGGCGGCGGTCACTCGGCCGGCGGGTGAATGGCGTCGTCCTCGCCGGGCAGGCGCCCTACGGATCCGGCGGATCCGTGAACAGGTTCCGCATCCGAGCCGATTGGAGGAGGAGCCACCATGCCTCGCGGTTCCAGTCCCAAGCGTGAACGTCAGTACGAGCACATCAAGGAGAGTGCCGAGCAGCGCGGCGAGAGCACGAAGCGTGCGAAGGAGATCGCCGCACGTACCGTCAACAAGGAACGCGCCCGCTCCGGGGAGTCGAAGACCGCGAGCCGGTCCTCCACGCAGGACATGTCGTCGTCGAAGCGTGGTGGACAGCGCTCTCACACCGGCTCCCAGGGCCCGACGAAGGAGCAGCTCTACAACGAGGCGAAGCATCGGGGCATCGAAGGCCGTTCGAAGATGGACAAGGCGGAACTCAAGCGGGCCCTCGGCCGCTGACCGTCGGCTCGACGCTGGTGGCTCACGCGCATGGCCCAGAAGCGAAGGCTCGAAAAGGAGGGCCGGATAAGGCTCGGCGCCCCGGGCCGGCCCGTCCCGCGTATGCGGGACCATCGCCGGCCCCGTCGCGCGCGGCAGTCCGGTTTCATCTAGTTTGTCCCCGTACGGGATTCCCACGAACCAAGGAGTTCACCATGGCTGACAAGGGCAAGATGGACCAGGCCAAGGGCAAGGCCAAGGAAACCGTCGGCAAGGTCACCGGCAACGACCGGATGAAGGCCGAGGGCAAGACGGACCAGGCCAAGGGCAAGGCGAAGGAAGCCCTGAGCGAAACCGAGAAGCGCGCCCGCGGCATCCAGGATTCCCTGCGCGACAAGCGCGACAGGGCCTGACGCCGCCCCGGCGAGTCCCCACGGGCTCACCGGCGGACCAGGGATGCGGCCCCCGGCGCCTCGGCGTCGGGGGCCGCATCCTGTTCCGGCCCGGGGCAGGGGAGGGCTCCACACCCTCCGTGCGGCAAATGATGCGGGGTCCGACTCCGTGTGTGAGCGTGGACCTGCCTGTTCCGCGGGGTCGGCCCCGACGCACGCGGCAGGGCCCGGTCGAGGCGTGGTGCGGCCGGGTCCATGTGCACGAGAGAGGTAGCCCCTGATGGACAGCCAGGACAAGGACAGCCCGGTGGCCGAAGTGGTGGTGGCGGTCGGCGACTGCTCTGCGGAGGACGCGCGCGCCGTCCTCGACCTGCTCGAGCGTTCCTTCCCCGCAGAGGCCCGGGCGGGCAGCGCGGCGGAAGGCGGACGGGCCGCGACCGTGTGGAGCGCGACCCTCGACGCCGCGAAGCCGGCGGAGCGGAAGCCAACGCCCGTTCGGCTGAAGGACCCGGTCAGCGTCACCCTCCAGGGAGGCCCCCGCGCGGTGGAGCGGGTGCAGGCCGCGCTCGCCGGACAATTCACCGTCGAGGACATGGGAGCCGTATCGGGCGATCAGGAGAAGGAGATCGGACTCCGCATCCGTTCCTGAGAGCGAGCGCGGGGGCCGGGTGCGGGGGCCGGTCCACCCCGTCCGGCCCCGCTTGCGGACACGCGCCGCGTACGGACGCCGACACAGGGCAAACGGGGTGCATGACCGTACCCAAGACAACCGTTCTCGTCCTGGACAGTGCCGAGCCCGAGCTGCTGGCACGGTTCTACGCCGAGCTGCTCGGTGCCACGGCAGGGCCGGCACCGGGCGACGGGGAACTCCTGCTCGTCACCGGCCGCGGCGGCCTCGTCCTCGGAGTCCGCCGCGACCCGGACCACGCCCCACCGAGCTGGCCGCTCCCGGAGGGCTCCCAACAGGCCCATCTGTGCATCCTCGTGGACGAGAAGTCCCTCGACGAGGCCGAGCGCGAGGCCGTGACCCTCGGAGCCCGCCCGGTGGCCGCGGAGGACGACGGCAGCCTGCCGGGCAGCCGGACCACCCTGCGCCGCTACGCCGACCCGGCCGGCCACGCGTTCGCGCTCGCCGCCATCCGCGAGGACATCGTTCCCGGAGACACGCCCTGACAGCTCCTGACGCCGCCTGGGCGCCGCGTGGCTACATCGGGTCCATGGTTCCGCTGCCCCTCCCGTACACCTGCTCGCTCTTCTCGCGGATGCGCATGGCCCTGTCCCTCAGCCGCTGTCGTTCCACGGGATCCGTGGCGTGCTGCGCCGCCTGCTCCAGTTCTTGGGCCTTGTCACGCATCTCCCGAACCCGCTCGGGAGGCATGCTTTCCTCGCTCATGGTCAGTCCTTTCACGCGTGCCGATGGCGTCCTGCACCCGCCGCTGCGGGGGTCAGGGGTGGGGTGTCGAGGCCGGTTCCCTGGTGGAGGCCTTCGAGGAATGCCGCGACGGCCTCGGTGGCGGTGGTCGACGGCGTCCATCCCAGCTCGTCGCGGGCCCGGCCGGCGTCGAGCAGGGGGAGTCGCAGCACGGCGTCCAGCAGGCCGGGATCGGCCGGTACGAGGTGCACCCGCCAGGCCGCGGAGAGCGCGGCTCGGGCTGCGCCGGCCGGGAGCGGCAGCGTACGGGCGCGCAGGAGGCCCGCCACGGCGGCCGTGCTCAGTACGGGATCGGCCACCAGGTTGAACGGGCCGCGGACGGGGCGGACGACGGCCGCCCGGTACGCCTCGGCGGCGTCGTCGGTGTGCAGGGCCTGGAAGCGCAGGCCGGACACGGCGGGCAGCGCGGGCAGCAGGCCCGGCCGGATCAGGCGCCACGGCAGGAACCGCCCGCCGAAGATCCTGCCCTGCTCGCTCGCCGACTCCTTCTTGAACAGGAACGCCGGCCGCATCCGCACCACCCGCAGTTCGGGGTGGGCGAGTTGGAAGGCGTCGAGGTACCGCTCCAGATAGGCCTTCTCCCGGGTGTAGGCAGCGCCCGGCCAGCCGTGGGTGGGCCAGGACTCGTCGACCGGACGCCCGTCCTCCGGGCCGGGCGAGTACGCGCCGACCGACGAGGCGTGCACCAGAGCGTGCACACCGGCCCGTGCACACGACTCGAAGACGTTGATGCTTCCCAGGACGTTGGTCCGCCATGTGGCGACGGGGTCGTGGGTGGGCTGGAACTTCCACGCGAGGTGGACGACCGCGTCGGCGCCCGCGAAGACCTCGGTCAGGTCGCCGCGGCCCGGTTCGACGTCGGCTTCGATCCACCGCACGCCCGGGATGCTCAGGCCGGGCCGGCGACGGGAGACACCGAGCACGTCGGTGACCGTAGGGTCGGCCGCCAGGGCCTCGACCACGCTGGTGCCCGCGTTGCCGCTGGCGCCCGTGACGACGACTCTCATGACGCCCACCCCGCCCTTCGCGACAGCCGGTGGCGTGGCGTGCCGTCGGCGCGGCCCCGGCCGGCCGGGACGGAGCCTTCGGCAGCGGCGGTGAAGGCCCGGCCCGCGGCCTCCAGCCGCAGTTCCTCCAGGACGGCCGCCTGGCGCTGGGCTCGGTCCAGGAGCCGGGCGACGACGGCCGGGTCGAGGGGGGCTTCGGCGGTGGCGGCGAGGGTCCCCAGCGACCGCCACAGGGATGCCTTGCCCTCCACCCCGAGCCGCATGGCTTCCAGCTCGAGGACGTCGCTGAGGGGTGAGCGGCTCACCAGGCGGCCGTTGAGCTTGGCCCTGCCCGCCTTCTCGGCCAGACGGCCCATGACGACCCTGTGCCACTGCGCGGGGACGTCGAAGGCCGTCATGATCTCGCGCAGGCTCTCCCGGTCCTGGGCGATCTGCTCGGCCAGCGCGGCCAGGGGCACCCCCGCCGGGGTACCGCGGTGCGTCCGCGCCATCCGGCGGATGAGGGAGACGCCACCGCTGGCGCCCGCGAGGTGGTCGTTCAGATAGATCGTGAGGAGGCGGTGCCCGGTTGACGCGGGTGAGGAACGGGGTTCCGAGCTGTGGGGGCGGGTTTCCCTGGCATCCATGGCGCTGTTCCGATCGATGGGACGTGGAGGCTGCCGCCCGCGATGCACGGGGGTGGCCCTAGGCGTCTGACCGGCCTGGCGGCCTTCAAACCAGGAGTGCGGAGCGGGCCCCGGTGGAAGCCGTTCCTGCTGGTCAGCGCCCTTAATTGGACGTTCCGCCGATGGAATGCGACGTCCATGGTCAGGAAAGTACCTTGCGTGCGGACGCACTGAAACATTGGATTCCAAGGTCAGGATGTCGAGTTGCCCCCCGAGCTCCCCGAGCTCCCCGGGCTCCCTGGCGCTGGCCGCCCTGGCCCCGATGGACACCGGTCGGCCCGGAAGGAAGCGAAACGCATGGCAACCCTGCTCGACGGCTGCACGCCCTGGCCCGAGGAGTTCGTCGACCGCTACTGGGCGGCCGGGCTCTGGCGGGGCAACACACTGGACAACCTGCTGCGCGGCTGGGCCCAGCAGTACGGACCACGGACCGCGCTCGTGCACGGCGGCACCCGCATCACGTACGCGAACCTGAACCGGCGCGTGGACCGCATGGCCGCCGGATTCCGGCTGCGCGGCCTCCGGCCCGGGATGCGGGCCGTCGTGCAGCTGCCGAACGTGCCCGAGTTCGTCGTCACCGTGTTCGCGCTGATGCGGATCGGCGTGATCCCCGTGCTCTGCCCGGTCTCGCACCGGGCCTCCGAGGTGCCCGACCTCGTACGGGTCACCCAGGCCGTCGGGTACGTCGCTCCCTCGGTGTACCAGGGCTTCGACCACACGGCGATGGCAGCGGACATCGCGGCCCGATGGCCCTTCCTGCGGCAGGTGTTCACCTATGAGGCGCCGGGCGAGTCGTCCCCGTACGGCGGTCTGACGACCGACCCGTCGGGCTGCCAGTACTCCCCGCTCGGCTCCATCGACGCCGCTCCCGAGCCGGCGCTCGCGCAGAGCGCCGACCAGGTGGCGTTCTTCCTGCTCTCCGGCGGCTCCGCGGCCGTGCCCAGGCTCGTTCCGCGCACCCACAACGACTACGCCTACCAGGCACGGGCCGCCGCCGAGCTGGTGTCGCTCACCGAGACCGACGTGTATCTCGCTGCGCTGCCCGCCGAGTCCAACCTCGCCTTCGGCTGCCCGGGCATCGTCGGTACCCTCTCGGCCGGCGGCACCGTCGTCCTGCTCGAGAACCCGGAACCCGCCGAATGCCTCGCGGCCATCGAACGGGAGCGGGTCACCCTCACGTCGCTGGCGCCCGACGCCGCCCAGCGCTGGCTCGACGTACTCCCCACGGTCCAGGCCGACTTGAGCAGTCTGCGCCTCGTGCAGGTCGGCGGCGCGCCCTTGGACCGGGCGACCGCGGAGCGGATGGGCACCGAACTGGGCTGCCGCCTGCAGCAGGTCTTCGGCATGGCCGAGGGGCTGCTCACCCTCACCCGGCCCACCGATCCGGACGAGACCGTGCTCACCACGCAGGGCAGGCCGCTCTCGCCCGACCACGAGCTCCGCATCGTCGACGCCGACGGCAAGGACCTGCCCGACGGGCAGCCCGGCGAACTCCTCGCCCGCGGTCCGTACACCCTGCGCGGTTACTACAGGGCGCCGGACCTCAACGCACGCTCCTTCACCGCCGACGGGTACTTCCGCACCGGCGAACTGGCGCGGCGCACCCCGCACGGCGACCTGGTGGTGACCGGCCGCGTCGAGAGCGCCCCGGGCGGACCGGCCACGAGGACCCGTCCGGCCCGTGACGGACAGGGCGTCGGGCTCGCCGGCTCCCGGCACCCCTACGGGGAGGGCGGCGTGTCCTGGCAGGTCACGTCCGCAGCGGGCAGCCGGCCCGTGGCGAGGTACTTGTCGACCGTGGCGTCGGCGCAGGACGCCGGGTCGGAGAGGTACACACCGTGCTTCCGGCCGCCCAGCGCGAGCACCATTCGCGAGCCCTTGAGCGCCTTGTGCAGGCCCTGGCCGCTGGCCAGCGGGGTCGTCGGGTCCCACTCGTTCTGTACGGTCAGTACGTCGGCCCGGGTCTTCATGGGCGTCGCGGGCTCGACCGGCCGCTGCCAGAAGGCGCACGGCTTGATGTTCGACGCGAAGTCCCCGTAGATCGGATACTTCGCCTTGTCCCGCACCGCGTCCCGCGCGTACTGATCGGGGTCACGCGGCCAGCTGTCCGTGTCCCCGCACACGACGGACCAGTAGACGGCCGTGGCGTTGTCTCCGGAATCGGGGGCTGCTGCCGGGCCGGCCGCAGCGGTGTTCGGCCCGGAGGCGCTCCATGAGGAGGTCCGGGCGGCTGCCGGCAGCCGCTCCGGCTCCGGCGCGCCGCCGTCCGCCGGCGGGTGTCCGGTCTCGGCCAAGGCCTTCAGGAACCTGATGGCGGCCGAAGCCCCGTACGGGTCGAAGAACAGCGAAGGATCGGCCCTGAGATCGTCACCCGTGTACTTCCGCCCGTCGTGGACGATCGGGTCCCGGTCGGCACGCGCCACCAGGCCCCAGAAGGTGGCCGACACCTCTTCGGGCGTGGTGCCGAGCCCGTACCGGTCCGAGCGCTCCGCCGCCCACCGCGTCCACCGCGCGAAGGCGGGCTCCGCCTCGGTGCCCCACACCTGGATCATGCCGCGCCAGACGCGCTGCGGGTCCACCCCGCTGTCCAGCACGAAGCGGTCGGTGTGCTGCGGGAACATCTGGGAGTACACGGCGCCGAGGTAGGTCCCGTACGAGTAGCTCAGGTACGAGATCTTCCGCTCGCCGAGCGCCGCGCGGATCACGTCCAGGTCGCGCGCCGTGTTGCGGGTGGTGATGTACGGGATGACGTCGCCGGACTTCTCACGGCACTTGTCGGCGATGCCGCGCGCCCAGGCCACGTCCGAGGGGAAGGTCTCGGGCCGGTACGCACCGCCGATGCCGTGTTCGGCCCGGCTCAGCCCGCCGCAGGTGATCGGACTGCTCTCGCCGACCCCGCGCGGGTCGAAGCCGATGAGGTCGTACTGGTCCCGTACGTCCTTGGGCATGTTCTTGTCCAGCTGGACCGGCCGGGTCAGGGCGGGGGTGCCGGGACCGCCCGGATTGAAGAGCAGGACGCCGCGCCGCTTGGCGGGGTTCTCGCTCTTGATCCGGGATATCGCGAGGTCGAGCGTGCGGCCCTCGGGGTGCTGATAGTCGAGCGGCACCTTGAGGGTCGCGCACTCGAACGTCGCCGGCCGGTCCGGGCTGCAGCGGTGCCATGCCGGCTTCTGGCGCATGTGGCCGGGGGTCTGGGCGGCGGCTGCCTGATGTGCCGTCAGCAGGGGCAGGGAGGTCGCGACGAGTCCGACGGTGGCGAGCAGCGGTGCGAGGCGTTTCATGGGCGGGTGCCGTTCCTTCATCCGGTGAAATCGCTGGTGTGCCCACCTTGTTGCATCGGCGGGCACCGGCGAATCCCCTGGAAGAGCCGTCCCTGGTCCCTCTCCCGTACCACGTGGAATCAGGGCAGTTGGCCGGAATCCGGCCTGGCGATCCCTCCGCTCGGGGGGCGGGCGCCACCCCGGCAACGGCCGGATGCGCGCATGATCACCGCTGGTACGCGGGGGTACGAAGACCGCCTCGGCACCCGACGCGAACACCGCCCGAGCCGCGGGTAGTCCGGTCCCCCTCAAGTACGACGACGCCGCCGAACAGGGGACGCAGGCCCGGGGCCGGATGATGACTCGCCGACGTGCCGGACGCCACGTCCGGGATCATGGGCGTACTGTCCACGCACGCACAGACCGTCTGGAGTGGTTCCACCGTGAATCTCGTTCCGCCCGACTCCTCGGTGCTCCGTCCGATGCCCGGACAGCCGCGCGTGGTGCTCCTGAAGCCGCTGGTGACGTCTCCGCTGATCGAGGTCGGCGAGTATTCCTACTACGACGATCCGGACGAGCCCACCGCCTTCGAGACGCGCAACGTGCTCTACCACTACGGGCCGGAGAAGCTGATCATCGGGAGGTTCTGCGCTCTGGGCACCGGCGTCCGGTTCCTCATGAACGGTGCCAACCACCGTATGGACGGCCCCTCGACCTTCCCGTTCCCCATCATGGGCGGCGGCTGGGCCGAGCACTTCGATCTCATCACCGGCCTCCCCGGCCGCGGGGACACCGTCGTCGGGAACGACGTCTGGTTCGGCCACGGTGCCACGGTCATGCCCGGAGTGCGCATCGGCCACGGCGCGATCATCGCCGCCGGAGCCGTCGTCGTCGACGACGTCCCCGACTACGGCATCGCCGGCGGCAACCCGGCCCGGCTGATCCGAACCCGGTACAGCGAGGCGGACGTCGCCCGCCTCCTCGCCCTCGCCTGGTGGGACTGGCCGGCCGAGCACCTGACCCGGCACGTGCGCACCGTGATGTCCGGCAGCATCGACGACCTGGAAGCCGCCGCCCCGGCCGGGCCCCGGCGCACGTGAGCGGGAGCCCTGCCGACCCGACGGCCGTTCCTCACCCTTCCGCTGTCCGGGGGGTCGTATTGACCACTCCGAAGGGGATGTGAACGCTGGGGGTGCCCGGTGCCGTGGCGTTCAGATGAGAGACCTGGTCGTCGAAGAAGATGTGCGGGTCGAGCGCTTTCATGACCGCAGCTTTGTCGATACCGCCGAGGAAGAAGGCGTCGTTGACCCGTAGTCCCCACCCTTTGAGGCTCGCGACGGCGCGTTCGTGTGCCGGTGCATCCCGAGCGGTGACCAGGGACACCCGAACGCGGGGCCGATAGGCCGGATCGTTGCGGCGCTGCTCCTCCTCGCGGCGCTGGAGGCGATTGATGCCGGCGAGGAAGTCCCGTAGCGGGCCCGGATCGTGGGGGGTGGTGGCATTGCGGACCTCGTGCGCACGGAACGCGTCGACACCGCCGCTCTGGTAGATCCGCTCGGCGGCGTCGCCTGCCACCACTCCGTCGAAGTCGAAGGCGATGCGGAGTTCACGGTCGGTCTCGTCGTCGATTCGTGCTGTCTGGAGTACATGACCCGCCGGCAGTCCCTCTGCGACCGCGTCGCGGACGTCAGGTCCGTTGGCCGACAGGAACAGCGACATGTTCAGCGCCGGCATGAAGCGGTGTGAGGGTCGACCCTGCCGGAAGACCGCGCGGCTGATCGGCAGGTCGTGCGCTTTGATCGAACGCATGACGCGCATGCCGGTGTCCGGGTCGTTCCGGGAAAGGATGATGACCTCGACCAAGGGATCGGACGGATCCGAGAGGTCGTTCAACGACAGCAGGCGTCTGACGAAGGGGAAGGCCACCCCTTTGCCCAGCACATCGTCGACATGAGTCTCCTGATGGCTCCGGTAGGCGTCCTCTCCTCGCTCCCGGAACACGGCGTCGCAGTCGGTCAGGTCGAAGAGGGCACTGGAGGCGATCCCGACCACCAAGCGGTCGGACAGGTCGTACTTCATGGCACTCCTCTGTCGGCACTGCTTTCCGTTGCTCCCGGCTCCACCGGCGGCCGGGACCGGCCACGGGAGGGAGGTCACAGACCCGGACCCTTATCAACCTCATGCCCCGTATGTCACTCTGGCGCCCATGCTCCTGCCGTTCCCGTCCCGAGCCGTGCCCGCCGTACTGGCCGGGGCCGTGACCGCCCTGTCGGCCGCGTGCGCACCTTCGGCTGCCGCCGGTCCGGTGGCCCCACCGCGGACGACGGCAGCGGTACCCGCTCCGGCCCGGGCGGCGGCCCCGCCCGCGGGCCCCGGCGTTGCCGTCCGTACCCAGGTCTCCACCCTGTCCATACCCTCTGCCGGTATCGCCGGGCTGCGCGTGGTGCCGTACGAGGGCACCACCGACGACGCGCCCGGGACCCGTATCCAGGACCTCGGCGTGGCGGCCAGTCCGTACGGCGAGCGGGGCGGAGTCGGCCCCGGTCAGATCGGCAATTTCCTGGTCACAGCGCACCGCCTGTCGGCGGGCGGTCCACTGCACGACCTGCCTTCCGTCGACGAGGGCGACACGGTTCTCGTGACCGCGGGTGGGACGGTCTACACGTACGAGATCGTCGCGACCCGCAAGACGTCCTTCCGCTCGGAGAGCTCGCTGAGCGGACAGCGCGCCGCAGTGCCCGGGGCGCCCGGGGTGAGCCCCGCACAAGCCATGATCACGATCTCGACCTGCGCCACGCCGGAGGACCACGCCGAAGGCAACTTCTGGAGCGATGCCCGGGGCAACCCCGAGCACCGCATCGACAAGATAGGGGTTCTGCGCAAAACCGCCGGAGCCCCGCCCGCCGGCTGACACTGCCACGGTCCCGGCTACGGCCGCCGGCGACGCCCGCCGCCGCACCGAGATGCGGCGCGGTCGTGGGCAGCGCACGATGAACGAGGACGTCTCGGTACGAGCGCGGAACGAGCTCGGCAGCGGCGACGGGCCGGTGCCGCGGAAGCGGGCCGGCCGCGCGTGAGGGCGTCCTCCTTCAGATCGTGCACGGCTGCGGCGCGGGAAATTCCGGCGCGCCCCGATGGCCGGCCGCACCCGCCCCGGTGCCGGACGCGCCCCCGTGCGAGGAAGCGGGGAGAACATGAAGAAATCCCTGGTGGCCGCACTGGCCACTGCCACGTCCGCGACGGCCGTCCTGCTGGCCGGTCCGGCGACGCCCGCGACGGCCGCTTCGGCGTTCTGCGACCGGACGACGCCGAGCACCTCGATCCTGTTCTACAAGACCGGAAGCGGCGAAGCCGGCACCGGCACCCTCTCCGCCGGCCGCTGGCAGTACGAGGGGGCGCTCGATCTCCCGGCCGGCTACACGCACGCCGCAGCGAGCCGCGACTCGCTGCTGCTGTACGACAAGAACACCGGGGACGCGGAGGTCGGTACCTTCAGGGACGGGCAGTACAACCGCACCCGGACGTTCGAGGACTTCTCCACGGGCTGGACCTTCATCGAGGCGTCCGGCGACTCCGTGATCTTCTACAACGGCAACTCAGGCCACGGTGTCACCGGCACCCTCAAGAACGGCGCGTTCCGACAGGTGCGCGCGTACGACAACTTCAGCACGGGCTGGGGGACCATGGCCGCCTCGTGCGACACGTTGGTCGCCGCGGCCAGGCACGGGTCGAGCTCCCCCTGGAGCAACGTGGGCTTCGGGACCCTCAAGAACGGCGTCTACCGGGACACGGGCAGCATCCCGAAGGACGACTACCTGGGGCAGTTGACCGCGACTCAGGACTCTGTGCTGTCCTTGGCGAAGACCGGCGGCCAACTCGAGTTCCGGGTGTCCGACGCCACCGACGGCTCGGGCATCGACTTCCGCAAGATCGGCACCTCCGGCATCTGGGACAAGGTGGGCCGGACCTCGGACAGCCTGTTCTTCTACAAGAACGACGGGACCGCCTGGACGTCGACGCTCGTCAACGGCGACTACGCCAACGTCGGCCCGCTCCCCGACGTTTCATCCGGCTGGTCGCTCATCGAGGGCGGCGTCTGACCCGGCCGGTGGCCCGGGTCCTCCGCCGGTGCGGACCGCAGCAAGGTGATCAAGGGCAAGGCGGGGCGCGACGACACCACTCGTCGCGCCCCGCCTTGCCCTCAGCAGCCGGGGCACCCTCGGCCCGGACCGCTGACCGGGGCCCCTCAGCCCCGGTCGTAGGTGTGGAACCCGCGCCCCGTCTTGCGGCCGAGGAGCCCTGCCTGGACCATCCGGCGGAGGAGCGGCGGCGGGGCGTACAGGGGTTCCTTGAACTCGGCGTAGAGGGACTCCGCGATCGCGGCGACGGTGTCGAGGCCGATGAGGTCGGCGAGTTTCAGCGGTCCCATGGGGTGGGCGCAGCCGAGCACCATGCCGGCGTCGATGTCGGCGGCCGTCGCGAAGCCGGACTCGGCCATCCGGATGGCCGACAGCAGGTAGGGGACCAGTAGTGCGTTGACCACGAAGCCGGACCGGTCCCGGGAGCGGATCGTGGTCTTGCCGAGCGTTTCGCGTAGGAAGCACTCCATCGTGCCGGCGGTGTCCGCCGTGGTGTGGAGGGAGGAGACGATCTCGACCAGCGGCAGGACCGGGACGGGGTTGAAGAAGTGCACCCCCAGCACGCGGTCGGCGCGGCCCGTGGCCATGCCCAGGGTCATGATCGGGATGGCGGAGGTGTTGGAGGCGAGGATCGCCCCCGGGTCCTCCACGAGCTTGTCGAGGGCGCTGAAGATCTCCTTCTTCACGTCGGCGTTCTCCACGGCGGCTTCGATGACCAGCTGCCGGTCCGCGAGATCCTCGAGGTCCCCGGTGAACAGCAGGCGGGCCAGCGCGGCCTCGGCGGAGATCCGGTCGAGCCTGCCGCGCTGCACGGCGCGTTCCAGCGACACGGCGACCCGCTCGCGGGCGGCGCGGGCCGCCGTGGCGTCGGCCTCGCAGACGACCGTGTCGAGGCCGGCGCGGGCGCAGACTTCGGCGATTCCGGCGCCCATCCGGCCGCAGCCGACGATGCCGATGCGACGGATCTCGGAGCCGAGCGTGCTCATGAGCGGACCTCCGTACGGCGGACGAGGTGGCAGGTGCGGTGGCCGTTGAGGGCGTTGACGGTCGTCCTGCGGTCCGGCGGGCCGGTGATCTCGACGCGGCGGTCGGTCAGGCCGGGTGCGGACGGGACCACCCGCCGGCCGGGGTCGGCGCGGACGGCCGAGGTGGCACGGGAGAAGTCCAGCCGCGAGCCGGCTGCCAGGTTGCTGCAGCGGCGCTGCCGTTCCTCGAAGAGCTCGAGGCTGCGCGGGGCGAAGGCCGCGTCGAGGCGGCCGATGAAGTCCAGGGCCGCGGGGGGCGGATCTCCTCGTGGCGCTCGCCCGGCGCTCCGTGGACCTGTACCGCGTGGGTCAGTGCAGGGGTGGACATGGTGGGTCTCCTCCAGGGGGAGGGGAGGGCCGGACGGGACGGTGCGTCCGGCCCTCCGGGAGCACGGGCCGACGGGGCGGGCCGGCGAAGCGGTGCTGTTCGCGGGACCTGCCGGGCTGCTAGTGGAACTGCTCCTCCTCCGTGGAGCCGGCGAGCGCGGTGGTGGAGGAGGCGGGGTTGACGGCGGTGGAGACCAGGTCGAAGTAGCCGGTGCCGACCTCGCGCTGGTGCTTGACGGCGGTGAAGCCGTGCTCCTGGGCGGCAAATTCGCGCTCCTGGAGGTCCACGTACGCGGTCATGCCGTGCTCGGCGTAGCCGCGGGCGAGGTCGAACATGCCGTGGTTGAGGGAGTGGAAGCCGGCCAGGGTGATGAACTGGAAGCGGTAGCCCATGGCGCCCAGCTCCCGCTGGAACTTGGCGATCTGGTCGTCGTCCAGGGCGGCCTTCCAGTTGAAGGAGGGCGAGCAGTTGTAGGCCAGCATCCGGTCGGGGTACTCGGCGTGGACGGCCTCGGCGAACTCGCGGGCCTGGGCCAGGTCCGGAGTGCCGGTCTCGACCCAGATGAGGTCGGCGTACGGGGCGTAGGCGAGGCCGCGGGCGATGACCGGCGCCATCCCGTTCTGGACGCGGTAGAAGCCCTCGGCGGTCCGCTCACCCGTCGCGAACTGCGCGTCGCGCTCGTCGACGTCGCTGGTCAGCAGGGTCGCGGCGAGGGCGTCCGTACGGGCGATGATCAGGGTCGGGGTGTCCGCGATGTCGGCGGCCAGGCGGGCCGCGTTCAGGGTGCGGATGTGCTGCGCGGTGGGAACGAGGACCTTGCCGCCGAGGTGGCCGCACTTCTTCTCGGAGGCGAGCTGGTCCTCGTAGTGGATGCCCGCCGCGCCCGCCGCGATCATGGCCTTGGTGAGCTCGAAGGCGTTCAGCGGACCGCCGAAGCCGGCTTCGGCGTCGGCGACGATCGGCGCCAGCCAGTCGATGCCGTCCGCAGCGCCCTCCGCTGTGGAGATCTGGTCGGCTCGCAGCAGGGCGTTGTTGATCCGACGGACCACCTGGGGGACGGAGTTGACCGGGTAGAGGCTCTGGTCCGGGTAGGTGTGCGCGGCCTGGTTGGCATCGGCGGCGACCTGCCAGCCGGAGAGGTAGATGGCCTGGAGGCCTGCCCGGACCTGCTGGACGGCCTGGCCGCCGGTGAGGGCGCCGAGCGCGTGGACGTAGTCCCGCTCGTGGAGCCCGCGCCACAGCCGTTCGGCGCCGCGCCGGGCCAGGGTGTGCTCCTCGCGGATGCTGCCGGAGAGCCGGACGACGTCCTCGGCGGAGTAGGTCCGCTCGATGCCGGCCCAGCGCGGGTCGCTCGCCCAGCGCCCGGCGAGTGCCGCTGCCGCTGCCGTCGTGTTCGTGTCTGCCATGACCGTCACCGTCTCCAGGATGTCGAATGAGCTGCGCCTGTACGCCAAAGATGCAAAGGCTTGGCACTATGTGCCGTTCACAGTGGTCGCGGCCCGCCGTCCGTACGTGGAACGAGCTGAGCAATGTTGTCGAACCCCAGCCGGAACCTGCCGGGATCACCGACATCAGGGCATGAATTCGTGCCCGGTGGTTCCGTGCCGGCCGCCCGGTCGGCGGGCCGCAGGACGACTCTCCCAATGACACCCAGTGCCATCAAGAAGGGACGTCTGCTAAGTTCTGCGCATCTTTTCGCGCTGGTTTGCCAAGTCTGCTAAGGCCGTTGGACACGGACTCCGGGGCCGGCCGCAGGACACGAGGGGGCACGGTGGGCAAGACGTACGCGGGGGCACGGCTGCGGCGGCTGCGCGAGGAGCGGCGGATGAGCCAGGCCGATCTGGCCCGGGTGCTCGCGATCTCGCCCAGCTACCTCAACCAGATGGAGCACGACTCCCGCCCGCTGACCGTGCCCGTGCTGCTGCGGCTGACCGAGGCCTTCGGCGTCGATCCGGGCTTCTTCTCGGAACGGGACACCAGCCGCCTCGTCGCGGACCTGCGCGAAGCGCTGGCCGGGGAGGTCGCCGAGGCCCGGGTCTCGGCCTCCGACCTCGCCGAACTGGCCTCCCGTATGCCGGCGGTCGCGCAGGTGCTGCTGGACCTCGGGCGACGCAGCCGGCTGCTGGCCGAGGGTCTGGCCGGTGCCGCGGACGGCCGCGGCGGGGGCAGCGGCGGGCCCCTCTCCCCGCACGAGGAGATCCGCGAGTTCTTCTACCGCCGCCAGAACTACCTGCATGACACCGACCTCGCCGCCGAGGAGCTGGCCCGGGCCCTCGGGATCCGGCCCGGCGAGGTCGTCCGCGCCCTCTCCGCCCGGCTGGCGGACCGGCACGGCGTACGGATCGCCGTCGCCGGTGGCTCGGCGGCCGGCTCCGAACGGCTGCACCACTACACGGAATCCGGCCGCGTGCTCCAGCTGTCCGCCCGTCTGAGGCCGGGCCAGCAGGCCTTCCGGATGGCCACGCAACTGGCCCTGCTCGAGTACGGGGACGAGCTGGACCGGCTCGCCGCCGAGGACTTCCCCGCCGGTTCCAGCTCGCACGGCCTCGCCCGCATCGGCATCGCGAACTACTTCGCCGCCGCGCTGATCCTCCCGTACGGCGCCTTCCACACGGCCGCCGAGGGATTCCGCTACGACATCGAGCGGCTCACCGACCACTTCGGCCTCGGCTACGAGACGGTCTGTCACCGCCTGAGCACCCTCCAACGCCCCAGGCTGCGCGGGGTGCCCTTCTCGTTCGTGCGCGTCGACCGCGCCGGGAACATGTCCAAGCGGCAGTCCGCGACCGGATTCCACTTCTCCCGTGCGGGCGGCACCTGCCCGCTGTGGAACGTGTACGAGGCCTTCGCCGCACCCGGCCGCATCCACGTCCAGGTCGCCGCCATGCCGGACGGGCAGCGCTACCTGTGGACCGCCCGCGCCGTCACCCGGCACCGGGGCGGCTGGGGCGAACCCGGCAAGACCTTCGCGATCGGCCTCGGCTGCGAGATCCGGCACGCCGCGCGGCTCGTCTACTCCGACGGCCTCGACCTGGACGACACCTCCGCCGACACGCCCATCGGCATGGGCTGCCGGATCTGCGAGCGCCTGGAGTGCCCGCAGCGCGCCGTCCCACCCCTCGGGCGCCCGCTGGCCGTCGACGAGAACAGCAGCACCTTCGTCCCCTACCGGGTGGCGGAGTAGGGCCGGCGCTCAGGAACAGCCCAGCCGGAAGGCCTCCGCCCGCGTCACCGGCTCCCCGGCCCGGATCCCGTGCAGGACGTGCGTCAGGACCTCCGCGCCGCGCACCACCCGCGGGCCCGGCCGGTTGAAGTACGCGGGCCCGGCGAGCACCCACACCTCGCCGGCCCGTACCGCGGCCAGCTCGTCCCAGCCGGGCAGCGAGGTCAGCAACTCCCGCTCGCGCAGCGTGCGTTGCCGGCTGAACCCGCAGGCAGCAGGAGGAGCACGTCCGGACGGGCCGCCCGGACCGTGTCCCAGTCCATGGGCCGGGTGTGTTCGCCCGGCGCGGCGATCAGTGCCTCGCCGCGCCCGCGTACGTGATCTGCTCCGGCACCCAGTGCCCGGCCGGCCAGAGCGGATCGAGCCACTCGATCGCCACCACCCGGGGCCGCGGCCGCCCGACCGTCTGCGTGCGGACGGCCTCCAGCCGGGTCGCGAGGGCCTCGCGCCGGGCCTGCGCGACGTCCCGTACGCCCAGCAGCTCGCCCACGGTGACCAGGCAGTCCAGTACGTCGTCCAAGGTGCGCGGTTCGAGGCTGAGCACCCGGGGTCCGGCCCCCTGGACGCGCACCGCCCGGCTCACCTCCGCGCAGGAGACCGCGCAGACGTCGCACAGGTCCTGCGTGAGGACCACATCGGGTGCGAGGGCCCCGAGAGCCTCGGTGTCGAGGGTGTAGAGGGAGGAGCCGCCGTGCGTCCCCCGATCGAGGACCGGGCGACGGCTAAGACGACAGGAAGGACAGGCGTACCGTGCGGCGGGGGTTGTCCCGGTTGGTGTCGACCAGTACGACGGACTGCCACGTACCCAGCGCCAGCCTGCCCTGCACGACCGGCAGCGTGGCGTGCGGCGGTACGAACGCGGGCAGTACGTGGTCGCGGCCGTGCCCCGGGGAACCGTGCCGGTGGCGCCAGCGGTCGTCGGCGGGCAGCAGGGTGCGCAGGGCCTCCAGCAGGTCGTCGTCGCTGCCGGCGCCCGTCTCGATGACGGCCAGCCCGGCCGTCGCGTGCGGGGTGAACACGTTGAGCAGTCCGTCGCGGCCACGGGAGGCGTCCCGCAGGAACTCCGTACAGGCTGCGGTCAGGTCGTGCACGGTCTCCGAGGAGCCCGTCGTCACATCGAGGGTGCGTGTGGTGAAGGTGTCTGCCATGGCCCCATCCTCACCGGGCACCGCGCCCTGACCGCGCCGCCGCGCCTCGAGGATCGCCGTACGCGTGAGCCTAGGCCGGCCCCGTCCCGCGCCCGCGAGCGTCTGCGGGCAGGTTGCGGGGGACGGTGGCTGCGCCACCGATGCGTACGGCGTCCACCACGGCCTGGTGCAGGAGTCGGCTGTAGTCCTCGGACGCACAGGGGACCGGACTGCCGGTGACGGTGAACCAGTCCGAACCGCCGCTGTACTGCACGGCCACCTGGGCCTCCTGGCCCGACCAGGTCGTATGCACGGTCAGGTCCCCGCTGAGGACCCCCGCCTCCTCGGTGTGTACTCCGCCGCGTCCGGCGAACACCCCTGTCGTTGTCCACGAAGCCCAGGTCATGGCGCATCGCCCCTCACCGCGGAGTCCACTGACCCTTCCACGTTACGGCGGGTCCGGCGTTCCCGCGTGGTCGCCGCGGCGCAGGGCGCGCCCGGCACGGCGGCGAGGCCGAACGGGCGACGCCGCCGGTTGGGGGATCCCGGCGGGCGGTGCGCGGCGACGGCTCGCAGTATGACGCTGAACCCCACGCGCGCGGCCGGGCTGCGCGCGCGTCGATCCGAGCCAAGGAGACCTGCCATGACCCGTGCTTCCACGAACGCCCCCGGCCGGTGACGCGGCGCGGGCACGAGCCGAGGCGGAGAGCGGTGGCCGGCCAGGCGCTGATCGTCATCGACATGATCAACACCTATGACCATGACGATGCGGAGCTGCTGCTGCCCGCCGTTCGCGGCGCCCTGCCCGGTGTCAGGGCGCTGCTGGCCCGGGCCCGCCGCAACGGCGTCCCGGTGGTCTACGTGAACGACAACTTCGGACAGTGGCGCTCCCACCACGGCGAAATCCTGGACAGGGCCTTGGCGGGCCCGCACGCGGATCTCGTCAAACCCGTCGCGCCCGACAGCGACGCGCTGTTCATCGTCAAGGCACGGCACTCGATCTTCTACGAGACGCCGCTCGCCTATCTGCTGCGGGAGCTGGACGTGGACCACCTGATCCTGTGCGGGCAGGTGACGGAACAGTGCGTGCTCTACTCCGCCCTGGACGCGCACATCCGCCACCTCGACGTGACCGTCGTACGGGACGCCGTCGCCCACATCCACGAGGACCTGGCCGATGCCGCGCTGCGGATGATGCAGATCAACATGGCGGCGGACATCCGCTCCGCAGACGACATCACCTTCTCCGGGTGAAACGGCGGGGCGGACGCGATGTCACCAGGCGACGGCTATGCAGGCGTGAACGCGCTTGCCGCCGGTGGGTGTGGGCTTGACGTCGACGTCCTGCGCGATGTGGCGGACGAGGATCCAGCCCCAGCCGCCACTGCCGTGGACGTGGGGCCGCACGATCTCGGGCGGGGCCGAGCTGGTGTCGGTGACGTCGATGTCGAGCAGACCCTCGTGCAGGACGAGATCGAGGGCGCACGGGCCGTCGGTGTGCCGCACGGCGTTGGTGACGAGCTCGGTCACGATCAGCACGGCGGCGTCCGCGGCGGCCGGGTGCACCGGCTGCCCCTGGTCGCCTGCGCTCTGCAGAAACCGGGAGGTCGCGTCCCGGGCGCGGCCGGCCGCGCTGGTGTCGGGCGGCAGGTCGAGGTGCCGCCGGGGCTGAGCGTACGAGGGAGTCATCACGGGCTCCGATTGAGGAGTTGTCTCCTTCTTGTGTAGAGGCGCATGCCCGCCAGGGGCGAGCCCACACACATCCGTGTGCCGGGTCAGGGGACGAGGACGACTTTCCCGGCGACCGTCCCGGACTCGGCCAGGCGCATCGCCTCGGCGACGCGGGCCAGCGGGATCTCGGCAGCGACCTTCGCGGTGATCTCACCGCGCTGCAGCGCCGTGAACACCTGGGTGAGGTCGGAGCGCAGGCGCGCCCGGAAGCGGTCCTTTGCGTAGGCGCGACCGGCCCACACGTTGAAGAAGTACGCACGGCGGCCGTTCGGCAGTGCGTTCCACAGCCACACCCGGCCCAGGAGCTTGAGGATCGGCGACGAGCCGGAGCCCTCGTCGTCGCGGGTGGCGGCGCTGCCGTATGAGACGAGCGTGCCGCCGGGGGCCAGGAGCCGCCAGGAATCCACGATGCCCTCGCCGCCGACGTGGTCGAACACCGCGTCCACCCCACCCGGCGCCAGGGCTCGTACCCGTGCCGGAACGTCGCCGGAGCGGTAGTCGACGGGGGCCACCCCGAGGGCGCGCAGTGCGTCGTGGTGGCGGGTCGAGGCGGTGCCGATCACCCGGGCGCCCGCGGCGAGCGCCAGCTGGACCAGGATCGAGCCGACGCCGCCGTTGGCGCCGTGGACCAGCACGGTCTGGCCGGCGCGGACCCGGGCCTTGCGGTGGAGCATCTGCCAGGCGGTGACGCCGTTGACGACCGCGGTCTCCGCGTCCACCGGGCTGACGCCCTCGGGTACCTCCACCACGTCGGCGGCGTCGAGGGCGATGTGGCTCGCCCAGCCTCCGGTCTTCGTCAGGGCGGCCACCCGGCGGCCGAGCAGGCCGGAGCCGACGCCCTCGCCCACGGCCAGCACCGTGCCGACCAGGTCGTATCCGGGGACGAAGGGGAACGCGGGCTGGTCGTAGTACCGGCCGCGGCGCATCTGCTGCTCGGCGAAGGACACGCCCGTCGCCTCCATCGCGACCACCACCTGGCCGACTGCCGGGACCGGGACCGGTCCGCGGTGCAGCTCCAGGCCTTCCGGCTCGACCTTGCCCGGCAGAACGATCTCGATCATCTCGGCGGTGTTCATCATGACCCTCCAGCTGGTTTCGCCATATCGCGTTCGTTAGAAGCTGTAACAAGAATGGGCAGCCGTATCGCCGGTGTCAAGGGGGTGGCTCGTCCGATCGCGAGGGGCCCTGTCGATGGTGATAGCCTCTAACCATCCGCCATGTGGCGATGGGCGACGAGAGGGCGGCGGGAATGACCGGGAGTGCGAAGACCCCCCGTGAGCGGTACCGGCAGCAGGTGCGCGAGGAGGTCAAGGAAAAGGCCTGGCAGCAGATCGCCGGCACCGGCGCCTCGGCGCTCTCCCTCAACGCGATCGCCAAGCAGATGGGCATGAGCGGGCCGGCGCTGTACCGGTACTTCGCCAACCGCGACGAGTTGATCACCGAACTCATCCGCGACGCCTACCGCAGCCTCGCCGATGCCTTCATCGCCGTCGGCGACGGGGGCGACGGGGGCGAGGGGGGTGACCGGGGGGCGGGGCGAGCCCGGCTCGCCGCTCTGGCGCAGGTGCTCCGCCGCTGGGCGCTGGAGGACCCGCACCGCTACTTCCTCATCTATGGCACCCCCGTACCCGGCTACAACGCGCCGCAGGACATCACCGCGATCGCCTCGGAAATGATGTCCGTCCTGCTCGACGCCTGCACCGCCGCCGGACCGGACCCCGCCCCCGGTGTGGAACCCCATGCCTTCGAGGGACGCCTGGCCGGCCACCGGGAGTGGGCCGGCAGCCACCCGGACGCCCCGCCGTCGGCCCTGCGCCTGGCCCTGGAGTTCTGGAGCCGCCTGCACGGCGTACTGTCCCTGGAGCTGGCGGGCCACTTCACCGGCATGGGCCTGGACCCCGCCCTGCTCTTCGCGGCCGAGGTGGACGGCCTGACCACCCGCTGACGCGCACGCACCCCGTGTGAGCAGCCCCTCGGCGTCGGTCGCCGGACGACGCCGGACGCCCCGCGAGTCACATCACCCGTGCCTCCCTACCGGGATCCCCGGCGCTCAGTACACGTCGCGGCCGTACCGCTTGTCGGCGGAGAGCTGTTTCAGGTACGCGGCGGCCTCGTCCTCGTCGAGGCCGCCGTGCGCCACCGCTATGTCGCGCAGCGCCCGGTCGACGTCCTTCGCCATTCGGCTCGCGTCACCGCACACGTAGAAGTGGGCGCCGTCCTGGAGCCATGACCACAGCTGTGCGCCGTGCTCGCGCATGCGGTCCTGGACGTACGTCTTGGTGCGCTGGTCGCGGGAGAAGGCCAGGTCGAGGCGGGTGAGCGTGCCGTGCCTGTGGAGTTCCTCCAGCTCTTCGCGGTAGTGGAAGTCGGTGGCCCGGCGCTGTTCGCCGAAGAACAGCCAGTTGCCGCCGTGGTGCCCGAGGGCGCGGCGGTGTTCGAGGAAGGCCATGAACGGGGCGATGCCGGTACCCGGACCGACCATGATCGCCGGTGTGTCCGCGCCCGCGGGCGGGCGGAAGTGGGCCGATCGCCGTACGAACAGCGGTACCGGGGTGCCCGGTTCGGCGTCCGCGAGGAAGGTGGAGGCGACTCCTTTGCGCTGCCGGCCGCCCGGCCCCTCGTAGCGAAGGACCGAGACGGTCAGGCTCACCTCGCGCGGGTCGACGAGGGGGCTGGAGGAGATGGAGTAAAGGCGCGGCTGGAGGCGTTTGAGGCGCTCGGCCCACTCCTGGGCGCTGAGGCGGACCGGGAACTCGGCCAGGAGGTCGACGGGCTGCCGGCCCCAGGCCCACCGGGCGAGGCCGTCCTTGTTGTCGGGGCGCATCAGCTGCTTGAGCCTGCGGTCGCCGGTGTGCTCGGTGACGAACCGCAGGAGGTCGGGCGTGAGACGGGTGATGTCCAGGTGCCGGTGCAGCGCCTCGGCGAAGGGCAGGGGGACTTGCCCGGCGACGGCGACCTCCGCGTCGGGGGCGAGACCGGTGGCGGCCAGCCATTCCGTCACCAGGTCGGGGCAGTTGACCGGCAGGACGCCGAGGGCGTCACCCGCCTGGTACGCCGGGCCGTCCCCGCCCAGGTCGAAGGTGAACCGGCGGACCTCCTTGGCGGCGCCGGGCAGGCTCAGGAGCCGATTGCCGGACAGCCGGGCGGCGTAGGGGGAGTTCTTGTCCGGCACCGGACGGGACGGCCCCGGGGCCGTCGCCGGATGCGGGGCGGCGGGCTCCGGGGCGGCGGGTTCCGGGGCGGCCGCCAGCGCGTCGCGCACCCGCTCCAGCCACCGGGCGGCGGGCTCCTCGTAGTCGGGCTCGCAGTCCACGCGCGGCAGGAGGCGCCGGGCCCCCAGCTCTTCGAGGCGCCGGTCGAGCCGGCGGCCGTGGCCGCAGAAGGCGTCGTACGCCGAGTCGCCGAGCGCGAGGACGGCGTACCGGACGTCCTCGAGCCGGGGCGCGTCGGACGAGACGAGGGCCTCCCAGAACGCGGCTCCGTTGTCCGGGGCGTCGCCGTCGCCGAACGTGCTCGTGACGACCAGCAGATCCGTGCCGGGAGTGAGGGATGCGGGGGTGCGGTCCGCCATGCCGTGCACGGTCACCGCGGAGCCGCTGCCGGTCAGTTCCGTTCCGATGGTGGCGGCGAGGTCCTCGGCGTTCCCCGTCTGGGAAGCCCACAGGACCACGGTCTGCCGGGCCGGCGTGCCCGGTGCGGCGGGAGCCGGTGCCGGAGCGGCCGGAGGCGTGGCGGCCAGGGCCGTCGCCGTACGCGAGTACGCGCCGGCGAGCACTCCGTCGACCCAGAGGGCGTGCCCCGCCTCGAAGGGGGCGCCGGCAGGCAGGACCGGGACGCCCGCGCCGGGCGGGGAGGAGGCGAGCCCGGCGAGGAATCCGGCGAGGTACTGGCGTTCCCGGTCGGAGAGCTCGGGCGGCGTGTGGCCGTCCAGCCCGAACAAGGAGGTGAGTGCCGCCGGTGAGGCGGGTGCGGGTGCGGGCGCGGTAACGGGACGCGTCAGCGTCGCAACGGCACCGCCCGGGTGTGCCGCGGCCGCGATGAGGCCGGGCTCGGCGGCCGGGACGGCCACCGGAACCGGGACCCGTGTCTTCGTCAGGGTCACCGCGCACATCTTGAACCCGGGCTGGAAGGAGATCGGGTCGACGGCGTCGTCGGTGACGGCGTTGACGCTGAGGTACTCGCCGAACAGGTCGTTCCAGTGGAAGGGGGCGACGCAGTTCCCGGGCCGGACCCGGTCGGTGACGACGGCGGGCAGCACGGCGCGCCCGCGCCGTGAGGCCACCTCCACCCCGTCGCCCGCCGCGATCCCGAGAGCGGCCGCGTCCTGCGGGTGGATCTCCACGAACGGCCCGGGGGCGAGCTTGTTGAGCTTGGCGACCTTGCCGGTCTTGGTCAGGGTGTGCCACTGGTGTTGCAGGCGGCCGGTGTTGAGGACGAACGGATAGTCGTCGTCCGGGAGTTCGGCGGCCGGGAGATGGTGGCGGGCGAAGAACACGGCCCGTCCCGTCTCCGTGGGGAAGACCAGCCGGGGACGGCTGCCGTCCGGGCGCTCCACCGGGGTCTGGCTGAGGCCGTCGTTGAGGTAGCGGACCGGGTTGCGGTCCGGCCCGCCCGGGGCGGCCGGCCACTGCACCGGGCTCGCGCGCAGCCGCTCGTACGTGACACCGCGCAGGTCCCAGCCGGTCTTCGGGTTCCAGGCCTGCCGGAGCTCCTCGAACACCTCCTCGGCGCAGCTGTACGTGAACGCCTCGGCGAATCCCATCGCGCAGGCGACCCGGGCGATCAACTGCCAGTCGGGCAGGGCCTCGCCGGGCGGGTCGGCGGCCCCCTGCACCAGGGTGAGGTTGCGCTCCGAGTTGATCATCACGCCGTCCGCCTCGGCCCAGAGGGTGGCGGGGAGCACGATGTCCGCGTAGGCGTTGGTCTCGGTCTCCGCGAACACGTCCTGGGTGATGACCAGTTCGGCGGTCTCCAGCGCCTTGATGACCGTGCTGCGGTTGGCGACGGAGGCGACCGGGTTGGTGCAGATGATCCAGCACGCCTTGATCTCGCCGGCGGCCATCTGCTCGAACATCTCGATGGTCCCGCGTCCGACGTCGGTGCGCAGCGTGTTCTCCGGCAGGCCCCACAGCTTCTCGACGAAGTCGCGGTCCTCGTCGACCAGGACCGAGCGCTGGCCGGGCAGGCCGGGCCCCATGTAGCCCATCTCGCGGCCGCCCATGGCGTTGGGCTGGCCGGTGAGGGAGAACGGGCCGCTGCCGGGACGGCAGATGGCGCCGGTGGCCAGGTGCAGGTTGACCAGGGCGTTGGTGTTCCACGTCCCGTGGGTGGACTGGTTGAGGCCCATGGTCCAGCAGCTCGTCCACTCGCCCGCCTCGCCGATCCAGCGGGCGGCCAGCCGGATGTCCGCCTCCGGTATGCCGGTGATCTCGGCGACCTTCGCGGGCGGGTAGTCCCGCAGGAAGGCGGGCATGTCCTCCCAGCCCTCGGTGTGCTCGGCGATGAAGTCCGGGTCGGTCCAGCCGCCTTCGACCAGCAGGTGCAGCAGCCCGTTGAGGAGGGCCAGATCGGTGCCGGGCCGTATCTGCAGGAACAGGTCGGCCTTGTCGGCGGTGGCGTTGCGCCGGGGGTCCACCACGATCAGTTTGGCGCCGGCGGCCTTGACGCGGTCCATCATCCGGAGGAAGAGGATGGGGTGGCAGTCGGCCATGTTGGCGCCGATGACGAAGAACGCGTCCGCCCGCTCGAAGTCCTCGTACGAGCCGGGCGGCCCGTCGGCGCCGAGCGAGAGCTTGTAGCCGCTGCCGGCGCTCGCCATGCACAGCCGCGAATTGGACTCGATCCGGTTCGTCCGCAGGAACCCCTTGGCCAGCTTGTTGGCGAGGTACTGGGCCTCCAGGGACATCTGACCGGAGACGTAGAGCGCCAGTGCGTCGGGGCCGTGCGCGTCCAGGATCTTCCGCAGGCGGCGGGCCGTCTCGGCGACGGCCGTGTCCACCGCGACGGTGGCGGGCCCGGCGCCCCGCTCGCCGCGGATCAGCGCGGTCTCCAGCCGGCCGGGCGCGGCCAGCATGTCCGCGTGCGTGGCGCCCTTGGTGCACAGGCGTCCGGAGTTCGCGGGGTGCTGCTTGTCGCCGCTTACCTTGGCCACCGTACGGCGCCCGTCGCTGCCACTGGCGATGTCCAGTACGACCCCGCAGCCGACGCCGCAGTAGGAGCAGACCGTACGCACCTGCCGACCGGTCGCGGCCCTCGCCTCCGCCACAGCAGACCTCCTCGCGCCGCCGGCCGACCCCACCGCCCGGGGCCGCTGCGGCCGTGTGCAGGTCGGTCCCGTTACGGCCCAACGTAGAAAGTCCGTGTTGCGTACAGGTGACGGGGGGCGCCACCCGGGGGTTACAACCATCTGCGCCAAGATCACCACGGGAGGTGAGGCACGTGCCACGGGATCCCCGCCGGCCGGACATGATGGCGATGGCACCTTGATCCGTACGCGACACGCAGTGAGGAACAGATGAGCGACGCAGCCGCCCTCCTCCACCCAGGAGCTCCCGACTCACCCGTGATACTCCACGTTCCGCACTCGTCCCGTGCCATACCCGCGGACGTCCGCGCCGGGATCCTGCTGGACGACGGGGCACTCGAAAGGGAACTGGACTACATCACCGACTCGCACACGGCGGAGATCGCGGCGCGGGCGGCCGGGGCCGCCCGCGTCACCCCCTGGAGGTTCGAGAACCGGCTGTCGCGGCTGGTCATCGACCCCGAGCGGTTCCCCGACGAGCGGGAGGAGATGCTGGCACGGGGCATGGGCGCGGTCTACACCCGGACGACGCACCGCGAAGAGCTCCGCCCGGCCGACTTCGACGGACGACCGCTGATCGAGCGGTACTTCCACCCGTACGCGCAGGCGATGACGGACGCGGTGGAGGAGCGGCTGGCGGCCGTCGGGCGGGCCGTGATCCTCGACGTGCACTCGTACCCGGCGAAGGCGCTGCCCTACGAGCTCCACGGCGACGGTCCGCGCCCGCCGATCTGCATCGGAACGGACGCCTTCCACACGCCCCGCCCCCTGCTCGACGCGGCGCGGCAGGCGTTCGCGGGCTTCGGCGGCACGGGGCTGGACAGCCCCTTCGCGGGAACGTACGTGCCGCTGCGCCACTACGGGAAGGACGCGCGGGTCGGCGCGCTGATGGTGGAGATCCGGCGGGACGTCTACATGAGCGAGCCGGGAGGAGCGGCGGGCACCGGACTCGACGCGCTGGCGCAGGCGCTGGCCGCTCTCGTGGACGGGGCGGCCCGGTGACGGGACTCCACCCTGCGTGACGGCGGACCGCCGGGTGAGGGCATCCCAAGGCGCAGCCGGCCGGACCGGAGATGAGACATGGCCGACGTCCCGGCCGGCCGGTGCACGGCCGACCGGGACCTTGGGCCGGGGTTCAGGAGAGGTCGAACCGGTCGAGGTTCATCACCTTGTCCCACGCGGCCACGAAATCACGCACCAACTTCTCCTCGCCGTCCTCGGACGCGTAGACCTCCGAGAGGGCGCGGAGCTGGGAGTGCGAGCCGAAGACGAGGTCCACGGCGGTGGCGGTCCACTTGGCCTCGCCCGTGGCGCGGTCCCTGCCCTCGAACACGTTCTCGGCCGAGGCCGACGGCTTCCACTCCGTGCCCATGTCGAGCAGGTTGACGAAGAAGTCGTTGGTCAACGTCTCCGGCCGGTCCGTGAAGACACCGTGCGGGGACTGCCCGAAGCCGGTGTTCAGGGCCCGCATGCCGCCGATCAGCGCCGTCATCTCGGGAGCGGTGAGCGTCAGCAGGTTGGCGCGGTCCAGCAGGAGGGTCTCCGGCGACAGCTTCTCCCCCTCCCGCAGGTAGTTGCGAAACCCGTCCGCCGGGGGTTCGAGCACGGCGAACGCCTCCAGGTCGGTCTGCTCCTGCGAGGCGTCCGTACGCCCGGGTGCGAACGGGACCGTGATCTCGTACCCGGCGTTCTTCGCGGCCTGCTCGACCGCCGCGCACCCGCCCAGGACGATCAGGTCCGCGAGCGAGACCTTCTTGGCACCGGCCGAGCCGTTGAACTCCTGCCGGACCTGCTCGAGGGTCTGCAGTACCCGGGCCACCTCGGGTACGGCGTTGACCTCCCAGTCCCGTTGCGGCGCGAGCCGGATCCTGGCCCCGTTGGCCCCGCCCCGTTTGTCGGTGCCGCGGAAGCTCGCCGCCGCCGCCCAGGCGGTGGTGACCAGCTGCGGGACGGACAGCCCCGAGGCGAGGATCCTGCTCTTGAGGGCGGCGATGTCCGCGTCCCCGACCAGCTCGTGATCGACCGGCGGGACGGGGTCCTGCCACAGCTGCGGCTCGGGGATCCACGGGCCGAGGTAGCGCGAGAGGGGTCCCATGTCGCGGTGCAGCAGCTTGTACCAGGCCTTGGCGAAGGCCACCGCGAGCTTGTCCGGGTTCTCGTGGAAGCTCTTCACGATCGGCGCGTAGACCGGGTCCAGCTTCAGCGCGAGGTCCGTCGTCAGCATCATCGGCGCGTGCCGCTTCGACGGATCATGGGCATCGGGCACGGTGTCCCGGGCCGACGGATCCGTGGGAGTCCACTGCTGCGCACCGGCGGGACTCGTCGTCAGCTCCCAGTCGTACCTGAACAGGTTGTCCAGGTACCCGTTGTCCCATTTCGTCGGCTCGGAGGTCCATGCGCCCTCGAGCCCACTGGTCAGCGTGTCGACGCCCTTGCCGCTGCCGTACGTGTTCCGCCAGCCGAGGCCCTGCTGCTCGAGGGGGCTGGCCTCGGGCTCCGGGCCGATGTAGGCGGGGTCGACGGCACCGTGACACTTGCCGAACGTATGTCCGCCGATGATGAGCGCAGCCGTTTCCTCGTCGTCCATGGCCATGCGCTTGAACGTCTCGCGAATGTCCTTGGCGGCGGCCAGCGGATCCGGGTTGCCGTTGGGCCCTTCCGGATTGACGTAGATCAGGCCCATCTGCACGGCGCCGAAAGGACCGGTGAGTTCCCGGTCACCGGCGTAGCGCTCGTCTCCGAGCCAGGTGTCCTCGGGCCCCCAGAAGATTTCCTCGGGCTCCCAGGTGTCCTCCCGGCCGAAACCGAATCCGAACGTTTTGAACCCCATCGATTCCATGGCGCAGTTTCCGGCGAAAATCAGCAGATCGGCCCAGGAGATCTTCCGGCCGTACTTCTGCTTGACCGGCCAGAGCAAACGGCGGGCCTTGTCCAGGCTCGCATTGTCCGGCCAGCTGTTGAGGGGCGCGAAGCGCTGGGATCCGGCGCCGCCACCGCCCCGGCCGTCGGCGATGCGGTACGTGCCCGCGGCGTGCCAGCTCATCCGGATGAAGAGCGGCCCGTAGTGGCCGTAGTCGGCAGGCCACCAGTCCTGGGAGTTCGTCATCACCTCGAAGACGTCCTGCTTCAGCGCATCGACGTCGAGGGTCGCGAATTCCTTCGCGTAGTCGAAGTCCTCGCCCATCGGGTCGGACAGGGGCGAGTGCTGGTGGAGGACCTGCAGGTCCAGCTGATTCGGCCACCAGTCCCGGTTCGTCCTGGGGCGGGTCGGCGTGGGGGTGGGGGAGGGGATTGCTGGGTTTTCGCTTTCGCTGCCGGACACGTCCGCCCTTCTTCCTGTCTCGGTGTTTCTTTTCCTTGCTGGTGTCGAACACTGCGACCCACGCTCGTAGCGCGCCGTGGCGCCCGCCGGATGTCGGCGTCCTGATGGTCGCGCACCGTGGACCGCGCGGCGACGAGAACACGCAGGGCGCCGCTGCGTTAAGAAGAACTCGCGCAGGGGAAGAGCGCTATTCAGATGATCGTGATCATTGCGCGGCGTGAGAGCGCCTGAAAGGGACGCGGACATCCGGCAATCGCTCCACCGCGCCTCAGTCGAGCGCGGACGCCGCGACCGAAAGATCGGCCACGAGACCGCGGAAGGCGGCCTCCCGGTCGTCGGCCCGCAGTACGGCGGAGGGGTGGACCGTCGTCAGGAGCAGGCCGCCGCCCTCGCCCTCGCCTTCCTCCAAGGAGGGCATCGGCCGCAGGATGCCGCGCTCCTCGCCCACCCTGAAGAGTTCCCGAGGAGCGCCTTGCCCGCCGTACCGCCCAGTACGACCACCAGCCGGGGGGAGACCAGACGCAGCTCCGCCGCGAGCCACGGCCGGCAGGCGGTCATCTCGCGCAGGCTCGGCGCCTTGTGGATACGGCGCTTGCCCCGCGGGGCCGTGGTGAATTTGAAGTGCTTGACGGCGTTGGTGACGTAGACCTCCTCGCCACCGAGGCCCGCCTCGGCCAGCGCACGCCGCAGCAGTCGGCCGGCCGGCCCCACGAACGGTTCACCCTGCCGGTCCTCCTGATCGCCCGGCTGCTCTCCGACGAGGAAGAGCCGAGCCGTGGGCGACCCGGCCCCGAACACGGTCTGTGTGGCGTCCTGGAAGAGCGGGCATCCACGACAGTCGGCGGACGCCCGGCGCAGAGCCGCCAAACCGCCGCGGCGCGGCAGATAGGGGCTCGCGTCGTACTCCTGCCCCTGCTCCCGCCCTGCCGGCGACGCGGACGTCGCCCGTGCCCTCGTACCGGGCCCCATGGTTTCACCACTTCCCCGTGGTGGGCCGTCCTGGTCCGCCCCGCGTCCGACACGACCGCGGGGCGGCAGTCGGCGTCTCCCCGCCGCCGCACGCCGGAAACCTCCTTGAACCGCGCAGGGTCCTCCTCGGCGGCTACTCGCTCACCCGAAGGCGCGCTTCCCAACCGACCCTGTCCTGCGGGTTTGAGCGGCGCCGGGACGGCAAGGCGCACCCCGTGACGCGATCCCGTGAGGCGTGCCGTGAGAGATGACGTTCTCCCCCCTGTGCGGCAAGGGCCCGCTCCGTCCGAGACGCCCGGTTCCCCCGGCGGCGGGCGGCTGCCGCGCGACCACACCCAGGCCATCCTCGAGACCACCAAACATGTGGCCGCGCTCCTCAAGACGACCGGAAAGCCGTTCGCCCTCGCCGGCAGCGTGGCCGCATTCGCCCACGGCCTCCCGGCTCGCTTCCAGCACGACACGGACTTCTGCGTCCGGCCCGAGGACTCGGGAGTGGTCATCGAGGCACTGGAGGAAGGGGGCATCGCGATGCGCCGGGCACCCGAGGACTGGCTGGTCAAAGGGCGTTCCGGCGGGGAGGAGATCGATCTGATCTTCGAGCTGGCGCGGCGTCCGGTCAGTACGGAACTGCTCGCCCGGGCGGAGGTCCGGCCGGTCGACTCGGTGTGGATGCCCGTACTGGCGCCCACCGATCTGATGGACGCCCGCCTCACCGCGCTCTGCGAGCACTACTGCGACTTCGGGGACCTGCTGCCGATGGCCCGGATGCTGCGGGAGCAGATCGACTGGGACCGGATGAACCGGGAACACCGGGATGCACCACTGTCCGACGCGTTCCTGTACCTCCTCGAACGGCTCCACGTCGTCGACTTCGACCGGCGGGAGGACGCCTCGTGACATCGACCGAATTCATCGAGTACCGGCTCGAGCACCTACGGGACCGCCTGGCGCGCGAGGAGATCTCAGAACTCGGCGTACGGGTCGAGGCCCGCGGCGCTGGCGCACTGGTCCGGGGAAGCGTCAACAGCGCCGACTGCCGGGCGGCGGTCCTGCGGATCGCCGGAGAAGAGCTGGCGGGCGTGCTCTGGCACGAGGACGTCACCGTGAGCTGCCCCGGACCTCCCGACCATTCGGAGGAACTGCCGTGATCCGGGTCGCAGCCGTCGGAGACATCCACCTCGGCCCCGGCAGCGAGGGCCTGCTGCGGCCCGCCTTCGATACCCTCGCGGGCTGCGCGGACCTGCTGCTGCTCGCCGGCGACCTGACCCGGCACGGCACCCCGCAGGAGGGCCGGGTGGTGGCCGGCGAGGTGGCCGGGCTGCCCGTACCCGTGATCGCGGTGCTCGGCAACCACGACTACCAGAGTGACCAGCAGGACGCCCTCACACGGGAGCTGAACGAGGGTGGCGTACGCGTCCTGGAGTGTGACGGCGTGCTCGTCGACATCGACGGTACGAAGGTCGGCGTCGCCGGGACGAAGGGTTTCGGCGGCGGCTTCGCGGGGCGCTGCGCCAGTGACTTCGGCGAACCCGAGATGAAGGCGTTCGTCCGGTACACCCGGCGGTGCGCGGACGGACTGGCACGGTCGCTGCGGGAGCTGCGCGAGGCGGGGAGCGATGTGCGGATCGCCCTCACGCACTTCTCGCCGGTGCCCGACACCCTTGCGGGCGAGCCCCCGGAGATCTTCCCGTTCCTCGGCAGCTATCTGCTCGCCGAGGCCATGGACGAGGCGGGTGCCGATCTCGCCGTCCACGGTCATGCCCACCTCGGCACGGAGCACGGCCTGACAGCAGGCGGAGTACGGGTGCGCAACGTGGCGATGCCGGTCATCGACCGGGCCTTCGCCGTCTACCACCTCGGCGTCGGAAACGGGCAGGTCCGCCCGCGGTGAGGGCGGCCCCGGCGCCACGAGGCGAGCCCTCGAACTGAGCACCTCCCTGCGTGCCTACCGGGCCGCGGGCCGCGGGCGCGCGATGCTCCTCCCATGCCGTCGGGGCCCGGTCGGCGGATGCGAGGAGGGCGTGGAGCCGGTGGTTCTCGAGAGGAAGAAGGCCCGTGCGGTCCGCGTGATGCGACGCTCGGCCAGGCGTACGGTGTTCGGCCTGGACGCACGGCTGCCCCTGCTGGACGTGGCGAAGGGCGGGGTGCGGAAGGCGTTTCCGGACCACTGGGCGTTCCTGCTCGGCGAGATCGCCCTCTACAGCCTGGTCGTGCTGCTGCTGACCGGTACGTACCTCACGTTCTTCTTCGACCCGTCCATGCGCGAGGTCACCTACCAGGGCTCCTACGTCCCCCTGAACGGCCTGCCCGTCTCCTCCGCCTACGCCTCCACGCTGCGCATCAGCTTCGACGTGCGGGGCGGTCTGCTGATCCGGCAGATGCACCACTGGGCGGCCCTCGTGTTCGTGGCCGCGATCGGCGTCCACCTGCTGCGGGTGTTCTTCACCGGTGCGTTCCGCAGGCCCCGCGAGGTGAACTGGGTGGTCGGCGTCACGATGCTGCTGCTCACGCTGGTCGAGGGCTTCGCGGGATACTCGCTCCCCGACGATCTGCTGTCGGGTACGGGGCTGCGCACCGCCCAGGGCATCATGCTGTCGCTGCCCGTCGTGGGCACGTACCTGAGCCTCTTCGTCTTCGGCGGCGAGTTCCCGGCCGAGGACATCGTGTCCCGGCTCTACCCCGTGCACATCCTCCTCGTGCCAGGACTGCTCGTCGCCCTGGTTTCGCTGCACCTGCTGCTCGTCGTGCACCTCAAGCACACGCAGTGGGCGGTCCCCGGCAGCAGCGGCCGCAACGTGCTGGGCAAGCCGTTCTTCGCCCAGTACACGGCGAAGTCCGCGGGGCTGTTCTTCATGGTCGCCGGCCTGCTGTCCGCGCTCGCCGCGCTGGCGCAGATCAATCCCGTGTGGGCGTACGGGCCGTACCGCCCCGACCTGGTGTCCACCGGGTCCCAGCCGGACTGGTACGTGGGCTTCCTGGAAGGGGCCCTGCGGCTGATGCCGGGCTTCGAAACCCGACTGTGGGGCCACACCCTGACGTGGAATCCACTGATCGCGGGCGTCGTCCTGCCGGGACTGCTGTTCGCCGGCCTGTACGGCTATCCGTTCTTCGAACGCTGGATCACCCCGGAGGGCGGGGAGCAGCACCTGTGCGACCGGCCGCGCCACCGGCCCGCCCGCACCGCGCTGGGCGTCGCCGTGCTCGCCGCCTACACGATCCTGCTGCTGGCCGGCGCGCAGGACATCATCGCCTTCATCACCGAGATCCCCGTCGCGGCGATCACCTGGGCGCTGCGCTGCGCCCTGCTCGTCGTGCCTGCGGCATCCTTCTGGCTCACCCGTCGGATCTGTCTCGCCCTGCAGGAGGAGGACGTCAGGGCGCTGGAGAGCGGACTGGCGACGGACGACGTACGCCAGTCGGTCGAGGGCGGCTTCCACCCGGCGCACCGGCCGGCGACGGGGGCGGAGCGCTACGTGCGCTCCGTCCACCGCGTGCCGGCGCCCGTACGGGTGGCCCTGCCCGGCCGGACCGCAGGCGAGCGGCGTCCGGCCGTACGGGGCCTTGCGGAGCGGCTGAGGTGGGGACTGAGCCACTGGTACTACCGCGATCAGCTGGTGCCGCCGCTGACCGAGGCGCAGCGCATCCGCGTCGCTGCCGTGCTGGCCGGCCCGGACACCGAGGAGACCGGGCCCGCAGCCGAGCACTGACCCCCGGACCGGATCAGGCGTCCTGACCCGGGCGGAACACAAATCCGAACAGTCCCGGGATCACGACGCCGGCGCCGATGAGGGCCAGCCAGAGCCCCTGAACGGCGCCGATGCCCATGAGCGCCGTACCGGTGGCGGTGATCACGGGCGCGAAGCTCCTCGCGGGGAACGAGAACTCCCTGCCCCCGCCCGTACGGATCTCCGCATCGCCGGTGTCCTCGGGACGTCGGCCACCGCGGCCGTACTGCCGCCACAGGAACGCGGCGACCAGCGCCGACATGAGGAACGACACCGACAAGGCGGCGATCCCCGCCGGATCACTGGAGAACGCCGCGTAGACGCCGCCGGTGACGGCGAAGAACACGGCCACACCGGTGAACAGCCACGCCTCCGCCTTCACCGGGGCACCACTTCGGGGTGGTGCAGGTCGAAGGCGGGCGAGTCCGACCGGATCCGGGGCAGCGCCTCGAAGTTGTGCCGGGGCGGCGGGCAGGAGGTGGCCCACTCGAGGGACCGGCCCCAACCCCACGGGTCGTCCACGTCCACGCGCCTGCCGTGGCGACCCGTCTTCCACACGTTGTAGGCGAACGGCAGCAAGGACAGCCCCAGGAGGAAGGATCCGATGGTGGAGAGCGTGTTGAGCAGGGTGAACCCGTCGGCCGCCAGGTAGTCGGCGTACCGCCGGGGCATGCCCTGCTCGCCGAGCCAGTGCTGGACGAGGAAGGTCAGCTGGAAGCCGGTGAACAGGGTCCAGAAGTGCATCCGGCCCAGGCGCTCATCGAGGAGTTTGCCCGTGAGCTTGGGCCACCAGAAGTAGAAGCCCGCGAAGGTGGCGAACACGATCGTGCCGAAGAGCACGTAGTGCAGGTGGGCGACCACGAAATAGCTGTCGGTGAGATGGAAGTCCATCGGCGGCGAGGCCACCAGGACTCCGGTCAGACCGCCCAGCAGGAACGTCACCAGGAATCCGATGGACCACAGCATCGGCGTCTCGAACGACAGCGACCCGCCCCACATCGTGCCGATCCAGTTGAAGAACTTCACCCCGGTCGGAACGGCGATGAGGAACGACAGCAGGGAGAAGAACGGCAACAGCACGGCGCCGGTGGCGAACATGTGATGGGCCCACACCGTGGCGGAGAGTCCCGTGATCGCGATCGTCGCACCGACCAGGGCGGCATAGCCGAAGATCGGTTTCCGGCTGAACACCGGGATGATCTCGCTGACGATCCCGAAGAACGGCAACGCCACGATGTACACCTCCGGATGGCCGAAGAACCAGAACAGGTGCTGCCACAGCAGCGCGCCGCCGTACGCCGCGTCGAAGACGTGCGCCCCGAACTTGCGGTCCGCCTCCAGAACCAGCAGCGCAGCGGTGAGCACCGGAAACGCCAGCAGCGCCAGGATCGAGGTGAACAGCACGTTCCAGGTGAAGATCGGCATCCGGAAGACGGTCATGCCCGGCGCCCGCAGGCACACGATCGTCGCGATGAAGTTCACCGCACCGAGGATGGTGCTCAGTCCCGACACCGCCAGCCCCATCACCCACAGGTCGGCGCCCACACCGGGGGAGTACGCCGCCCCGTTCAGCGGTGCGTACGCGAACCAGCCGAAGGCGGCGGAGCCGTTCGCGGTCAGGAGTCCGCTGATCACGGTGAGGCCCCCGAAGAGGAACACCCAGTACGTGAAGGCGTTCAGGCGGGGGAAGGCGACGTCCGGGGCGCCGATCTGCAACGGCATGATCGCGTTGGCGAAGCCGGTGAACGTCGGGGTGGCGAACAGCAGCATCATGATCGTGCCGTGCAGGGTGAAGAGCTGGTTGTACTGCTCGGCGGAGACGATCTGCAGTCCGGGCCGGGCCAGCTCCGCCCGCATGACGAGGGCCAGCACACCGCCGAACAGGAAGAAGCCGAAGGCGGTGACCAGGTACATGTTGCCGATCACCTTGTGGTCGGTGGTCGACAACAGGCGCAGCACCTGCGACCCCGCCCGCACCCGTGCACCGGTGACCCGCTCGTCGTCCTGCTCCGCCTCCGCTGCTGCCGACAACGGGTCAGTGAGCGACACCAGGGCCTCCAGTAGCGATGACGGGCCGGCCGGCCGACGGCCTGTCGGCCCAGCCTGGCACCCGGCATCACCTTCACCGACCAAGCGCGACGGCGCGCCGCCGAGAGTTACCCGCATCGAGGAGCGCAGGCGCTGTGGGCGGGCAGTTCAGGTACGCGCCGGGCCCCGGTCGCGGGCCGCCGCGCGGTGGGTTGCCGCGGCGTCCGTGACATCGAGGAACACCTGGCCCAGCTCGGGCCAGCGCCTCTTCAGCTCGGTCCGGATGCGGACCATGGCGTCCTCGACGGTCTCGCTGTCGTACCCGGCCGTGAGGTCGACGCTCGCAGCCAGCAGCACGGAATCCGGACTCAGGCGCATCGTCAGCAGGGCGGTGACCGAGTCGATCTCCGGCTGCTGCAGCAGCAGTTCCTTCACCCCTCGCTGCACCTCGGGCTCGGCCGCCTCGCCGATCAACTGGGCGCGGGCGTTCCTGCCGAGCGTGTACGCCACGTAGACCAGCAGGACGCCGATCAGGATGGAGGCGGACGCCTCGTACGCCATCTGTCCGGTCGCCATGTGGAGGCCCATCCCGGCCATGGCCAGCAGGACGCCCGCGCAGGCGGTGCTGTCCTCCGCCAGGACGGTCCGCAGCGCCGGGTCGCGGCCCTCCCGGATCTCCTCGCGCATCCCGTGCCCGGCGGCCGCGGCCGCGCCGCGGACCTGGAGGACGGCACGGACCAGGGAGGCCCCCTCGGCGAGCAGCGCCACGAAGAGCACGACGAAGCCGATCACATACCCCTCGTGGGACTCGGAACCGCCCGAACGGAACGCCTCGATGCCCTGGAACACCGAGAAGCAGCCTCCGGTGACGAAGATGCCCACCGCGGCGAGCAACGACCAGAAGAAGCGCTCCTTGCCGTAGCCGAAGGGGTGCCGTCGGTCGGCCGGCCGCCGGCTGCGCTTGACCGAGGCCAGCAGGAACACCTCGTTGAGGCTGTCGGCCACCGAATGGGCCGCTTCGGACAGCAGGGCGGGAGAGGCGGCGATGACGCCACCGACGGCCTTGGCGACGCAGATGACCAGATTGGCCGCGAGGGCCACCCACACCGTGAACCGGGTCTCGCTGTCCCGTTCCGCCGGGCTTCCCCCGGAACCGGCCGTACGCCCTGTGCCCATGCCCTCCGCATGCCCGGGGCACGACCGGCTAACCGGCGGCGCCGGAGGCCGCGCTCGTCCGCGCGTGCAGGGTGCGTACGGAGCAGCAGCTCGTCGTGGACCAGGCGGCCGAGGAGCGCGCCGCCGAAGACGACGAAGCCGACGCCGACGAGCCAGGCCTGGATGACGAGGACGGTTCCGAACGGGCCGTACGTGACGGCGCTGGACGCGATCAGCGGTGAGAACACGAGCCGTGAGAAGACCCGCAGGCCGAGGAGCCCCAGCATGGTCGCCGCCGCGCCGGGGAGGAGGGCGGTCCATGCGACCCGGCCGCCGAGCAGCAGCCGCTGGGACCACCAGAAGAACAGGGCGCCGATCACGACCGTCACGAAGCCCCGGGCCGGGGAGCCGCGCCACGGCGCGGAGATCGCCGACAGGTACAGGACGCCCGTCAGTACGCCGAGCCACAGGACGTGCCGCCACCGCGCCCACCAGCGGGCGGGTGGCAGGCCCCAGATGCTCTCGTAGCCGTTCTGGACCATGGTGGCGAACGACAGGCCGAAGACGGCGAGCAGGGCCAGCCCGAACGCCGTCGTGGTCCGCCACGCCTGGCCGGACAGGGCGAAGAGGCGTTCGATCTCCAGCCGGGCGGCCGCCGACACGCCGAGGCCGTCCCCCAGCCATTGCGCGAAACCCTGCCCGTCGGCGGCATCCGCGGCGGATACGACGATCAGCAGCGGTACCAGCGTCAGGAACCCGAGGGCGGCGAACCCCAGCGAGCGTTGCCACAGATCCAGTTCCTGCACGCGAACCCAACGGCGTCCGGCCCGCGCACGGCGGAGCGCGCTGCCCGCCCGCCCCAGCCGGGACGGCCGACCGGGCTCCTCAGTGCCGGTCATCTCGGCCGGGGAACGCACCGCCGGGGAACGTGCCGTCGGGTGCGTTCATGTCTTCAGCAGCCGGTTGAAGAACGAACGGTAGCGCTGCAGTGCCAGCCGCAGGTCCTCCGTGGCGACCTCCTCGCCGCGGCCCCACTGGTCGACGAGCGCCTGCTTGTGGTCCGCGAAAGAACGGGCGAGCGTCTGCATCACCTCCGCGACCAGGGTGTCCGCGGACCGCACCGCGTCCTCGGGGTCGTCCACGAAACGGCCCTGGATCTCACGCCACGTCGTTCGGTACTCCTCCGCCTCCTTGGCGTCGAGCAGGGGCTCGTTCTCGTCCTCGCCTTCGTCCACGCCGGAAGAGCTCCGCTCCGCGGTCGGCGCCCCCGCGTCGTCTCCCGCGCCGCGCTCCTCGTCCCGGTCCTCGTCCCGGTCCTCCTCCTGTGCTGTGGCCTCACCGGGGTAGACCGCCGCCCCTTGCGTGCGGCCGGGGTCCGCCAGGTCCTCGGTGCTGAGACCGCTGCCGCCCAGGCGTTCCTCGCCCTCGCCGCGGTCCTGGATGCCGTCGTTGCGCATGTCATCGACCTCCTTGGTCGCTCAGCAGCTCGGCGAACAGGGCGCGGTAGTGCACCATCGCCCCGCGGAGCTCTTCTGTCGTCGCCCGTCCTTCGGTGCTGCGCACCTTGACCGCGTGCGCCGCGCGGTAGTGCTGGAGGGTGTCCCCATGGGCCACCGAGAGGTCGCGGACCTGGGCGTCGAACCCGTCGGTGGGATAGCCCCGCTCCCTCATCAGCCGCGTCACCAGCTCGTCGGCCTGCGTCACGGACCCTTCGGGGCGGTCCACGAAGTGCTCCTGGACGCCGCTCCACTCCTGCGCATAGGCGCGGCGGCGTTCCTCCGGGAGCTCCTTGATGTCGAGATCGGCGTGGCGTTCCTCGCGGGCGTGCAGCTCGCGGTCGGCGGCCAGCCGGCCGCCCTCCTGCTCGACCGTGCGCTCGTACTCCGGTCCGAACCGGTCCTGCAGGTGGCGTCGCCGCGACCGCATCCACAGCGCTGTGCCGAGCGCGATCACCACGATCGCCGCGATCACGATGACGGCGATGAGTGTGCCTGTTGACATGGTGGGCCTCCGTTCCGGGGGCTCGTCGGTGGGGTGGTGCGGTGGCGGGCCGTCAGTGCCATCAGGTGCTGCCGACCGCGGCGCCGGATGCGGCGAACTCCTTCACGAAGGCGCCGCAGAAGGCTTCCAGGTCCGCCGGTTTGCGGCTGGTGACCAGCGTGGCGGGCTCCGCGTGGCAGACGTGCACCTTCTCGTCCACCCAGGTGCCGCCCGCGTTGCGGATGTCGGTCGCGAGGCTGGGCCAGGACGTGAGGGTCCGGCCCCGTACGACGTCCGCCTCCACCAGCGTCCAGGGGGCGTGGCAGATCGCGGCGACGGGTTTGCCCGCCTCGAAGAAGCTCCGGGTGAAACCGACGGCCAGTTCGTTCATCCGCAGCGCGTCGGGGTTGGCGACGCCGCCGGGCAGCACGAGTGCGTCGAAGGCCTCTGCCGTGTCACCTGCCAGGACGTGGTCGACGCCGTACGTGCCCCCGGGGGCGAAGTGCCGGAACGCGCGGACGCGGCCGGGCTGGGTGGACACCAACCGCGGGTTCCATCCGGCGTCGAGCACGGCCTGCCAGGGCTCGGTCAGTTCGATCTCCTCGACGCCCTCGGGCGCCGTGAGGAAGGCGATACGCATCGGGGGACACCTCGTTCGGTCAGGCGGTTGCGGCACCGCGGGCTCCTCTCGTACCTGCGGCGCCTGCCCGGACGGAAGCGTCTCAATCAGCGCGGCCCGGCCAAGGGCCGGAGGAGGCCCACTCGCCGACACCGTGTCGCCGAGGTCCCGGCGCGGTGTCGCAATAGGCTCGCGAGCGGCGGGTACCGGTGACCGGCCGTTCCCTATCCGGAGGAGGTCGGCTCCCATGTCAGACGATCGGGACGAGACCCCGGCGGAGTGGGCCGACCGCCGCTGGAACGAGACGCTCCAGGAAGTCCGCGTCGCCCAGACCGGGGCCCAGATCCTCTTCGGCTTCCTGCTCAGCGTCGCCTTCACGGCCCGCTTCGAGGAGCTGGGCCTTTTCGACCGCGGCCTGTACGTCGTGACCGTGGCGCTGGGCGCCCTGGCGACCGGCACCCTGATCGCCCCGGTCGCCTACCACCAACTGCTGGCCGGCCACCACCTCAAGCCGCAACTGGTCAGGGCGGCGGGGCGGCTGGTCTCCACCGGCATCGTGCTCCTCGCGCTGACCGTGACCCTCTCGGTGCTGCTCCTGCTGCGGGTCGCCACCTCGCACTGGATCGCCTGGCCGGTGACCGCCTGTGTCACCGGCTGGTTCGCGATCTGCTGGCTGGTCATGCCGAGCATGCTCCTGCGCAGCAAGACCAGGAAGGGGTGACGCGCGGCGTCTGGTACGCCGCGTGAAGGGCCGGCCGCGCAGGGCGATCGCAGGTTTTGGCCGGTGGCGTCCGGGCAGGCGCCGGACATCGGGGGCCGGATGACGCACGAGGAGGGACGGGCCATGGAAGACCAAGGCGGCGCCGGAGGCGCCCCCCTGCACGATCACGGTGACAAGGAACGGCGCCGTGCCCCGCACGTCGCGCCCCGTGCCGGGGCCGACGGCAAGGACCTGCCGCCCGTCCGGGCGGCGGACACCGACGAGGCGAGCCGGCTGGACCGGCCGAACGAGCCGGACAAGGCGACCGAGCCGCCGCGCACGACCCGCCGCCGGGAGCGGGGGTCCGCAGGCTGATCCCGGCCTCGGGTTCACCCGTCACAGCGGTGCCCGGCCGGTCACCCGACCAGTCGGACGAACGCGCGGGCGTTGACGACGGCGGCCCCGCCCGAGTCGTTGTTGAAGTACGCGAAGACATCGGCGTCCGCGGGCCAGGTGTCGGCGATCCGGGCTGCCCAGGAGCGCAGTGCCGTCCGGCCGTACCGGGGCGCCGGATCGGCCCGTCCCTCGTGGAACCGCACGTATCCCCATTCGGCGGTCCGCCACAGCGGTGTCACGGGCCGCGAGCCGCGGTCGGCCCAGCACAGGGCGGCCCGGTGGTCCGTGAGGACCTTGCGCACGTCCGCGGTCCACCACGACTCGTGCCGCGGTTCGACGGCGATGCGGGTGCCGGCCGGGAAACAGGCCAGGCAGCCGTCCAGCGCGTCCGGGTCGGCCCGCAGGGTGGGGGGCAGTTGGAGCAGGATCGGCCCCAGCCGGTCGCCCAAGGCGGCCGCGTGCGTCATCAGCCGGTGGACCGGTTCCTTCGGTTCGTGCAGTCGTTTGATGTGCGTCAGGTACCGGCTGGCCTTCACCGCCATGACGAAGCCCGGGGGCGTGCGTTCGCGCCACTGGGCGAAGGTCTCCGCAGAAGGCAGCTTGTAGAAGGCGTTGTTGCTCTCCACGGTGGCGAAGTGCTCCGCGTACACCTCCAGCCACAACCGCTGGGGCCGGTCGGGCGGATAGAGGACCCCTGCCCAGTCCCGGTACTGCCATCCCGAGGTGCCGACGCGTACGGGCATGTCGTCACCGGCTTACGGGGGGAGCGGGGTTGTGGCCGGCCGGGACGACCTCCGCCGCCGGGACCGGGCCGGGTGGTGTGCCGTCGCCGAAGGGGCGCCCGCCCAGCGCTGCGCGGCCGTGCGGTGCGAGCCAGCCCGACGGGTCCGGGCCGACCGGCACGATCCCGGTCGGGTTGATGTCGTCCTGCACCGTGAAGTAGTGCCTCTTGATGTGGTCGAAGTCGACCGTGTCGCCGAAGCCGGGTGTCTGGAAGAGGTCCCGGGCGTACGCCCAGAGCACGGGCATCTCGGACAGCTTCTGCCGGTTGCACTTGAAATGGCCGTGGTAGACGGCATCGAACCGGACGAGCGTGGTGAACAGCCGTACGTCCGCTTCCGTGATCGTGTCACCGACGAGGTAGCGCGAGCCCTCCAAGCGCGCGGAGAGCCGGTCGAGCCGGCTGAACAGGCGCTCGTACGCATCGGCGTACGACTCCTGCGACCCGGCGAACCCGGCCCGGTAGACGCCATTGTTCACGTCCCGGTACACCACCTCGTTCACGGCGTCGATCTCCGGCCGGAGGGCGGGCGGGTAGAGGGCCGGCGCGCCGTTGCGGTGGTACGCCTCCCACTCCAGGGACAGGGCGATCGTGATCTGCGGAACGTCATTGGTCACGACCTGGCCGCTCGGTACGTCCACGATCGCCGGGACGGTGATGCCCCGGTCGTATCCGGGATCGCGGGCGAAGTAGGCCTCCTGCAGCCGCTCGATCCCGAGCACCGGATCGCGGCCCCCCGGATCGAGGTCGAACCGCCAGCTGCGCTCGTCGTGCGTGGGCCCGGCGACGGCCATGGGCAGAGCCGCCTCCAGCCCGAGGAGCCGCCGTACGATCACGGACCGGCCGGCCCAGGGACAGGCGCGGCTGACCACCAGACGGTAGCGGCCGGGCTCCACGGGGAAGCCGTCGCGTCCGTCGGCGGTGATCCGGGTGGTGAGGTACCGGTCGTCGCGGGAGTACTCCTTGCCTCGCGTCACATAGCTCACGCGGACCGCCTACCCGGGAACCACGGCGTCGAACGCGGATACGGCGGGAATCGGTGCGGTTCGGCGTCGAGCTTCTTCTTCGCCCCGGCCGCCTCGTCCGCCGAGGCAATCCAGCTCCGGTGCATCGGTTTGCGCCGGATCCGACGGGCTGCCGGCGGGTCGCCACCGGACTCGGTATGACGTGCGCCGGAGTGCGCAATCCGCAGCCGCGGACGGCTGTCGGGCAGCTGACCTGCGGGTGAACACGGGGTGTCGCCAGCATGCGTCCGCCCCTCGGTTCCGCCTCGGCCGCAACGAAATCCGTAGAGTAACCGGCCGGTAGCTCTAGATCATCTGACATGTTCTCGGCTAGCGTCATCTCGCGCGCCGCCACACCCAGGGCACACGGCCCTGCCGGGACTAGCGGCGCAGGGGAATTACTCACGTTGACGACTGCCATTCAAGGCATCTTCGCCGTCCGTCCCTATACGCCTCACTGCCAGGTGATCCATGACGAGGGGGACCACGCCGTCATCGGCATCTCCTCCGGGAACTCCTACTTCACCCACGACCGCGTGCTCGACCTCGCCCGGTGGGGGCTCGAACACTTCCGGCAGGTCGATCTCATCTGGACCGACATGCACGTGGCCGAGATGTTCGTGGCCCTCGGCTACCCCGAGGTCGAAGCGCAGCGCAAGGCGGTGAAGAACCTCCGCGGCGTCCGCGCCAAGGTCACCGCCGCGGTCGCCGCCCTCGACCCCGAGGGGGAACGGCTGCGCGGCCGTCCCATGTCCGCGCTCCTGGAGTTGCCGGCCTACCAGCGCATCCGCTCCCGGCTCGACACCCTCATGACCGACGACCCCGAGTTCCGCGAGGTGTGCGACCAACTCGCGGCCCGGTTCCTCGCCGACAAGCTGAACGGCCAACCGCCCACCGAGTTGCAGCGCGAGGTGTGCATCAAGTACGTGTGCGCCGAGGTACCCCTGTTCCTCGACACCCCGGCCATTCTCGGGGTCTCCTCCTCGCTCAACTGCTACCACCAGGCACTGCCGTTGGCAGAGCTGCTGTACGCACGGGGCTGGGGCCTGCGCGCCTCGCGCAATCAGGGCCACGCCGTCATCACCCCCGCCGAAGCACCCGAAGAACAGGACCGCCCCGCATGACCACCACCATCGACCCCTCCACGGCCGCCGCCGCCGACGAGCTCACCCGGTTCCCGTTCGACGCCAACGGCACGCGACTGCCCGACGAGATCGCGCACCTGCTCACCGAAGAGCCGGTCAAAAAGGTCCGCACCATAGCCGGAGCAGAGGCCTGGCTGGTGTCCTCCTATCGACTGTGCAGGCAGGTACTCGACGACCCGCGGTTCTCCCTCAAGGACACCTCCGCACCGGGTGCGCCCCGCCAGTACGCGCTGACCATCCCCCCGGAGGTGGTCAACAACATGGGGAACATCACGGGTGCCGGGCTCCGCAAGGCCGTGATGAAGGCCCTCAACCCGAAGGCCCCCGGGCTGGAGGCATGGCTGACCGGCCACGCGCACGCGCTCGTCGACCGGTTGGTCGCGACAGGGGTGCCGGCCGACCTGCGCCGCGACTTCACCGTCCCCTACTCCACCGGGCTGCACTGCCACATCCTCGGCATCCCCCAGAGCGACGGCCCCGACCTCTACCGGTCGCTGCACGTCGCGTTCATGAACAGCCCCCGCACCATCCCCGCGGCGGGCATCAACTGGGACCGCGACATGGGCCACATGATCGCCCGTCTCGACGACCCGGCGACGACGGGCCTCATGTCCGAACTCGCCGCCCTGCGGGACGACCCCGACTACGCGCACCTGACGGACGAGATGCTCGCCACCGTCGGCGTCACGATGTTCGGCGCGGGCGTCATCAGCGTCATGGGCTTCCTCACCATGGCACTCGTCTCCCTGATCCAGCACCCCGAACTGAAGGCCCAGTTGATCGCCGACCCGGCGCTCATCCCGGCCGCGGTGGACGAGCTGCTGCGCATCAACCTGTCGATCGCCGACGGCCTGCCCCGGATCGCCACCGAGACCATGCAGCTCGGCGACGTCACCGTGCAGAAGGGGGAGCTCGTCCTCGTCCTCGTCGAGGCCGCCAACCACGACCCCGCCGAATTCGAGGACCCGCACACCGTCCGCCTCGACCGGCCGAACCCGAACGCGCACCTGTCGTTCGGCGGCGGAGGCCACTACTGCCCCGCCACCGCCCTCGGCAAGCGGCACGCACAGATCGCCGTCGAGGTGCTGCTCGAGCGGCTGCCCGGCCTCGACCTCGCCGTGCCGATCGAGCAGCTCGTGTGGCGCACCGGGTTCATGAAGCGCATCCCCGAGCGGATGCCCGTGCTCTGGTGACGTTTGACGACGCCCCTTAGGCGCCTTCGGGTACCGGCAGCCGGGACGCCCGGCTGCCGGTCTCGGGCATCTGAGGACCGTCCGCACCGGTCACAGGTGCCGGCGCTGGGCGCGCCTCTCGCTCTCGTAGCGCTTCCTGGCTTCGCGGGCGGCGGGGGACGCGGAGACCTCCGCCACCGCGACCTCCCACCAGGCGTGGGACGCCAGGGCCGGCAGGTCCGGTGCCGGGGGCGCCGTCTCGACGTAGATCGCCGTGGGCCGCTCCGCCTTCCTGGCGTCGAGCACCGCCTGCCGCAGCTCCGCGACCGTGCGCGGGCACAGCACGCCGACTCCCAGGCTCTCCATGTTGGCGGCGAGATCGACCGGCAGCGGACGGCCCGCATAGCGCCCGTCGGCCGTGCGGAAGCGGTAGTCGGTGCCGTAGCGTTCCGCGCCCACGCTCTCGGACAGGGCTCCGATGGACGCGTAGCCGTGGTTCTGCACCAGCACGGGGATGATCTTGATGCCCTCCTGGACGGCCGTCACCAGTTCCGTCGGCATCATCAGGTACGTGCCGTCGCCCACCAGCGCGAACACCTCGCGCTCCGGCGCGGCGAGCCGGACACCGAGCGCGGCCGGGATCTCGTAACCCATGCACGAATAGCCGTACTCGACGTGGTATTGGCGGCGCTCGCGCGGACGCCACAGCCTGTGGAGATCGCCGGGCATCGATCCGGCCGCGTTGACGACGACGTCGGTCGGCTCCAGGAGTTCGCCCAGGACGCCCAGCAGCTGGGCCTGCGTGGGCGGGCGGCTGCCGTCGGGGGCCGCGACGGCCTCGTCGACGGCGCGCTGCCAGCGCGCCACCCCGTCGCGGTACTGCGCCCGGTGGCTCTCCGGGACCCGGTACGTGCCCAGGCGCGCGGTCAGCGCCTCCAGGGCGGCGCGGGCATCCGCGACCAGCGGCTGCCCGGCGAGCTTGTGGCCGTCCGAGGCCGCGACGTTGACGTTGACGAACCGGACGCCGGGCCCGGCGAACAGCGTGGCCGAGGCCGTCGTGAAGTCGCTCCAGCGGGTGCCGACGCCGATCACCACGTCGGCCCGTCGCGCCACGTCGTTGGCCGCAGCCGTCCCGGTGTGGCCGAGGCCGCCGAGGGCCGACGGATGGTCCCAGTCCAGCACGCCCCGCCCGGCCTGCGTTTCGGCGACCGGGATCCCGGTGGCGTCCGCCAGTGCGCGCAGTGCATCCTCGGCGGCGCTGTGGTGGACGCCTCCGCCGGCCACGATCAGCGGGCGCTCGGCGGCCCGGATCAGCCGTACGGCGCGGTCGAGTTCGCCGAGGTCGGGCTGCGGGCGGCGGATGTGCCACACCCGGTCGGCGAAGAACTCCTCGGGCCAGTCGTGGGCCTGGGCCTGGACGTCCTGGGGGAGGGCCAGGGTGACGGCGCCGGTGTCGACCGGATCGGTGAGCACCCGCATCGCCTGGAGTGCCGCGGGGATCAGCATCTCCGGCCGCCAGATCCGGTCGAAGAAGCGGGAGACGGGCCGGAGCGTGTCGTTCACGCTCACGTCGCCGGCCCACGGGGTCTCGAGCTGTTGCAGCACCGGGTCGGCCGGCCGGCCCGCGAACACGTCGCCGGGCAGGAGCAGCACCGGGATCCGGTTGATCGTGGCGAGGGCGGCCCCCGTGACGAGGTTGGTCGCACCGGGGCCGATCGAGGTGGTCACCGCGTGCGTGCTCAGGCGCCCGCTCTGGCGGGCGTACCCGACGGCGGCATGGACCATCGACTGCTCGTTGCGGCCCTGGAGGAAGGGCAGGCCCGCAGGGTCCTGCGCCGCCGCCTCGGCCAGCGCCTGGCCGAGGCCGGCCACGTTCCCGTGGCCGAGGATGCCCCAGCAGGCCGTGATCAGGCGCTGCCGGTGGCCGTCGCGCTCCGTGTACTGGCGGGAGAGGAAGCGTACGAGCGCCTGCGCGGTGGTCAGCCGGACCGCGGGGGAGTCGGCTGCGGAGGCGGTGTCGGGCGGGGGCAGCATCAGCGCGTGCCTTCCGGGGACGGGGCGGTGTAGAGGGGCAGCCGGGGGTCCGCGGGCTCGTCCGGCCAGGTCCCGCGGATCCAGGCGTGCGCGGGGTCGTCGCAGATCAGCCAGCGCCGCTCCGCGCTCGGACCGGCCATCACGTTGAGGTAGTACATGGGGTAGCCGGGAGCGGCCATGGACGGACCGTGCCAGCCGTCGGGCACCAGGACGGCGTCACCCGTGCGGACTTCGGCCAGGACGTCGGAGGGACCGCCCGCGCCCGAGGGATAGACGCGGTGGTAGCCCATGCCCTCGCACTTGCCCTCGCCGCTGCGCGCGCTCCCGCACGGACCCTCGCCGATGGCGAACCAGTAGATCTCCTCCAGCCGGGACTCCACGCCCGGCCGGTCCTGGTCGTGCTTGTGCGGCGGGTACGAGGACCAGTTCCCGGCCGGGGTCAGGACCTCGACCGCGATCAGCCGGTCCGCCTCGAAGGCCTCGGCGGAGGCGAAGTTGTTGACCTGGCGGGCGGCCCGGCCGGCCCCGCGGATCTCGACCGGCACCCCGGACGCCGGTCCGTAGCGCAGCGGGAGCTTCGAGGTGCAGCGGGCCCCGCAGAGAGCGAAACGGCCTCCTCCCGCCGAGTCGACCCGGGCCGTCGCGTCCCGCGGCAGGTACGCGAAATCGCTGACGGCGCTGAACACGTCCGGACGTCCGTGCAGCAGCAGCCGCGCACCCTCGCACACGACCTCGGCCGCGCCGGACAGCGGCAGCAGGATCCATTCGCTGTCGCCGGTTTCGAGGGTGTGGGAGCCGCCCGGTGCCAGGTCGAGGATCCGCAGGGAGGTGTGGGTCCAGCCGGCGGACTCCGGGTCGATCCGGCAGCGGTAGCCGTCCCGCGCGGCGGCGCCGTCGGGCAGGTGGAGATGTGTCACGTGGTGCTCCTGGTACGGGGCCGGCGCGAGGGCGGGAGGCGGGCGGGGGAGGGCGGGATGAGGCGGCAGGGGTTCAGCGGTCCAGCAGGCCGACGGCCGTGTCGACGGCCCGGGCGACGTCCCCGTCCGGCGGATACAGCACGGTGCGCCCGATCATGAGCCCGCGTACCTGCGGGATGCGCAGGGCCTGGCGCCAGGACTCGTACATCGCGTCGCGGTCCGGGCCGCCCTCGCCGCCCAGCAGCATCGTCGGCAGCGTCGTCGAGGACATCATCCGTTCCATGTCCGCGACGATCGGGAGCTTCAGCCAGGTGTGCGCGGTCGTACGGCCCAGGCCCTGGGCGATGTTGTTCGCCCACATCTGCTCGTCCGCGGTCAGCAGGTTGACGATCCTGCCCCGCTGCCGGCGGGAGCTGAACGGTTCGATCATCGCCATGAGCGATCGCTCGTTGAGCGCGTCCGCCGCCCGGGCGGCGCTCTCCAGGGTCCTGATGGTGCGCGAGTCGTGCGGATCGATGCGCAGCAGCATCTTCCCGCCGTCGAGACCGGAGTCGGCGATGCCGGCGGCGTCGTACCCGGTGAACCGGTCGTCCATCTCGAACGTGGCGCCGCTCAGGCCGCCCCGGTTCATCGAGCCGAGCACCAGCTTGCCGTCCAGGGCCCCGAGCAGGGTCAGGTCCTCGACCAGATCGGCGGTGCCGAGGAAGCCGTCCACACCGGGACGCGCGAGCGCCTCGGCGCAGCGGGCCAGCAGCTCGTGCCGGTCGCCCATGGCGGCGGGGTCGCCGCCGGCGGCCATGGCACCGCGCGCCGGATGGTCGGCGGCCAGGACGAACATCGGGCGGGCCAGCCGTGCCCGGTCGAACCGCGGGCGCCGGCGGACCAGCAGTCGGACGGCCTCGGGGTCGCAGGCCCGCAGCTCGGTGAGGGAGCTGAGGTCGAACGGCCGCCGCACGAGGGGCGGGGAGCATGCGGTCGGCGTGGCGGCCACGGCGGTCTCGGTCATACGATCATCTCTCGGTGGCCTTCGGTACGGGGGTCCCTCAGCCGGTGTGCGGCCGGCGGGACGGCCAGGACCGGATCGTCCGGACGCCGCCGCCAGTGGCGGGCGAGCAGCGCCCGGATCTCGTGGGGTTCGGGCATGTCATCGGCGCACGCGAGGCGTCCGGCGACGAGGGCGCCGGCCGCGTTGGCGGTCTCGACGACCTCCCGCAGCGGCCGGCCCCGGCGCAGCCCGGCGGCCAGCGCGCCGCCGAACGCGTCACCGGCGCCCAGTCCGTTGACGACCTTGACCGCCAAGGGGGAGACCCGGACCTCCTCGGTGGCGGTACGGGCCAGGACGCCCGCCGGTCCCTGCTTGACGACGGCGAGCCGTACGCCCCGCTCCAGCAGCAGGTCGGCGGCCCGGTCGGGGTCCCGGGTACCGACGGCGACCTCGGTCTCGTCGCGGTTGCCGACGGCGACGGTGGCGAGTTCCAGACCCTGCGCGTACCAGGCGGGGGCCTCGGACGGGTCGTCCCAGAAGGACGGGCGCCAGTCGAGGTCGAACACCACGTCGGCGCCGGGCGCGCGCCGGGCCGCCGCGAGCAGGGTGGTGCTCCGGGACGGGTCGACGGCCAGTCCGCCGCCGGTGATCCAGACGATCGCCGCGGCACGGATGACGTCGAGGTCCAGGGCGTCCGGGGCGATGCACTGGTCGGGGGCGACGGGCCGCCGGTAGAAGACGAGCGGGAAGTCGTCCGGCGGGTGCATTTCGCAGAACACCACCGGGGTCTGAGTGCCGGGGACGGTGACCACCTGGCGGTCGTCCACACCGAACGCGCGCAGCGTCCGCCGTACGTACGGACCGAAGGGGTCCTCCCCCACCCCGGTGACGACCGCGGTGCGCAGACCGTGCCGGGTGGCGGCCACGGCGACGTTGGTGGCCGTACCGCCGAGCGATTTGGCGAAGGTCTGCACATCGGCCAGGGGCACGCCGGTCTGCTGAGGGTAGAGGTCGACCCCCACGCGGCCCAGGGCCACCAGGTCGTACGACGGGATCCGGCCCCCGCCCGCAGCGGTGCCCGTGGTGCTCATCGGCCGACCGCCCACCGGCCGGCGCCGAGATCGGCGAGGAGCCGCAGCCCGGCGGTGACGTCACGGACGGGCCCCTCGCCGGGCGCGGGCTCGGCGGTGAGGACGGCGTCCTGCTCCATGACGTACCAGCCGTCGTACCCGCTGCCCTCCAGCAGCCCGACCAGTTCCGCGATCTGCGCATCGCCCTGGCCGAGCGGCCGGTACATGCCGGCTGCGACGGCGGCGGTGTAGCCGAGCCGGCCGGCGCGGACCTGCTCGGCCGCCCCGGCGTCGACGTCCTTGAGGTGGACGTGGGCGATCCGGCCGGGGTCCCGGCGGGCCAGCGCGAGCGGGTCCGTGCCGCCGACGAGGAGGTGGCCGGTGTCCAGGCAGAGAGGGACGCCGCTGCCGTCGAGGACCCGCAGGACCTCGTCCACCCGCTCGACCATCGTGCCCACATGGGGGTGGAGGGTGGCGGTGATGCCGTACTCGCGGGCGGCGGCGGCGAGGGAGTCGAGGCGGGCGAGGAGGGTGCGCCAGCCGTCGGAGCCGAGGCTCGGGCGGCTGTCGTACCCGTCCAGGCCTGTGGCCGCGGCGAGTACGAGCGTGTCCGCGGAGCAGGCGGCGAAGGCGGCGAGGGCCGCGCGGACCGCGGGCAGCGGGTCGAAGTCCGGATCGTGCAGCACGGCGGGGACGAAGCCGCCCACCGCGCGCATGCCGTGCGCGCCGAGTACGGCGAGGCGTTCGCCCGGGGCATCCGGCAGGAATCCGTCGGGCCCGAACTCGGTGGCCGTGAGGCCCAGTTCCCGCATCTCGCGCAGCACCCGGGCGGGCGACATCTGATGGCCCCAGCCGGGGACCTCGCACACGCCCCAGGAGATCGGGGCCGCGGCGATCCGGGCGGCCAGGGGCCGGGTGGTGTCCGCCGTGCTCATCGGGCATCCCCTCCGGCTCCGGCTCCGGCGCGGACGTCGTCGACGCGGACCGGGCTGCCGAGCCGCCGGGAGAGTTCGCAGGCCTCGGCGACGAGCAGCGCCTCGAGGGCGTCGTGCCCGCTGCAGGGGGTGGGGCGCAGGCCCCGCGCGACATCGAGGAAGGCGTCCAGCTCGGCGACGTAGGCGTCGTGGAAGCGGGCGAGGAAATCGGGCCACGGGTCGGCCGGAGCCTTGGGGCCGTCGGGTTCGGCCGAGTACAGCGGAGCCCGGGCGTCGAGGCCGGCGACCAGGGTGCCCCGGCTGCCGGAGACCTCCATGCGCACGTCGTACCCGGCGCCGTTGTAGCGAGTGGCGTTGCAGCTGACCAGGGTGCCGTCGTCGAGGGTCAGGAGCGCCGCCGCCGTGTCGACGTCACCGGCCTCGGAGAAGAACGGCTCGCCGAGGTTGGAGCCGGTGGCGAAGACGCTGACCACCTCGCGGCCGGTGACCCAGCGGACGATGTCGAAGTCGTGGACGCAGCAGTCCCGGAAGAGGCCGCCGGAGGTGGGGACGTACGAGGCCGGCGGCGGGGCCGGGTCGGCGGTGACGGCCCGGATGGTGTGCACGAAGCCGAGGCCGCCGGTGCGGACCGCCTCGCGGACGGCACCGTACCCGGCGTCGAAGCGCCGCTGGAAGCCGAGCTGGAGGGCGGTGCCGCAGCGCTCCACCTCGCGCAGAGCGGCGAGGGTGCCCGGTACGTCGGTGGCGATCGGCTTCTCGCAGTACGTGGGGAGCCCGGCCCGGGCGGCGCGGATGATCAGATCAGAATGGGCGTCGGTGGCGGTCGCGATGACCACGGCGTCGACGCCTGCCCGGAGCACGGCCTCGACCGAGTCGAGAGCGGCGACGGATGCCCGGGCGTCCGCGAGCGTGCCCGCCACGTCGTGGGCGCGGGCGGGATCGGTGTCGGCCACCAGGAGTTCGGTGACCGCGGGGTGGGTGGCCAGTGTTCTGGCGTGGAAGGAGCCGATGCGGCCCGTTCCCAGAAGACCGACGCGCATGGTGTCGCCTTTCGACGGAGCGGAGAGCAGGGGGAGAAGAGGGAGTGGCCGGGCTGTCGTCAGTCGGCGGGCGCGGGCTCGGGCGAGCGGAGTTCGTGCTCCAGGGCCTCGAGTTCGGCTCCGCCGGCCATCTGGCGGGTCAGCTCGGCCAGCGAGATGTCGGCCTTCTCGAAACAGCCCAGGCTGCGGCCCCGCTTGAGGAGCAGGAACCGGTCGCCGACCGGGTAGGCGTGGTGCGGGTTGTGCGTGATCAGGACCACGCCGAGACCCCGGTCCCGCGCCTGTGCCACGTAACGCAGCACCACACCGGCCTGCTTGACGCCGAGCGCCGCGGTCGGTTCGTCCAGAATGAGCACCCGGGCCCCGAAGTGGACCGCCCGCGCGATGGCGACGCACTGCCGCTCGCCACCCGACAGCGTCCCGACCGGCTGCTCGACGTCGCGCAGGTCGATGCCCATCTCGCGCAGTGCCGTACGGGCCGTATCCCGGCCGTACCTCCGGTCGAGGAGGCGCACCGGCCCGAAGCGGCGTACGGGCTCGGAGCCGAGGAAGAAGTTGCGCCACACGCTCATCAGCGGCACGACCGAGAGGTCCTGGAACACCGTGGCGATACCCCGGTCGAGTGCCGCGCGCGGTGAGGGGAAGTGCACCGGCTCGCCGTCGAGGAGGAGTTGGCCGCCGGTGTGCTGGTGCGCACCGGCCAGGATCTTGATCAGGGTGGACTTGCCGGCTCCGTTGTCGCCCAGGACACAGGTCACCTGGCCGGGATGGACGACCGCGCTCACGTCGCGCAGCGCGATGACGGAGCCGTACGACTTGCCGATGCCCTTGGCCTCCAGCAGCGGGCGCAGCGCCCGGGATGCGTCCTTCATCGCCGTACCCTTTCCGCCCGACGCCGGAACGTGTTGTTGACCAGGACGGCGGAGAGCAGCATCACGCCGAGGAACGCCATGAACCAGTCGCTGTTCCACTGGGCGAAGACGATGCCCTGGCGGGCCATGCCGAAGATGAGCGCGCCGATCGCGGCGCCGACCGCCGAGCCGTACCCGCCGGTCATCAGGCAGCCGCCGATGACCGCGGCGATGATGTACTGGAACTCCAGCCCGACACCCTGGTTGGCCTGCACGGTGGTGAACCGCAGGATGTTGATGGTGCCGACCAGCCAGGCGGCGGTCGCCGTGGTCATGAACAGCACGATCTTCGTACGCTCGACGGGTACGCCCACCTGACGGGCACTCAGTGCCGAGCCGCCCACCGCGAAGATCCAGTTTCCGCCGCGGGTGCGCATCAGGACGAGCGAGGCGAGCACCGTCGCCACGACCCACCACACCAGCGAGATCTGGAACGACGTCCCCCCGATGTCGATGGTGGAGGCGAAAACATAGCCTGCCGATTCGAAGCCCGGCGTACTGCGCATACCGCTGACCTGCACGCTTCCTGTCACCGCGCGGGTCACGCCGAGGTTGAGGCCCTGGAGGGCGAGGAACGAGCCGAGGGTGACGATGAAGCTCGGCAGCCCGGTGCGCATGACCAGCCAGCCGTTGAGGGCTCCCACGCCGAGGGCGAAGGCCAGCGCGACGAGGAGCGCGAGCCAGACGTTCCAGCCGAGTTCGACCGAGAGCAGTGCGGTCACCAGGGCCGTGGACGCCGTCATCACCCCGGCGGAGAGGTCGAACTCGCCGCCGATCATGAGCAGGGCGACGGCGACGGCGACGATGCCGAGCGTCGCCGAGTCGTCGAGCCAGGTCGCCGCGCCCAGCGGGCTGAGGAACTGGCCGGTGACCGCGGAGAAGAAGGTGAAGACGAGCAACGCGCCGAGGAGGGCGCCGAGTTCGGGCCGCAACAGCAGCCGGCCCAGTGGGCCGCGCCGGGCGAGCCGCTCGTCCGGCCCGGAACCCTGCTGCGGGGTGGCGGGGGTAGTTCGGGCGGGGGAGGTTGCGGTCATCGGGTGCCCCGGGCCGCGTACTTCGCCACCTGGTCGACGTTGGACGCATCGACGAAGGCGGGGCCGGTGAAAACGGGCAGGCCGCCGCCGACGGTGTTGCCGTTGTCGTGCTGGAGCTTCAGCATGACGACGGGCAGGTAACCCTGCTCGTACTGCTGCTGGTCCACGGCGAAGGTGATGGTGCCGGCCTTGACGGCGCCGATCACGTCGGTGTTGAGGTCGAAGGTGGCCACCTGTGCCTTGGAGTTGAGGGCCTTGACCGCTTCGGTGGCCGTCGCGGCTATCTGGGCGTTGAGCGTGAGGACGCCGTCGACCGCGGGGTCGGCCTGGAGGGCGCCGCGGATCCGGGACAGTACGTCGGTCGGGTTGGCGGCGTCGACCTGGAGGTTGACCACGTCGCCGCCGAAGCCCTTGCGGGCGCCGTCGCAGCGCTGGTTGAGGCCGATGTTGCCCGCCTCGTGGATCACGCAGAGGACCTTGTGGCGTCCGCTCTGCCTGAGCTTGGCGCCCGCGCCCTCACCGGCGACCGATTCCTCCTGGCCCACGTGCCCGATGGCGCCGAACTCGCGGCTCTTGGCGGATCCCGAGTTGATGGTGATCACCGGGATCCCGGCCGCGACGGCGGCCTTGACCGAACTCTGGAGGGCGTCGGGGTTGGCCATCGAGACGACCAGGCCGCCGACGTGCTGGGCGACCGCGTTGTCGATCAGTTTGGCCTGGCCGGAGGGGTCCGGGTCGGAGTTGTAGTCCACCTGTACGCCGAGCTGCTTGCCCGCGTCGGTGGAACCGTTCTTCACCACGTTCCAGAACGCGTCGCCGGGACCGCCGTGGCTGATGACCGCGATGTGCAGGGATCCGTTTCCGGCAGCCGGCTTGGCGCCGGACGCGCCGGCGGCCGGACTCTTGGCGGAACCGCCCTCGGCGGCGGGGCCGCTGCAGGCGGCGGCGAAGGCGAGCGCCACGGCGACCGCGGCGGTGGGCAGCGGGCCGGGCAGGTTGCGTCTGCGGGACGCGGAGGGTCGGCGTCCGGGTGCGGAGTGGTTCACGTTCATGGGGTGCGACCTCCGATGAGGGGCTGCGGGGCCGGAGGCGAGGTGTCGGCCCTGAAGGGGGAGTACGTGCGCCGGCCGCTGGGGCACCCCGGGGGGCGGGTGGGTGTGCCGCAGCGATGGGCATCACCTTCGTCCCGCGCAAGTCAGTATGTCAAGACATACGGACTTGGTTGTTCGGTGTGTGAGGTCGGACCGTGACGGGTCCGGGGGTGCGCCTCAGCGCGCCATGAGGGTGATTTCGAAGGAGTAGAGCGAAGCACGGTAGAGGTGGTCGCCGTACTCCACGGGGCGGCCGTCGCTGTCGTACGCCGTGCGCCGCATGGCCAGCAGCGGGGCACCCCGGACCTCGGAGAGCAGCCGGGCCTCGGCGGTGGACGCCCGCCGGGCGGTGATCGACTGGTCGGCCAGGCTCAGCCGGGTACCGGCCGCGCGCAGCAGCTCGTACAGGCCCCGGTCCGCCAGGTCGTCCACGGTGAACCGGCACAGCTCGACGGGGACGTGGTTGCGCAGCAGGGCCAGCGGCTCGCCGTCCGCATAGCGCAGCCGCTCGAGCGCGACGACCTCGCTGCCCGGCGGCAGGCGCAGCGCAGCCGCCACCTCGTCCGGGGCCGGAACGCGCTCCATCGACAACACCTCGGTGCGCGGATGCCGGTCGGCGCGGAGCAGGTCGTCGTGGAGGCTGGTCAGCTCGACCTGGCGGCGGACCCTGCTGTGCACGACCTGCGTGCCGACGCCGCGCTTGCGGACCAGCAGCCCCTTGTCGACGAGGTGCTGGATGGCCTGCCGCATGGTGGGACGGGACAGGCCCAGGTCACCGGCCAGCGCGATCTCGTTCTCCAGCCGGGATCCGGCGGGCAGCTCGCCGCCCGCGATCAGCTCCTCCAGCCGTACGGCCACCTGGAAGTACAGGGGAACCGGGCTGGAGCGGTCGATGCTGATCAGCGAGGCGAGGGAAGACATCCTGGGCTCCAGCGGCCGGGGGGCGAGAGTGACATTATCCCCCGCGCCGCCTCGTTGATCAGCATGTCCTGACGTCCTGATGCCCGTACGCCTTGACCGGCGGAACCCCGGTGGAACCCCATGGGATCCCCGGGGCCGCCTCAGGGGGCCAGGAACGAGGTGAGCGCGGCCGCCACCGCTACGGGATCCTCCAACTGCGGGTAGTGCCCGACGGCAGGCGGCCCGGCGAGCTCCACGACCTCGGCCTGCGGCATGCGCGCCCGGATCCGGGCGAGTACGTGGGCCCCGCTGATCGGATCGGCAGGCCCCCACACGAACAGCGTGGGTCCGGGGAAGCCCTCGAGGGCCGAGGTCCAGCGCGCGGCATGCCGGCGGCGCTCGTCGATGTAGCGCAGCAGTCGCGGGGCGAGGCGGTGGCCGCCGGCCCGCGACGCGGACGCCCACAGGTCGTGAAGGTCCTCGTCGTGGACCGGCCGCCCGAGCACGGCGCGCAGGGACCCGGCGAACCGCCGCTCCGTGGTGAGCGGCGCCAGCAGCGGACCCAACGGGCCGTGCAGCAGACGCTGGATCGGCACGGGGCGGTGCAGATCGGGGTAGAGGCCGCCGTTGAGCCAGGCCATGCGGGTGATCCGGGCCGGGTCACGGGCCAGCAGCTCCTGGCCGACGCTCACCCCGTAGTCGTGTGCGACCAGGGCGGTTCTGCCGATTCCGTACCGCCGCCAGACCTCCTCGACCAACGAGGCCTGGTCGAGGAGCGAGTAGCGGTGATGCCGGGGCTTGTCGCTCTCCCCGAAACCGAGCAGGTCCAGCGTGGTGACCCGCAGTCCGGCCGCGACGAGCGCCGGGACGACGGCGGCCCAGTCGTGGGAGGAGGTCGGGAAACCGTGGACGAGGGTGACGGGAGCGCCGGACGCGGGCCCGTCCTGGCGTACGAACACCGAGTGACCGTCGATCCGGACGGTGCTGCCACCCTCGGTCCAGCCGCGCAGCGGCGGCAGGACGCGTCCGCTGCTCATGCCGTCGGTCATGCCTGCGCCTCCTCGTCGTGCAGGTGGCCCAGCCCGTGCAGGAGCGCGCGCAAGCCGAACGCGAACTCGGCCTCGGCGTCGAGCGAGTTGAGCAGTTCGGCGTGGCGGCGGACCACGGGGTGGGTGCGCGGGGAGAGGGAGGCGAACAGGTCGGCCATCGCGGCACGCTGACCGGCGGTACGGGCCGCGCCGCCCGAGTCGAGCACGGCCGCGCCGATCACGAAGTGGGTCACCGTCAGGTAGACGTGGACGGCCGGCCGCGGAGCCCACCCGTGGGCGAGGAGCTGCCCGAGGGCGTGCTCACGTGCCCGCAGGGCATGGGGACCGAGCAGCTGACCGGCGGTCAGCAGCGGGACGATCGCCGGGTGCGCGGCGAGGACCCGGCGGAACTCCCGCGCCCCGCCTTCCAGTCCGGCCCGCCAGTCCCCGTCGAGCGAGGGCAGCCGGATCTCCCCCAGCATGTGGTCGACCGTCTCGATCAGCAGCTCCTCGCGGCTCGCGACGTGCCGGTAGAGGGAGGTGTGGCGCACCTGGAGGTGGTCGCCGAGCCGGCGCATCGTGAGCGCCTCCAGGCCCTCGCGGTCGGCCAGTTCGAGCGCGCCCGCGGTGATCCGGTCGAGCGTCAGCCCGCCTTGGCGGGGCCTGCGCCGGTCGCGTTCGGCGTACCGGGCCCGCCACCAGGCGGGGGAACCGGGCTCCGCGGGGGCGGGTTCGGACTCGGCTCCGGGCTGGAGTGTCATGGGTGGTGGCGCCTATTCGAAGAGGTCGGGTTCCGTGCGGGTGATCTCGTCCCAGAGGGGCTGGAAGGAGAACCAGCCCGCGAGCGGGAACCCGGTCTGGTCCCGGGTGTGCCGGGCGGCCTCGGGGTCGATCAGGTGCGGGGTGCCGGCGGCCTCCGCGAGCAACTGCGCCTGGGCGCTGCGCTCCATCGAGATGAACCACCAGGCCGCCTCGTCGACCGATTCGCCGACGGTGAAGATGCCGTGGTTCTGGTGGATGACGGCCTTGTGCGGCCCCAGCCCCGCGGCGAGCTGCCGGCCGGCCTCCTCTTCGACCACCACGGCACCGGCACCGTCCCGGTGGACGGTGTGCTGCTCGTACACGGCGCACGCGTCCTGGGTGATCGGGTCCAGCAGGCGCCCCAGACTCGAGAACGCCTTCCCGTGGACGGCGTGGGCGTGACAGGCGGCGACCACGTCGGGCCGGGCGGCGTGGATGGCCGAATGGATCACGAATCCGGCCCGGTTGACCGGGCGCCTGCCGTGGCGGACCTGCCCCTCGTGGTCGACGAGGATCAGGTCGCTGACCCGTACGTGCCGGAAGGACATGCCGAACGGGTTGACCCAGAACATGTCCGGGTACTCCGGGTCGCGCACGGTGATGTGCCCGGCGACCCCTTCGGAGAAGCCGAGGCGGCCGAAGACGCGGCAGGCGCCGGCGAGCCGCTGCTTGCGGTGCTCGCGCTCCTGCGCGGCGTCGGTGAACACGGGCGGCAGGGCCAGCTCGAGGTTCTCCTGGCGCGGCACGAACGCACTGCCGCGCAGCCCGGCGCCCGCCGCGGCGCCCGTACCTGTCCCCGTCCCCGCCTCTGTGTCCGTACCCGTGTCCGTACCCGCGTCGGCCGTCTCGTGCCGCCCTCGGGTGCCCGTCGTCCCGTCCACGCCCGCCTCCCTCTGCTATGCGTCCGCTGGACGCACATCATGGGTCCAGCGGACGCATAGCGCAAGACCTCTCTAGCTTGATCTTTAACCTCTGAGGTCGAACGGTGCGTCGAACTCGATCACTCGGTTCGGTAACCAGCGCACGCGGAAGCGGCCTTCGTCTGGATCATGTGCTCCGACCAAGGAAACACTCACATCCAGCGCGAAGGCCGTGAGGATGAGTCTGCTGCATCGTGATGCCCGGCGAGAGCCGTTGGCGGAACTGTCACGCTTCCGGGGTGAGTTCTACTCCTGCCTGACCGCTCGTTCGGACGCGTTGTTCGAGCTGGCCGACGCGATCCTGTGCGGCAACGGTCCGGTGAGGTCACTGGCCGAGTTGTCGCTGGTGGGCGAACACCGCCGCGGCCATGGAGGGCTCTACGCCGGTGTGGCCCATGGCCGGGTCGACACCAGTCGGCTGCGGCTCGCGCTGGCGGCGGTTCCGCTGCCACGGGCAGCCGACGGCCAGCTGGTCCTGGCCATCGACATCACCTGCTGGCTGCGGCCTGACGCCCACACCTCGCCGGAGCGGATCCTGTGCCACACCTACGGTCGGGGCAAGGACCAGCACATCCCCGTTCCCGGCTGGCCGTACTCGATCATCTGCGCGCTGGAGCCCGGCCGCAGCTCATGGACCGCACCCCTGGACGCGCTCCGCCTGGCGCCCGGGGACGACACCGCCACCGTCACTGCCGGGCAGCTCCGCGAACTGGTTGAGCGGCTCATCACGGCGGGGCAGTGGCAGACCGGCGACCTGGACATCCTCGTCGTCGCGGATGCCGGATACGACGCACCCCGCCTGGCCCACCTGCTACGGGATCTGCCGGTCCAGGTCCTGGCACGGATGCGCTCGGACCGCGTCCTGCGCAGGGCCGCCCCGTCCCGGCAGCCACACACGATGGGGCGGCCGCCCCGGCACGGAGGAGAGTTCGTCTTCGGCCAGCCCGACACCTGGGGCACCCCGGACACCGAGACCGTCACCGACACACGCCTTTACGGCACCGCCACCGCCCGCTCCTGGGACCGGCTCCACCCCAAACTCACCCACCGCTCCTCCTGGGCCGCGGCGGACGGCACCCTCCCGATCATTGACGGGACTGTGGTCCGCCTGGACATCGACCGTCTGCCCAGCGGAGCAACCCCCAAGCCGGTCTGGTTGTGGTGGTCCGGCACCGACGCAAACCCCGCGGATGTCGACCGCCTCTGGCAGTCATATCTGCGGCGCTTCGACATCGAACACACCTTCCGCCTGTTCAAACAGAGCCTCGGCTGGACCTCCCCGAAGGTCCGCACTCCCGAGGCGGCGGATCGGTGGACCTGGCTGATCCTCGCCGCCTACACCCAACTCCGCCTCGCCCGCCCACTGGCAGCCGACCTCCGCCGGCCATGGGAGAAACCCGCATCGGCCGACCGCCTCACACCCGCCCGCGTCCGCCGCGACTTCCGGCACATCCGCACCAAGACCACCTGCCCGGCCAGAGCACCGAAACCCTCCCGTCCCGGCCCCGGCAGGCCACCCGGCCGCAAGAACAGCCAGCCCACACCCCGCCACGACGTGCACACAGTCCGCAAAACAGACGCCGCGAATCCGAAAACGAAGAAGTCCACGACTCCTCGCCCACGCCGCAAGGGTTAAAGATCAAGCTAGGGGGTGTCGTCAAAGTAGCGTCGTCCGCCCGTGAGGGCGGGGCCGGCGGGGTCTGGTGCGTGTGATCGCAAGGCGGAGGTGGGGGTCCCCCCGCCGAAGGCAGGGGGAGGAGGCGACGCTCGCGTCGTCGACCGACGACAACGCCGCGAGCGCGCGTGCCAGACCCCGCCGGCCTGGGGGCACCTCCCAGCGGTAGCTGGGGGAGGGGCTTTGACGACACCCCCTAGTCTTCTGAGTCTTGAGTTCTGTTCAGATGTGTAGGCTTGGCCTATGGCGCGGATGGGGCGGCCGAAGGCCGAGTTGACGCTGTCGGACGAGGAACGGGCCGCACTGGAGGGGTGGGTGCGGCGTCGTTCCACGCCGCAGGCGTGGGCTTTGAGGTGCCGGATCATCCTGGCCTGCGCCGAGGGCGTCTCGAACAAGGATGTGGCCGTCCGTCTCGGATCGACGCCTCATGCGGTCGGCCGTTGGCGGGCCCGTTTCGTGCAGTACCGGATCGCGGGCCTGGGAGACATGCCGCGTTCCGGCGGCCCCAGGTCGGTGACGGATGAGCAGGTGGCCGCAGTGGTCACCAGGACGTTGGAGTCCACGCCGACTAGTCTTCTGAGTCTTGAGTTCTGTTCAGATGTGTAGGCTTGGCCTATGGCGCGGATGGGGCGGCCGAAGGCCGAGTTGACGCTGTCGGACGAGGAACGGGCCGCACTGGAGGGGTGGGTGCGGCGTCGTTCCACGCCGCAGGCGTGGGCTTTGAGGTGCCGGATCATCCTGGCCTGCGCCGAGGGCGTCTCGAACAAGGATGTGGCCGTCCGTCTCGGATCGACGCCTCATGCGGTCGGCCGTTGGCGGGCCCGTTTCGTGCAGTACCGGATCGCGGGCCTGGGAGACATGCCGCGTTCCGGCGGCCCCAGGTCGGTGACGGATGAGCAGGTGGCCGCAGTGGTCACCAGGACGTTGGAGTCCACGCCGAAGAACGCAACGCACTGGTCGACGCGGTCGATGGCGAAGGAAATGGGCCTGTCCCAGTCCTCGGTCTCACGGATCTGGCGGGCGTTCGGCCTGCAGCCGCACCGGTCGGAGACGTTCAAGCTGTCGACCGATCCCTACTTCGTCGACAAGGTCCACGATGTCGTCGGCCTCTACCTGGACCCTCCCGAGCGGGCGCTGGTGTTCTGCGTGGATGAGAAATCGCAGATCCAGGCCCTGGACCGGTCCCAGCCAGTGCTGCCGATGATGCCAGGAGTCCCGGAGCGGTCAACGCACGACTACGTCCGCGCCGGCACGACCACCCTGTTCGCCGCACTCAACGTGGCCACCGGCAAGGTGATCGGCTCCCTGCACCGCCGGCATCGCGCCGAGGAGTTCAAGAAGTTCCTGGTCAAGCTCGACAAGGAAGTGCCTGCCGGTCTGGACGTCCACCTGATCTGCGACAACTACGCCACCCACAAGACGCCGGACATCAAGAAGTGGCTGCTCGGCCACCCCCGGTTCCACCTGCACTTCACGCCGACCGGGTCGTCCTGGCTGAACCTGGTGGAGCGATGGTTCGCCGAACTCACCAACAAGCAGATACGGCGAGGCGTCCACAAGTCCGTCCAGGCCCTCGAGAAGGACATCCGTGACTGGATCGCCGCTTGGAACACCGACCCCAAGCCCTACGTCTGGACCAAGACCGCAGACGAGATCCTCGAACGCCTCGCCAGCTATCTGAACAGAATTCCCGACTCAGAAGACTAGCGGGCGGTGCCGAAGTCCTGCGTCCAGTAGGAGTTCGGCTGCGCGAGGGCGACGCCGATCTCCTTGAAGGCACAGTTGAGGATGTTCTCCCGGTGCCCGGGGCTGTTCATCCAGCCGGTCATGACCTGCTCGGGCGTGTTGTAGCCGTAGGCGACGTTCTCGCCGTAGGTCGTCCACGTGTAGCCGGCGCGGGTGATGCGCTGGCCCGGGTCGGAACCGTCGGAGCCGGTGTGCGACATGTTGGCGTGCGCGGCCATGTCCTGGCTGTGCTTCAGCGCGGCATCCGTCAGCTTCGCATTGACGGTCAGCGCGGAGCACCCGACCTTGGCGCGCTCCTTGTTCACGAGGGCCACCACCTCGGCGGCCGGGCCGGAGGGCGCAGCGGTCGGGGTCGCCGGCTTCTGTGGTGTCACCGGCGCCGTCGGACGGGCCGGGGCCGGCTGCGCGGGCTTCGGCGCAGCGGGGGCGGTCGACGGCTCCGTGGGCTCCGTCGTCTGCGGAGCCTGCTCGGTCTGCTCGACCGGTACGGCCGGTGCCGTCTCGAGCGGGGCGTCCGCCGGACCCGCCTGGATCTGGAGCGACTCGCCGGGGGAGGGGGCGCGGTGGGAGGGGCGCATGCCGTGGTGCCGGCCGGCGGCCCTCGACGAGCCCGCCTCCTGGGTGTCCAGGCACGCCATGGCGGCCGTGGGGATGCCGACGATGCCGAGCGTGACGGCGGCGATGGCTATTTTCTTGTAGTGCGTCCGCTTTTTACGGTGCTTGTGCATGCGTGACCTCGCTTGGTTTCTGCGATGCGTCCTGCGCCTGAGCTGCTGGAGCGCCGGGGCCGGGCCGCCATTCTTAGAAGCCCCTGAACGGGCTGGCAAGTCTCTCCGCCGGCCCGCGCGGGACCTCCGTACAGCGGGCTTGAAATGGGCGGACAGTCGTGCTGGCCGTCCGGTCGGCCGACTGCGTGAGACGAAGACCGACCCTCAGACACGCCTGTGGCGTGGCGAGTTACCCCAGAACGCGCCGATCCGCAGAATGCCTATTTCGCCGAAGAGGGGAATGTCGATTCCAGTGGGACAAATATCGACATGTCGGGGAAGAGTGAGCGGACGTAATGCTTCCGTGATCCCTTGACGCGTAGTGATGCATGTCACTGTTTCGCGAGGAACCAGCGCCGGTGAACAGGCGTCCGCGGGGGTCCTGTGACGGCGCCGCCGGACGGCTCGCGGGGCCGTGGGGTGCCGGTCGATCCGTCGGCCGCGGCGCTCCGCATCCCCGGTCTGGGTCAACTCGTCCTGAAGTCAGCCCTGTTGTACAGCCGATCAAGGCTGAACCGTCCGTGTCGGGACCCTTGCTGTGCCGGCGAGGTTCGCGAATGATGCTCGCTGTGCGCCGGCCCCTCGGCCGGGATCCGCCCCGCCCCGAACCGACCGGCCCCGGAGGCCTGCTTTGCGGACGAGCCAGCACATCCGGAGATCATCCCTCGTCGTCGGCGCCGCCCTCGCGCTGGTCGTCGCCGCCGCCCAGACGGCCTTCGCGGCTCCGCCCCCGGCGCTTCCCGCCCAGGCCGAAGCCATCGAGCTGGCCTTCCAGCCGGCGTACGACTACGACACGGACGGCTGCTACCCGACGCCCGCCATAGGCCCGACCGGAGTCCTGAACGGCGGCCTCAGCCCCACCGGCGCCCTCAACGGCAGCTGCCGCGACGCCTCGGACCTCGCCAACACCAACGGTTACTCCCGCGCAGCCTGCAACAACGGCTGGTGCGCCGTCGTGTACGCGCTGTACTTCGAGAAGGACCAGGCCGTCCCCGGCATCAGCCTCGGCGGCCACCGCCACGACTGGGAACACGTGGTCGTGTGGATCCAGGGCGGCGAGGCGAAGTACGTCGCCACCTCCGCCCACGGCGACTTCGAGATCCACGCGCGCGACCGGATCCGCTGGGACGGCACGCACCCCAAGATCGTCTACCACAAGGACGGCATCGGCACGCACTGCTTCCGCGCGGCGAACACGAACGACGAACCGCCGGAGAACCACCGCGGCACCTGGCAGTTCCCCGCGCTCGTCGGCTGGTCGGGCTACCCGCCCACGCTCCGCGAGAAGCTCAGCCAGGCCGACTTCGGCAGTGCCCACTTCGGCCTGAAGGACGGCGCCTTCTCCTCCCACCTCGCGGAGGCCAAGCCGGCGGGCATCCCCTTCGACCCGTACCAATAGGCGGCGCACGCACCTGCGGAGTCGCGCCCCGTGCCGCCCCGGGCGTCAGCGGTAGCGGATCACCCGGACCCCCGACTCGTGGAACGCGTCCAGGCTCCGCAGTTCTTCGGCGGAGGCGTCGATGATGCCGACGTGGCCCGCCTCCGTGTGCAGCCCCGTCAAGAGCAGGCCGACGCTTTCGCGTCCTCGGGCGTCCCGCCGCCGGACCCACAGCAGGGCGCGCCCGCCGGGCGGCAGCGCGGCAACGGCCTGCACGGCATCGACGACGGTCGTGTGCTCGGAGACCTCCGTCACCGCACCCAGTTCCGCCATGGTGGAGGCCAGCCATTCGGCCTTCCCCGCAGGAGGCGTGGGACCGGTCGGCTCGCCCCGGTCCCAGGCGGCAAGGAATCCCCAGGGGTCGGAATTCGGCAGCAGGAACGGCTCCTGCGGCCCCTTGGGCACCACCACGGCGGAGTCGAGCATCGCCTGCCTCCAGTCCCCGCTCCGCAGCGCGGCCGAGGTCTGGCACGCGAACAGCCAGCCGCGGGCCGTCTCGTCCCCGGCGTCCGGCGACACCAGCTCGACGGGCTGGGTGTAGGTGCGGCGCAGCCACTCCTCGGCCTTGTGCCGGGCGGCCTCGAAGTCGTCGGCCCGCTCCGGGCCGCCGGGCCGTACCCGGGCGAAGACCAGTTCCAGCAGGCCGGCCGTGTCCAGGCGGGCCAGTCCGCCGGTCATCCCGTCGAGGAACACCACGGAACCGCCGTTGTTGTGCGCGTACAGCAGGTGGCCGCTCACCTCCGTCCCGCCGAGGGTACGGCGCACCCAGACCACGCCCTGGGTGTCCGGACCGGTCTGCTGCGCCCGCTCGATGACCTCGTCCCAGCTCGTGCACCGCAGTTGTTCGGCGCCGGGGAAGTAGCGCCGCAGCAGCAGTTCCCACCATCCCGGAGCCTCGTGCGCCGGCTGCCACGGCAACGGGCACGAGGGCGCCCCGGCGATCGCCGCCGCCATGGTGACCACGCATCCGCGGGAGTTCAGGCGTCGCGTCTGGGCCTCGGGGTCACGCTCCACGGGGTTCTGCGTGTAGGCCGCGGCGTCCCGCCACGGATCGTCGGCCGCCGGGTGGAACGGCGTGCCGAGGTCCTTGGGCACGACCAGCGAAGCGGCCAGCATCGGCGTGCGCGGGTATCCCGGCTGCGCGGTGGTCCGGCAGGCGAACAGCCAGGTCCCGGCGTCCTCGGCCACGGGCTCGATCGCGGCCAGCTCCACCAGGCCGTGATAGGTGGTGAGGAGCCACTCCAGGGCCATCTGCCACGGCTCAGCCTTCACCGTCCTGGCCAGGGCGGCGGTCGCCCAGCCGCCGTGCCGCACGTACGCGAAGTACTCGTCCAGGGGCAGGTGCGACGGCGGGAACCGCACGGCGGAGCCGTCCTTGGGCACGAGCACCACGCTCGTCAGCGGAGCGGCCGGCGACCCCGCCGCCCCGGCGGTCGGCCGGGCTTCGTACCGGATGATCCAGGTGAGCGGGTCCTCCCCGGACAGCTCCCGCTGCAGGACGATCGTCCGGGGTTCGTGGGAGTACGCCCGCTCGAGATGCGTCCGCGCCGCTTCCAGGGCTTCGTTCAACGTGAGCATTGCTGTTTCCTGACAGGGTTAGCGGTAGGGGACATGGGCGATCTCGCTGATGTTGGACGTCTCCAGTCTGGCGAGCGTTCCGGTCTGACCGTCCAAGAAGACCACTCCGTGCGGGGTGTTCACGGCACTGAAGACATGGCCCACCCCGCCGTGGCGGGAAATGGCGACCACGCTGCGCGAATCCGGACCCCGTTGTTCCAGGTCCTTGATGATGTCGTCGTAACTGTTGACGACCTTCTTCGCGTCCGGAGTCACCCCGAGCTCCTTGTAGGGGATGTCCCCGGGTCCGGTCTTGGGGGCGGCCGACACCTCGATCCCGTCCAGCCGTTTGTCGAGGGTGGCCACGTTGTGCGTGCAGTTGTACTCATAGCCCGGCATGCCCGTGTTGTTCATGTCCTTGAGCCACGGGTACTGGTCGTCGAGGAACTTCTGGGCCTGCTTCGCACCGACGGAGTCGGCGTGGATGGCCCCGCGTTCCGTGATGCCCTTCGCCGGTTGCGCCAGGTGCGACCACGCCGACGGCTTCGCGGCCACCGTCTCCGCGACCCGTACGCCCGCCCGCGCCCCTCCCAGGCCCTTGGTTCCGAGGAGCTCGGGCACCAGCCGGCCGAGGCCCTCGGACGGGTCGTCCTTGAAACTGTCGATCAGAGCCCCCGGAATCCGTTCCGGATGGGCGGCCGTCGACACGAGGCCGGCCAGCGTCATGTTGAGGTGCTGCGCGTACTCGGCGGGATGGGTCAGGTTGTACGGATCCATCGGGTTCAGGCCGCGGGCGAAGTTCAGCAGCCCCGCCGTTCCCTTGACCACCCCTCCGACGAAGTGGTTGAGCTCCACGGCCTCTGCGCCGTAGTAGTCGCCGATCCCCGCCAGCGCCCGCTCGGACGGGGGCGGCTCGGCCGGAGCGTGCGCCAGCGCTGCCGCCAGCGCCTTCTGCGCGTCGGCGGCCGCGTCGTTGCGCTGCCTGCGGGCCTCCTTCAGGATCTCGTGGGCCCGCGTGCCGTCGGCCTTCCCGGCGTCGACGGGCTCCACCGGCTTCTCGCCGGGGTCCTTGCCCGCATCCGCCGCCGCGGTGTAGGCCTTGACCTTGGACGTGTAGTCCTCGTGCGCTTCCCTGGCCTGTTTGACGGCCGCCTTGTAGAGGTCGATGGCCTGCTGTGCCTGCTGCTGCGCCCACTCCACCGTCCCGGCGTACCGGTTCATGGCGCCGGCCGCTGCCTCGCAGGCGTCGGCGGCGCGCAACCAGTCCGTCGGGTGCATCGCGAACTTCTCGCGGAACGTTTCGGCCGCCTGACCCTTCCAGTGCTCGGAGTCCAGCGCCTTCATCCCCTCGCCGACCCGGTCGAAGGCGGCCTTGAAGTCGGTGAGGTGCTTGGTCGATTCCCGGATCGCCGACGCCTTGCCGTGGATGAGCTCGTTCGCCTGCTCGGTCTGCCCGAGCTGCTGCTCGCTGATCGAGGCACCGAGGTCGGAGCCGACGTCGTCGCCCCAGTCCTCGACCTTGTCCGCCCAGTCGTGCGCCCCGACATAGTCCAGGGCGGCGCCTATGCCGTCGGTGGTCTTGTCGACACCCTCCCCGACGGCCTTCTTGGTCGCGTCCCAGCCGTCCTCGAGCTTTCCCAGACCCTTGTCGAGGAGACCACCCCAGTCCGTCATCGGCGCTCACCCTGAGGCTGCGGAGCCGGTCCGACCATGCGGTCGACCGCGCCGTCCACCTCGTCGCGCAACCCGGCTGCATCGACCAGCTGGTTCGACAACAGCACGTCGGAGGTGTTCACGTCCCGCACCGCGGTCTTCCAGGCCTCCTTGCTGTTCTGGGCGGCCCGGTCGAACGACTCCTGGCTGTAGTCGGCGTCCCGGATCTGCGTGTACGCGTTGTCGGAGAGCACCTCGCCCCAGTCCTTGTCGATGACGTCCTTCTCGGAGGCGTAGGGATTGCCCATCGCCGAGTTGGTGAGGACCTTGAAGCTGCCCTGGAGGTACTGGTCCTGCTCGTGCAGCACACCGGCGGAAAGGCCCACCTTCGCCGCGAAGGAGTTGCCCTGCTGCACCAGTGAGCGCACCCCCCACTCCCAGCGCTCGCAGAAGGTCTTGAAGGTCGACGTCAAGCCGTCGTGCCCGGTCTCCATACCCGACAGGGCGATGTCGGAGAAGCCCCGCCCCATGCTGGCGGAGCCGATCATTCCCAGTTCCTTCAGCTCGCCCAGAGTGTCCGTGATGCCCCGGGCGATCTGGCCCAGTGCCTGCTGCGAGACGTCGAGATCCGCCCCGTCCCCGCTCATCGCGCCACCTCACCGTCGAGTGCCGCCCTTTCGGGCACGAACCCGCTCAACGGCGGGAAGACCATGCCGTCGGGCCCCGCCACGTCCCACGCCACCCCGCAGGGAAAGTCCAGCGCGGGCACGACCTCGTCCAGGATCCGCGCCCCGACCACCCGCCGGTACGGCCATTCCTTCCCCTGCTCGCCGCGGGCCTGCGCGAACCGGGCCAACTGCTCGTCCCCGGAGAACGCGTAGATCCAGTCGAGCCCGCCGAACCGGCCTGTCCACAGCCCGTCACGCTCGTCCAGGGGCACGAGCAGTACCCGGCTGCGGAAGTCCGCCAGCCGCTCCAGCACCGCCTCCCGCGCCATCTCCAGGGTGTCGGCCGCCGTCTCGGGCGCGGAAGCGGGGGTGGGCACGGGGGCGACCGGCGGCTCCGGCTCCGGCCGTGACGGTGGCTGCGGTTTCGTCGCGGCGCGTTCGGCGGCTGTGCGCAGCCCGGCCCACTCCTCGTCGAAATCCACCTCAGAACTCCCCTCGCCGGGCAGCCCGAGCCGAAGCGGGCCCGGTCCTTCCCGCCTTGTCATGCGCAATACGTGATCAAGCCGAGAATACCCAGGGCGTGGCGGTATCCGGTCCTCACCCCTCCCTGCGGCGCCGCCGGACGGCGAAGACGATCGCGGCGATGACGAGCAGGACGATGAGCACGGTGCCGACGAGAGCGACGGTGCCCAACTTCTTGAAGAAGCTCTTCTTCTTGCCCTTCTTGCCCTTGTCCTTCTTCTTGTCGCCCTTCTTGTCGCCGTTGACGAGGCCGGCGGAGTGCACTGCCGAGTGCTGGACCTGTCCGGATGCCGCCCGGGCCGGTGCACCCTGGGAGGGAAGCTGCGCCTGCGCGGCGGCGACCGCGGCCGGACGGGCCGTCACCGGCGCGGCCTGAGCCTGCGCCTGGGGGCTCAGCAGCAGTCCGGCCAGCGCGAGTGCGGGTATGGTACGGGCGATCCTGCGACTGATCACTTGCTTCATCTCCTTGGCCCCATTGTTGTGTCCACGATCATCGCAGGCCGGTCGGCCGCCTCTTAAGGGACCCTTATACCCGGCGGGCGTCGGTCAGATGCAAGGGCTGGGGGTATGGGGTGGGCATGAAGATCAATCGTCCGGGGCAGCCGGAGGACCTTCCGGACGCAGGCGTGCTGTGGGCGCGCTGGGCCGCGTTCGCCGCGGCGACCTGGAATGCCGAGGAGGAGAAGGAGCGCTTCCGGAGCGGATATTGGCTCGGCGGCACCCACGGCGACAGCGGGTTGCACTACGACGACGGCGCTTGCAGCCGGTGGACGTTGGTCCGGGCCGATGGCGACCGTGCTGTTCTCTCCGGTCAGGACGATTCCAGCAAGGTCGGGCGGTACGAGCCGCCGATCGATCTCCTCGCGGGGGCGCCCGGGTGGGTGCACCGGGAACTCCGGCACGACCTTCTGGAGCAAGGGAGGATCGAGTGCGTCTACTGGTTCGAGGACGGTTCCTGGCAGCGCGCGCCGTACCCCGACGACCTTCACGACGACGGGCTCGACTGCGGGATCGGTCATCTGACGTCGCGTGACCACGCCGTCGAAGAGATCTGTGCACTGTTCGAGTTCGACGGCGACTGCGAAGGCGCCGTGGAGGCCTGCGAGCAGTTCCTCGAACACGCGGAGCGGGGCACGGTCACCGCCGAGGTCGTGCGCTCCTTCGCCGATGAGGTCTTCCGGATCCAGACGGAGTACGAACTGCTCTGGCCCGCTGCCCCGATCGTCCGGTCGGAGTCGGACCTCGCCGCGATGACGGCCCTGGTGCGCCGGAGCTGACCCGTGGCCGTTGTCGTCGGCCCGGGACGGGGCCGGCCGGAATCGAACCGGCGTCCTCGCGGTTTTGGAGACCGCGCGCGACGACCTCTGCGCTACGGCCCCGTCCGCGCCACATCGTACGAGGTCCGCCGGAGGCCCGGTCAGCCGCGCCAGATCTTCTCGTACGCCTCCTGGTACCCCTGGGGGTTCCAGGAGGTGGCCCCGCTGCTGTTCGCCGCCGTGGCGATGTGGACGGGAGCCACGTAGCCGCTGGCGGGCTGCCCGGCGAAGGCGCGGTTGAACTCGTCGACGATCTGCCAGCCCTGCTGCGAGAGCGGCTCCGGGACGGTGGCGGACTGGAACTGCTTGCTGTTGATGCGCCGGAACGCGGAGGGGTCGCCGTCGCCGGCGCCGATGTTGAAGGGCGGCCCGGCGCCGGGCCTGCCGGCGGCGCGGAAGGCCGGGGCGGCGTCGTCGAAGTACAGGTCGTTGATGGCGACGGAGTACGTCCAGTCCTTCGGGAAGCGGGACAGGAGCGAGGAGACCTCCTGGGGGGTGCGCCGGCCCGCGTCCGGGATCGGGATGTTCGCGTGCGCCAGGAGCTTCACGCCGGGGCACGCGGCGAGCCGCCGTTCGATCAGCCGGGACTTGGTACCGGCGAACGGGATCGAGTCGTCGGTGAAGACGACGACCCCGGCGTTGCCGTCGGACTGGGCGATGACCCAGTCCGCACTGGCCTTCGCCACCTCCTCCACCTTCGTGGTGACGTTGGTGAACAGCCTGGGACTCGTGCTGGGGCCGGGGGAGCTGACCGCGTGCCAGCCGATGAGCGGGATCCCCGCCTCCCCGGCCTGCGCCACCTGCTGTGAGGTCAGGCGGGGGTCGAAGCCGCCGATGACGATGCCCGAGGGCTTGAGGGTGACGGCCTGGCTGAGTGCCGCCTGGATGCCGGCCGGGGTGCCCTCCCCGTCGATCACCCGGACGTCCCAGCCGATGGCCTGCGCAGCCTCCTTGACGCCCTTCGCGACTCCGGCGACCCCGGGGTTGGTCATGGTCTGCGCGACGTACACGAGGGACTTGCCGGCGACCGCCCGGGGCCCGGTGGTCGGGCCGTTCCACGAGGTGTCCTTGCTCTCGGCCCGCTGGACGGCCGCCTTCGCCCCTTGGAGGACGGCCGGACAACCCGCGCCCGAGGAAGGGCCGGTGGCGTTCGGCATGCCGCTCTCGCAGCCGGCGACGGCGGTGGCTGCTGCTGCCAGCAGGGCTGCGGCCGCGAGGGCGGTCTTGCGGTTCGGGTACACGGTGCTCCTGACGCTGGTCTGCGCTGCGGTGTTCTCCGGGAGGATCAGGGGGCGCCCCCGCCGTCTTCCGCCGCCGCGGTCCGGCGTTGCGCGGGCGGCCCGCCGGTGGCCGTGGCGTCGGTACGCAGCCTGCGACGGGCCGAATAGCCGGCCAGCCCGACCGCGATGAGCAGAGTGCCGCCGTTGAACAGCGGGGTGGCCCAGAAATCGGCGCCGAGCTGGCCGATCCCGGCGAGGCCGACGGCGAGTACGGTCACGGCCACCAGCGTGCCCAGGGCGTTGGCGCGACCCGGCTTGATCGCGGTGGAGCCGAGCAGGACGCCGACGAACGCGGGCAGCAGGTAGTCCAGGCCGACACTCGGGTTGCCGATCTGCTGCTGCGCGGCGAGCAGGACACCGGCGAAGCCGACGACGGTGCCCGATCCGGCGAACGCGTAGACGCAGTACCGGTGCGTGGGGATGCCGATGATCTCGGCGGCGCGGGGGTTGGAGCCGATGACGTACAGGTACCGGCCGAACGGCAGCCGCTCCAGCACCACCCAGAGCACGACGACGAGGCCGAGTACGTAGAAGGCGGGCACCGGCAGCCCGAGGAACCGCGCGTCGTAGAGCCCGGTGAAGGCGGCCGGAAGGCCGTCGGGGCCGGGGACGATCCGGCTCCCGTCGGTGATCCAGCCGGTGACGGCGTACATCATGCTGCCGGTGCCGAGCGTGGCGATGAACGAGTCGATGCGGGCGAACTCGACGAGGACACCGTTCACGGCGCCGGCCAGGGTCCCCCCGAGGACGACCACGAGGCAGGCGAGCGGCCAGGGCCAGCCCCCGTCGATGATGAGGTACAGCACCAGGACGTGCGCCAGGCCCAGGCCGTAACCGATGGACAGGTCGAACTTGCCGCTCGCGATGGGGATCGTCGCACCGAGCGCGAGGACGGCCGGGATCGACTGGTTGGAGAGGATCGAGGAGACGTTGTCCCGCGTGGGGAAGGTAGCGGGCAGGACGAGGGAGAAGACGAGGAAGAGCAGGACGGTGAGGGCCAGGAGGCCGTAGGTGCCGATGAAGTGTCCGTGCAGGCGGCCGGCCCGGAATCGGCGCGGGGACGGGGAGGGCGCGGGGCTCACCGGCTCCCCGCGCTTCCGGTGATCGCGGGCAGGGCCGAGGCGGTGCGGGTGAGTTCGGTGACGCTCAGGGTCTCGCCCGCCAGCTCGGCCACCACGCTCCCGCGCCCGAACACGAGCGCGCGGTGGCACACGTCGGCGACCTCCTCGAAATCGGTGGAGATGAGCAGCACCGCCAGGCCGGCGGCCAGCGCCTCGTCGAGGAGCCGGTGGATCGAGGCCTTGGCGCCGACGTCCACGCCGGCCGTCGGCTCCTCGAGGATCAGCAGGCGCAGCTTCCCGCGGAGCCGGCGGCCGACCATCACCTTCTGCTGGTTGCCGCCGGACAGGGTGGCGATCGGCACCTCGCTGTCGCGGGGACGCACTTGGAACCGCTCGATCAGAGCGGCGGCCTCGGCGCGCTCGCGCCGCGGGGCGACCCAGTGCCAGGCCGGCACCCCGGTTGCCCGGGGATTGGCCAGGAAGTTCTCCCGTACCGTCAGTTCCGCGGCGCAGCCCTCCTCCTGCCGGTTGGCGGCCACGAAACCGACGCCGGCGCCGAGCGCGGCGGCGATCGTGCGCGGGCGGTACGGGCGGCCGTCGAGCAGTGCCCGGCCGCCGAGGAACGGCAGTGCGCCGGCGAGGGCGCGGCCCAGGTGCATGTGTCCGGCCCCGGTCAGCCCGACCATGGCGAGGATCTCGCCCTCGCGCAGCTCCAGACTGACGGGTCCGGTGCGTTCGGTGGTCACGCCGTCGAGGCTCAGTACGGGCGGGCGGACGGGCGCGGAGCGGGACGCCGGGGCGGAGGGGAACCCGGGGGCGGCCGCGGGAGGCGGCCCGCCGTCCGGTTCGGGGCCCACGATGTCGCGCACCAGACGCACGGGGCTGTACGGGGCGAGGGGCCCCTGGCTGACGAGCCGTCCGTCGCGCAGGACTGCGAAGGTGTCGGCGACCTCGTACACCTCGTCGAGGCGGTGGCTGACGTAGAGGATGCCGTGCCCCCGGTCGCGCAGGGCGTGCAGTACGTCGAAGAGGCGCGCGCAGTCCGCGGCGGGGAGGGTGGCGGTCGGCTCGTCCAGGACGAAGAGCTCCGCCTGCCGGGCCAGGGCGCGGGCGATCGCGACCAGTGAGCGTTCGGCGGGGGCGAGGTCGGCGATGCGGGCGTCGGCGTCCAGGTGTCCGGCGACGATCCGCAGGGCCTCGGCGCAGTTCCTCCGGGTCTCGCGCCAGGAGATCAGGCCGCGGCGGCGGGGGTATCCGGTCCCCAGGGCGATGTTCTCGGCGACGGTCATCCACTCGACCAGACCGAGGTCCTGGTGGATGAAGGACATGGTGCGGCGGGCCGCGTCGGAGCCGAGGGGGTGCCCGGCGACGGTCACCTCGCCCTCGTCGGCGCGGTGGACCCCGGCGAGCACCTTGATGAGCGTGGACTTCCCGGCACCGTTGGGGCCGAGGAGGGCCAGGACGCTGCCGCCGTGGACGTCGAGGCTGACCCCGTCCAGGGCGACGGTGCCGCCGAACCGTTTGGCGAGACCGCGTACGCGGACGAGGGGTGCTCCGCCGGAGCGCGAGGGCGGGCTCGTCGAGGTGACGGGAGTGTCATGCACGGACTTCTCCGGGGCCGCCTGGGGAGGTGCTTCCTGAAGCTGTGAGGACGTCGTCCCTGAAGGACATCGCTGTGAGACATCGGTGATGCTACTGCTGGCCATGGTCATATGGGCGACATGTCGCCTTCTGTGCCTCCGATGGTCGAGTGCCGAGAGGACCGAGGGGCGACGGTCAGGCCGCGTCCAGGGCGCATTCGGCCCAGATGACCTTGCCGTGCGTCGTGTAGCGGGTGCCCCAGGCATGGGCGAGCTGTGCGACGAGGAACAGCCCGCGTCCGCCCTCCTCCGTCGTGGCCGCCCGCCGCAGGTGCGGGGCGGTGCTGCTGCCGTCGGCGACCTCGCAGATCAGGGTGCGGTCGCGGACCAGGCGCACCTGGATGGGCTCGGTGCCGTAGCGGACCGCGTTGGTGACCAGCTCGCTGAGCATCAGCTCGGCGGCGAACGCGAGGTCGTCCAGCCCCCAGTCGGCCAGCTGGCGCGTGGCGGCGGCGCGGATGCCGGAGACGAGAGCCGGGTCCGCGGGCACGTCCCAGGTGGCGATCCGGTCGGCGGGCACGGTCCGGGTACGGGCGACGAGCAGGGCGATGTCGTCCGCGGGGTGTTCGGGTGCCACGGTGTCGATGACCGCCTGGCAGGTGTCCTCCGGCGTGCGGTCCGGGTGGGACAGGACGCGGCTCAACTGGTCGAGGGCGACGTCGAGGTCGCGATCGCGGTCCTCGACGAGCCCGTCGGTGTAGAGGACCAGCGTGCTCCCCTCGGGGAGCTGGATCTCGGCCGTCTCGAAGGGCAGACCGCCCAGCCCCAGCGGCGGTCCGGCCGGAAGATCGGCGAACGTCACGACGCCGCCGGGGTGGACCAGGGCGGGCGGGGGGTGGCCGGCGCGGGCCATGGTGCACAGCCGCGTGGTGGGGTCGTAGACGGCGTAGAGGCAGGTGGCGCCTACGATGCCGGTGCTGCCGGAGTCGTTCTCGCCGCCCTCCTCCCGGTCCAGCCGCACCAGGAGGTTGTCCAGGTGGGTGAGGAGCTCGTCCGGGGCGAGTTCCAGTTCGGCGAAGTTGCGTGCGGCGGTGCGCAGCCGGCCCATGGTGGCGGCCGCGTGCAGGCCGTGGCCCACGACGTCACCCACGAGCATGGCGACCCGGGTGCCGGAGAGGGGGATGACGTCGAACCAGTCGCCGCCCACCCCGGATTCGGCGGGCAGGTAGCGGTGCGCGACCTCGACGGCGCCCTGCTCGGGAACGCCTTGCGGGAGCAGGCTCTGCTGCAGGGCCAGGGCCAGGGTGTGCTCGCGGGTGTAGCGGCGGGCGTTGTCGATGCAGAGGGCGGCGCGGGCAGCGAGTTCCTGGGCCAGCCAGCTGTCGTCGTCCCCGAAGGGGGCGGGGTCCTGCGAGCGGTAGAAGCTGGCGACCCCCAGCAGGACGCCGCGGGCGAGCAGGGGGACGGAGACGAGGGAGTGCACGTTGTGGGCGAAGATCTGCCGGGCGTGCTCGGGTTCCTGGTCGATCCAGCCGACGGCATTGCGCAGGTCGGCCTCCAGTACCGCCTGCCCGCTGTCCAGACACCGCATGTGGGGAGTGCCGGCGCGCAGCTCCACCCGCTGTCCGACCGGGTAGAAGGGGCAGTCTTCGCGGATGCCGTGGACCACCGTGCGGTGCAGCTCGGTGCGCGGATCGGCGGACTCCTCGCCGCGCAGCACGGCCTCGGGCACGTCGATGGTGACGTAGTCGGCCAGGCGCGGAACCGCCATCTCGGCGAGCTCCCAGGCGGTGCGGGTCACGTCCAGCGTGGTGCCGATACGGGTGCTGGCCTCGGCCAGCAGCTCCAGGCGGCGGCGTGCCGCGACGGCGTACTTCCCCACTTCCGGCTCGCCCACCAGCACCAGCCCCCTGACCTTGCCGGAGGTGTGGCCGGCGGCGGCCGCAGGCGCGGGAGGAGCGAGGGGGCCGGGCGGCGGACCGGTGGGCGGTCCGCTGCGGGGCAGGAGGGAGAGGTGATGCACCGGCTGCGCATCGCCGGAGAGCACGGCCTCGACGACGACGCCCTCCACCCCGGAGCGGCTCACGAGCGGGCTGCTCATCAGGGTGACGCCGCGCCCGTGGGGCAGGGCCACCTCGACGGCGGCCCGCTGGGTCGAGGAGATGAGCTCGGTGGCCTTCTCCTTGAGGATCATCTGATCGCTCCGGTCGAGCCCGCTGTCGCCGAGTTCGTCCAGCCCGATCAGGTGTCCGTTCCCGGCGGCCGCGCCGGGCCGGACGAGGTGGCTGGCCTCGAGGTACGTCCGCAGCAGGGCGCGCTCGCGCTCCGAGTGCTGCTCCATCAGCCGCCGCTCGATGGTTTCGGCCGCCCGGCTGACCAGAGCGGGCAGCGCCGGGTCCTCGTAGCCGTGCGGGTACCCGAAGCACAGGACACCGACGACATGTCCGCTCAGCTGGTCGCGGATGGGGGTGGCGGAGCAGGCGTTCGACTGGGAGCGCTCGGCGAAGTGCTCGGCCCCGTAGACCTGGACGAGCCGGCGTTCGGCGAGCGCGAGTCCGATGCCGTTGGTGCCCGCGAACCGCTCGGCGAAGACGAAGCCGGGGACGCTCTGGATGGGCGGGAGGTCATGGGCCAGCGCGGGCTCCCCGAAGCGGCGCTGCAGCACCGTTCCGTTCCCGTCGGCGAGGGAGACGTTCATCTGGCTGCCCGTGAAACGCGACGCCAGCTGGTCGAGCACGGGCTCCGCCGCGCGGACGAGCCGGCTGTCCGGATCGAAATCGTCCCGGTAGGGAAGTTCGGTCTGGTCCGGTGACAGTCCCAGGGACCGGCAGCGCAGCCAGGAGTTCAGGATCGGGCTGCGTACCCCGCTCGCGACCGGCTCGCCCAGCAGGAACCGCTCACGGGAGCGTGCGGGGCCGATCTCGTCTCCCGTGACCCCCATACGCATCACTTCTCCTCACCGGGCCCTCGGCCTCGGCCGCACCGGAGCGCTTGCCCCGAATAAGTGTCTTTCGAGTATATTCCTCCCGGTTTATTCGGATCGTTGGGATCAGTTCGAATCAGAGGATCGCGACCGGATCGACGGGCGAGCCGGTCCCGCCCGGCACGTTCAGCGGCGTCACGACGATCATGAACTCGTGGCGCCCCGCCTCGGCGCAGGCGGCGGAGAGCACCTCGAGGTCCAGGTTGTCCAGCAGCGGCACCCCCATGGCCGCCACGGCGAGGGCGTGGACGGGGGAGTGCACGCCCTCGACCGGCGAGGGGCGCAGGTCGCTGTCCCCGTCGCCGCCGAGCAGGGCGATACCGCGCTCGGCCAGCAGCGGCACGGCGTCCACGTGCAGGCCCGCGCTCGCGGCGTCCGAGTCCCACGGGCCGATCTCCCGGCTGCGCCGGAAGCGGCCGGAGCGCAGCAGCACCGCGCAGCCGTCGTCGATCGTCACGCCCAGTGCCCGCTCCGCGGCGGCGACGTCCGGCGCGTGGACCGCATGCCCGGGCTCCAGCCAGTCGACCCCGAGGACGGCCGGCAGATCGAGGAGCACCCCCTTGGTGACGAGCGGGCCGAGCGCGGCCACCGAGCCGAAGCGCGCCCCCGCGGCGCCGAAGGCCTCGCGTGCCGGGCGGCCGTCGTAGAGCCGCCCCCCGTACGCGACGTGCGACAGGGCGTCCAGGTGGGTCACGGCCTTGCCGTGGTAGTCGACGCCGATGAAGTCCTTGTACGTGGCGGGTTCCGGGGACTCCACGTCACCGAGATCGGACATGTAGTGCAGGGCGGGCCTGCCGTTGTCCGGGCCGGGCCGGGTGTCCCAGGGCAGACCCAGCGGGACCGCCGTACCGGAGCGGACCAGGGCGGCGGCCCGCCGTACGTGGTCCGGGGTGACCCGGTTCCAGGCACCGCGGTCGGCCCGGGCCCAGCGGCCCCACGTGCGGACGGCCGCGAAGATCGCGTCGAACTCCTGACGGGGGACCCGGCGCTCGGGGCTGCTGCTCATCCGGACTCACCGCTCCAGGGCTCGGCGGGGCCCCGCCTCGGGGCGAGACCGGGGGACGGTCGCCCCGACGCCCGCACCGCATCACATGCCCGGCGGTCCCGGCCGCTACGCCTGAGAGGCCCCGCACGGGCGAAAGGTGGCGGCGAGCAGCTTCGACGGGGCACGCTGGACCCATGCGGGTGCCCTTCCGCTCACCTCCTCGACCGGGAGCGGGCGGCCATCACCAGGTCCTTTTCGTACTCGCGGAGTGTCTGCCCTTCGTGATCGCGCTCTCGGTGCTGACCATCGAATTCACGCCCGCTCACGTTCTGTACACCGGCCCCCTCCTGGTCGCCACGCCGGCGCTGGCCGCGGTGACGATGGGTCCCAAGGGCACCCTTGCGGCGGTGGCCCTGGCCGTGGCCGTGAGCGTGGTCACGGCCACCTACAACGGGGCGTGGGGCAGCCAGCAGGTCTACACGAACTTCCTGGCCCTGTTCCTGGTGTCGCTGGCGAGCGTGGCGACGAGCAGCACCGCCCGCAGGCGGCGCAAGAGCGAGCTCGACCAGGTCCGCCGCATCGCCGTGGCGGCGCAGGAGGCCGTGCTGCGGCCCGTCCCGGCCCGGCTGGGCCCCCTACGCGTGGCCGGCATGTACCTCGCGGCCGAGACGGGGGCGCAGATCGGAGGCGATCTGTACGAGGCCGTGCAGACGAAGTACGGGGTGCGCGTGATCGTCGGCGACGTCCGGGGCAAGGGGCTGCCGGCCGTTCGGGCCGCAGCGGCCGTGCTCGGCGCGTTCAGGGAGGCGGTGCACTACGAGGAGGAACTGGTGGACGTCATCCACCGCTGCGAGGCGGCACTGCTGCGCGATGCCGCCGTGCCGGGCGTGATCGACCCGGAAGCACTCGTGGAGGGTTTCGTCACCGCTCTCGTGGCCCAGGTGCCGGACGGGCCCGTCGTCGAGGTGGTCAACCGCGGCCATCCGCCTCCGCTGCTCCTGCGGGACGGAACGGCCTGCGCCCTGATGCCCACGAGGCCGCTGCCGCCGCTCGGACTGGCGGAGTTCATCACCGGTCCGCCCGGCAGGGCGGACCGCTATTCCTTCGCACCCGGCGACCGCCTGCTGATGTACACCGACGGCGTGATCGAAGCCCGCAACAGCGGCAACGACTTCTTCGCCCTGCCGGAGGCGATGGAGGCGGTGCACGCGACGCCCGACGGCGGTCCGCAGGAGTTCCTGGACCAGCTGCACCGGGGACTGCTCCGCCACACCCAGGATCGCCTGGCGGACGATGCGGCGATGTTCCTCGTCGATCGGTGACGATTCATCAGATCGCGCCCTGAAGGCAGGTGTTCGACCGGGCTCGAACCTCGCCGAAGCGGGCCGTAAACGCTCAGCCGCAAGATCACTGCATCGAGGTAATGGCGGTGGCTTCCCGGCCCGGTCCCCTGCTCCGGCGGCTAGTGTGCTCCCGGATCCGGATGGAATGCCCGGATATTCGCCCCCTTTTTCTTCTTTCACCGGTGACGTGTGCCCGCATGCCGTTCACCGCCCTTACGAAGGAGAGCCTGCCCGATGACCGTGGACACCAGCCCGGAGGCGCAGCTCGAGCCCCCGCAGACCAGCCTGGGCACGGCGGCCGCCCGCAACCTTGCCACCACGACCAAGTCCGCCCCGCAGATGCAGGAGATCACCTCCCGCTGGCTGCTGAAGATGCTCCCCTGGGTGGAGACCAAGGGCGGCACGTACCGGGTGAACCGGCGGCTGACCTACACCGTCGGCGACGGGCGCATCGACTTCGTCCAGGACGGCGCCCAGGTCCGGGTGATCCCCCGCGAACTCGGCGAACTCGCCATGCTGCGCGGCTTCGACGACATGGACGTGCTGACCGCGCTCGCCGGCCGGTGCGTCCAGCGTGACTTCCGCGCAGGTGAGGTGCTGGTCGAGCGCGGCACCCCCGCGAACGAGATCCACCTGATCGCCCACGGCCGGGTCAACCAGACCTCCGTCGGCAAGTACGGTGACGAGATCGCCGTCGCCGTGCTCGCCGACGGCGACCGGTTCGGCGAGCACGCCCTGCTGGACGGTGCCGGGGGCTGGGACTACACCGCAACCGCCGCCACGGCCGGCACCCTGCTCACCCTGTCCCGCTCGGACTTCGCCGCCATCCTCTCGTCGGCGCCGCACCTCCAGGCCCACGTCGAGCGGTTCGGCTCGCTCCCGCACCAGCGGCAGAACAAGCACGGCGAGGCCGAGATCGCGATGTCCGCCGGCCACACCGGCGAACCCGAGCTGCCCGGCACCTTCGTCGACTACGAGCCCCACCCGCGCGAGTACGAACTCTCCATCGCCCAGACGGTGCTGCGGGTCCACACGAGGGTCGCCGACCTCTACAACGAGCCGATGAACCAGACGGAGGAGCAGCTCAGGCTCACCATCGAGGCGCTGCGCGAGCGCCAGGAGCACGAGCTGGTCAACAACCGGGAGTTCGGCCTCCTCCACAACGCCGATTTCAAGCAGCGGATCCAGACCCACTCCGGCCCGCCCACCCCGGACGACCTCGACGAGCTGCTCTGCCGCCGCCGTGGTTCCAAGCTCTTCCTCGCCCACCCCAAGACCATCGCGGCGATCGGGCGTGAGTTCAACGCCCGCGGGCTCTACCCGGACCACGTCGACCTCGGCGGACAGCAGGTCCCGGCCTGGCGCGGAGTCCCGATCCTGCCCTGCAACAAGATCCCGATCAGCAGGGAGAACACCAGCTCGATCCTGGTGATGCGCACCGGCGAGGACAACCAGGGCGTCATCGGCCTGCGCCAGACCGGTCTGCCGGAGGAGTACGAGCCGGGCCTGTCGGTGCGCTTCATGGGCATCGACGAGAGGTCGATCATCTCCTACCTGGTCTCCACCTACTACTCCGCCGCCGTCCTGGTGCCCGACGCGCTCGGCGTCCTGGAGAACGTGCAGATCGCCCGCAGGCACGACTGAGGCACCTGCCCGGCAACGACAGCCACGACAGCCACGACAGCCACACCGGCCACGGCCCGGGCCTTCCCGGGCCGGCCGGGCATGCCCGGGATCCGGGACAGCCCAACCACCTCACCAAGGAGTCACGGATGCCCGATCCCGGGCCTTCCCCTCTGCAGTCGGGTCTCCCTGCAGCCGCGGCCCGCTTCGGGGCGCACGGTCACGGCCGCGGCATCGAAGCCGTCGGCTGCGTCCGGCCCGCCCTGTTCGCCCCGCCCGCCCAGGCCTCGGCCCCCGTCACCACGCCGAGCCCCGCCCTGGAGCGGGTCCTGCGCGGCCCCAGCGGGCTGGGCGCGGCCGGGCTGTCCCTGGCCCGGCGCGAGGAGCCGCCTGCGCCCGAGGAGGAGCCCCCGGCGGCGGGTCGTCCGGTCCCGGGTCTCTACTACCACCCGGTGCCGGAACCCGACCCCGTTCGGGTCGAGGAGCTCAGCCACAGGATCAAGGCGTGGGCGGTGGACGAGGTCGAGCTGTACCCCCCGGAGTGGGAGGACCAGTTCGACGGCTTCTCCGTGGGCCGTTACATGGTCGCCTGCCACCCCGACGCCCCCACCATCGACCACCTCATGCTCGCCACGCGGCTGATGGTCGCCGAGAACGTCGTCGACGACTGCTACTGCGAGGACCACGGGGGCTCGCCCGTCGGCCTCGGCGGACGCCTGCTGCTGGCGCACACCGCACTCGACCCCCTCCACACCACGACGGAGTACCAGCCGGAGTGGGCGGAGTCCCTCCACTCGGACGCGCCGCGGCGCGCCTACCGGTCGGCCATGGAGTACTTCGCCCAGGAGGCCACCGCCTCCCAGGCCGACCGGTTCCGGCACGACATGGCCCGTCTGCACCTGGGGTACCTCGCCGAGGCCGCCTGGGCCGAGACGGACTACGTCCCGCAGGTGTGGGAGTACCTGTCGATGCGCCAGTTCAACAACTTCCGCCCCTGCCCCACCATCACCGACACCGTCGGCGGCTACGAACTCCCGGCGGACCTGCATGCCCAGCCCGCCATGCAGCGGGTCATCGCGCTCGCCGGGAACGCGACCACCATCGTCAACGACCTGTACTCGTACACCAAGGAACTCGCCAGCCCCGGCCGGCACCTCAACCTGCCCGTGGTGATCGCCGAACGCGAGGGCTGCTCCGTCCGCGATGCCTATCTGAAGGCGGTCGAGGTCCACAACGACCTCATGCACGCGTTCGAGGCCGCGGCCGCCGACCTGGCCGCAGCCTGCCCCGTCCCGAGCGTGCTGCGCTTCCTTCGGGGCGTGGCCGCGTGGGTCGACGGCAACCACCACTGGCACCAGACCAATACCTACCGCTACAGCCTGCCCGACTTCTGGTAAGGATGGATTTATCTGTGACCAACACCGAGCTCACCATGTCCCCCGCCGCCACGTTCATCCCTTCCCCGGCGACGCCCTACCAGGGTGACATCGCCCGATACTGGGACCACGAGGCCCGGCCGGTGAACCTGCGTCTCGGCGACGTCGACGGTCTCTACCACCACCACTACGGCCTCGGTGACGTCGACCACGCAGCCCTCGGGGACACCGGCGACAGCGCGTACGAGAAGAAGCTGATCGCCGAGCTCCACCGGCTGGAGTCGGCGCAGGCCGACGTCCTGCTGGACCACCTCGGCCCCATCGGGCAGGGCGACACGCTCGTGGACGCAGGCTGCGGCCGCGGCGGATCGATGGTCATGGCCCACCAGCGGTTCGGATGCAAGGTCGAGGGCGTCACCCTCTCGGCCAAGCAGGCCGACTTCGCGAACCAGCGCGCCGGCGAACTCGGCATCGGGGACTCCGTCCGGGCCCGCGTCTGCAACATGCTCAGCACACCGTTCGAGACGGGCCAGGCCGCGGCCTCCTGGAACAACGAGTCGAGCATGTACGTCGACCTGCACGACCTGTTCGCCGAACACTCCCGGATCCTCGCCGTCGGCGGCCGGTACGTGACCATCACCGGCTGCTGGAACCCCCGTTACGGCCAGCCCTCGAAGTGGGTCTCCCAGATCAACGCGCACTTCGAGTGCAACATCCACTCGCGCCGGCAGTACATGCGGGCCATGGCCGACAACCGTCTCGTACCGCAGGCCGTCATCGACCTGACGCCCGCGACCCTGCCCTACTGGGAGCTGCGGGCCACGTCCTCCCTGGTCACCGGGATCGAAGAGGCGTTCATCAACTCGTACAAGGACGGCTCGTTCCAGTACGTCCTGATCGCGGCCGACCGCGTCTGATCCGAGCAGAGACCGCAAGGGCGGCCGGGCCCGTGACCCACGGGCCCGGCTTTTGCGTATGTCACGCAGGCCGGTGCGGCGCCGCCGCAGGCGGATCGGCCGAGGCGAGCAGGCTCAGTACGGTGGCCTCCATGGCGTGCCGCGCCTCCTCGGGGTCGAGCCCGGTGGAACGCCAGTGGTGCCAGGCGCCCCACGTGGTCACCGCGTCGAGTCCGTGGACCAGGTCCGTACGCCGCCGGCCCGACAGCAGGTCGAGTTCCTCCGCCAGTACGGCCTCCATGCGCCGGCGGGCATCGGCGAAGGCCTCCTCGGTCACCTGACGGATGCGCTCCGAGGGATGGTCCATGCGGATCATCGCCAGCCGCGCCGGGGTGATCCATTCGAGGATCCGCGCCCGCTGTTCGACCAGGGCCGCCACGCGGGCGGCGCGCGGCCCCTCGGTGGGCAACGGCCTTATCTGCTCGGCGAGTTGTTCCAGCCGCCGGGTGATGGCGGTGTCCACGAGCTGGGCCATGTCGTCGAAATGGTGGAACACGGACCGCCGTGAGACCCCCGCGGACTGGGCCACCCGGTCTGCGGGGAAGTCCGTCATGCCTTCGTCGAGGAGCGCCAGCAGCGCAGCGGCGATCTTTTCGCGGGTCTGCCGGCCGCGCTCGGTCCGTCCGTCCGGGGTGTCCTGCTCGGGATGCCGTGCCACCTGGGGCTCCTCTCTCCGATTGACATTATTGCACTCCGAGTGCAACGGTAAATGTGCACTCGGAGTGCAATTTCATTCGTGGAGGGAAGCGCAGCACGATGTTCCTTGCCCTGGGCCGCTGGTGTGCCCGCAGACCGAGACGGATCCTCGCCGTCTGGGCGGCCGTGACGCTCGCCGTCGCCGCCGTCGTGATGCTCCACGGCCGGGTCACCAGCGAGGCGGTGGTCATCCCCGGCAGCGACAGCCAGGCGGCCCGGGACGCCGCGGACTCCTTCCACGGGCCCGTCTCCGGCAACCAGCCGCTCGTCCTGCACACGGCTCCGGACGGGCCGGTGCTCACCTCCGCCGCCGCGCAGCAGGCGGTCGAGGCGGCGGCCGGGGACGTGGCCCGGGTGGACCACGTGGTGAGTGCCGCCGCGCCGTACGGGCCTTCGGGCCGGGCGGCCATGAGCCCGGACGGCCACACCGCCTACATATCGGTGGGGCTGGACGTGACCGGGCGCGACATCACCCCGCAGATCAGCGAGGCCGTACTGGCGGCCACCGGGCCCGCCCGGCAGGCCGGCATCGAGGTCACGGCCGGCGGTGACCTCGCGGCCGCCGCCGACAAGGGGTCCACCGCCCACAGCGAGCTGATCGGTCTCGCGGCGGCCGCGGTCATCCTGTTCCTCGGTCTGCGCAGGGTCCTCGCAGCCGGCCTTCCCCTGCTGGTCGGGGTGGTGGGGCTGGTGATCTCGCTCTCGGCGATCGGGCTGGTCGGGCACGTCCTCGACATGCCCTCGGCGGGCGCCACGATCGCGGCGATGATCGGCCTCGGTGTCGGCATCGACTACACCCTCTTCTGCCTGACGCGCTTCCGCGAGCTCCTGACCGAGGGGCACGGGGTGGTGGACGCCGCCGGGTACACCACGGCGAGCGCGGGCAAGGCCGCCGCCTTCGCCGGCTGCGCGGTGGCGGCCGCACTGGCGGGTCTGGCGCTCGGCGGGCTGCCGCTGCTGTACGCGCTGGCGCTCGCACCGGCCATCGCCGTACTCGTCGCGGTCCTCGCAGCCCTGACCCTGCTGCCGGCCCTGCTCGCGCTGCTCGGCCACCGGCTGGGCCGGAAGGCGGACCACCGGCCCGCCCCGGCGAAGCCCGCCGCCCCGGCCGGGGAGGCCGAAACGACCGGGACCGTCCGTGCGGCCGACCCCGCCGGCGCGCGCTGGCAGCGGTTCGCCGCACATGTGGCCGGCCGACCCTGGCTCTACCTGCTCGCGAGCCTGGTCCTGGTGGGCGTGCTGGCCGCGCCGGCCGCCGGGTTGACGTTCGGCCAGCTCGACGCGGGGGACAAGGCGGCCGGTACGTCGAGCCGTACCGCGTACGAGCAGCTGGCCCAGGCGTTCGGGCCGGGCGTGAACGGCCCCCTCCAGGTGACCGAGACCCTGCCCACGGCGGCCGACGGACCTGCCGACCGCCGTGTCGCGACGGTCACCGAAACCCTCGGGCAGACCCCCGGCGTGGCCGCCGTGAGCCCGGCCCGGCTCGGCCCGGACGGCCGTACCGTCCTCTGGCAGGTCACCCCCACCACCGGCCCCGGCGATCCGGCCACCGTCGCGCTCGTGGACCGGCTGCGGGGCACCGCCCTGCATGGGGCCACCGCCGGCACCGGGGCCGCCACCCACGTCGGCGGGCCGACGGCCGCGCAGGCCGACCTGAACGCGCGGCTCGCCGCCCGGATGCCGGCGATCATCGCCACCGTCGTGCTCGTCGCCGGCCTGCTGCTCCTCCTTGCCTTCCGCGCACCGGTGGTCGCGGCCAAGGCGGCTGCGATGAACCTGATCTCGGTCGCCGCCTCGTACGGCGTACTGACCGCCGTGTTCCAGTGGGGCTGGGGCGCGGGCCTGCTCGGCCTCGACGGCCCGGTGCCGATACCGGGATACGTCCCGCTGCTGATGTTCGCGGTGCTGTTCGGGCTCTCCATGGACTACGAGGTGTTCCTCCTGAGCGCCGTACGCGCGTCCTACCTCCGGCACCGGGACAACACGCGTGCGGTCGTCGACGGACTGGCCGGCACCGCCCGGATCATCACCTCGGCAGCGATGATCATGGTCTGTGTGTTCCTCAGCTACCTGCTCTCCGAGGACCCCGTGGTGAAGATGTTCGGCATCGGACTGGCCACGGCCGTGGCCCTGGACGCCACCGTCGTCCGCGGACTGCTCGTCCCGACCAGCATGGTGCTGCTCGGCGAGCGCAACTGGTGGCTCCCCGCCGGGCTCGACCGCATCCTCCCCCGGGTGGACATCGAGGGCACCCCGACACCCCCCGTACGCGACCTGCCCCCGGCCGTCGCCCCCGCCACGGTTCCGCCCACCGCATCCACCGCCGCGCCCGGCCCCGACCGGCTTCCCGCTCCCTGAGGTACGCACCCATGCCCCTGAAGTCCCCGTACGTCCCGACCACCCCGAAGAGCCGGACCGTACGTACGGCTCCGCCACGACGGCGGGCCCGGCGCGCCGTCGCCGTGGCCGTGCTGGCGGGCACCCTGCTGATCACGGCCGACGCCGTGGCCCGCCAGGTGGGCGAGGAGAGGTTCGCCGACCGGATCGCCGCCCGCCAGGGCCGCAGCCTGGCGTCGCCGGAGGTCACCATCGAGGGCGCCCCCTTCCTGCTCGCCGCCGCCAGGGGCACGTACCCCGAGGTGCGCGTCAAGGCGGACGCCCGCACCGGCGACGGCATCCCGGTTAAGGCCGCGGTGGACCTCCACGAGGTGTCCGAGCACGCCGGCCGCTATGCGGCGGAGTCGTTGGACGCCGCGTTCACGGCCCCGTTCGCCTCGCTCGGCTCCCGCGGCGACCGCAGCGTCCGGCTCTCCGATGCGGGCGACGGCCGGGTGCGGATCGAGGCCGGCGTCGTGGGCATGCCGCTGGTCATCACGGCCGAACTCCGCCTCGACGCCGGGGCCGTCACCCTGAGCGCGGACAGCGCATCCCTGGCCGGCCACCCCATCGACCCGGCCGCCCCCGCCATCGCCAGGGCACTGTCGGAGCGCAGCCGGGAGATCCCGTCTCTCCCGATGGGCCTGGAGCCCACCGCCGTATCGGTGGGCCCCGGCGGGGTGACCGTGCACGCCCGCGCACCACGCACGGACCTCACCTGACGCGACCGGCCGGGCTGCGGCCCCAGGCGGTGAGCATTCCGGGGGACAGCGCGGCGCAGTCCGGGGAGTCGAGATACCGGATCGCCTCGTCGACCGTCGCGTCGTCGACGAGTCCCGTGGCCACGATCGACTCCCGGGCCCGGTCCCATGTCCCGGCCCAGAAGCGGCTGATGGGGCTCTGGGGAACCAGGGGTGGCACCCGTATCTCGGCGGCGACGGACACGAGGCCCGCATCGCGCAGGTGCTGCGGGTAGTCCGGGACCCACGAGATGTCGGTGCCGATGGTGTCCCGCAGCCCTTGCCACATGGCCTGCACGACTCGGGTGTAGGGGGTCGGCGGCGCGGTACGGGTGGTCAGGTCGACGGCGTCGCCGAGGACCAGCACCCCGTCCTCGGCCAGCAGGCCGGCGAGCCGGGTGATCAGGCTCCGCCACGACGGCAGGTGCATCAGGACGAAGCGGGCGTGGACGAGCTGGAAACGCCGGCCGGGGTCGAACTCCGGCCCGCTGATGTCGGCCTCCAGGAGGTCGAGCCCCGGCGGGGGACGGGTGCTGAGGAAACGCACGTCGCGGTCGACCGCGAGTACGTTCCGCACCCCGGCCTCCTCGATCAGCCGCCGGGCGATCGTGCCGGTGCCGGCCCCCACCTCGAGGCAGTTCCAGCCCGGCCCGGCCCCCAGGGCCCGCAGGCGGTCCATCGTCATGTCGTCGTACGCGAGCGCCCCGAGGTCGATGCGATCGTCCTCGCCGGCCTGTTCGGGCCGGAACACGGTCTCGCCGTAGCGGCCGTGCCCGTCACCTGTGCCCATGTCGGTCACCACCTCTGCGCCGCCGTGGACACCGGTCGCCGCCGCGGCGCGCGCCCTGCCATTATCGCCGGGGTGCCCCGGCCGCGCCCGGCGTGAAGTCATCGCGCGTCGGTGGGTCCGCGCCCTCGCGGGTGCAGGTCAGCGCGGCCGCGCGGGCGGCCAGGGAGAGGGCCGCGGCCACGCGCCGGTCGGGGTGTGGGCAGGCCGTGGCCTCGCGGAGCGCCGTACGGGCGCGCGCGGCGTCGGGCGGGCCGGCCGAGGCCAGCAGGCCGGTGTGGAGCAGCCCGCTGACCAGGCCCGCCATGAAGGCGTCGCCCGCGCCCACGGTGTCGGCCACCTCGACGGGAGTTGCCGGTACATCGCAGCGGCCCTCGCGCCAGAAGGCCCGCGCACCCGAACCGCCCAGGGTCAGCACCACCAGCGCCGGCCCGTCGCCGGCCGCCCAGCGCCGGGCCGTCTCCTCGGGGGACCGCCCGGGGTAGAGCCAGCCGAGGTCCTCCTCGGCGGCCTTCACCACGTCGCTCAGCGCGACGAACCGCTCGGCGCGCTCCCGCTCCCGGTCGGCCCCCGCGAGCAGCGCGGGCCTGATGTTCGGGTCGTACGAGACCGTGGCGCGCGCCCGGCCGGCCTCGACGGCGGTGAACACCCGGTCCGCGCCCGGCGCGAGGGCCGTCGCGATCGAACCGGTGTGGAGGTGGGCCGGTGCCGGGCCGGCCGAGGAGCCGAGCGCGGCGGGCGGCAGCTCCCAGGTGATGTCGAACGCGTAGTGCGCGGTGCCCGCGGCGTCCAGGCGGGCGGTGGCCGACGACGTCGGGTCGTCGGTGAAGGACCCGGGGGTGAGCACCACGCCGCTGCCGCGCAGGTGGGCGTGCAGGTCGCGGCCCGGCCGGTCGCGGCCGAGGCGGGTGGCGAGCCGGACGGGGTGGCCCAGCCTGGCCAGACCCAGGGCCACGTTGGCCGGGCTGCCGCCCGGCCGGGCGCGCCGGGTCCCGTCCTCACGGGTCAGGATGTCGGTGATCGCCTCGCCGATGACGAGGGTCGGGGCGGGCGGGGCGAGTTCCGCCCTCACGGGGTCACCAGGATCTTGCGGCCCTGCCCGGCCCGGAACCGCTGGAGGGCGGACGCGTAGTCGGTGAGCGGCAGCCGGTCGCTGATGAACACGTCCGGGTCGAGGACGCCCGCGCCGAAGAGCTCGGCGGCCCGCTCGTAGCTGTGCAGGACCGCCATCGAACCGGTGATGGTGATCTCCCGGTTGTAGATGCGGTACGGCTCGATCGTGGCGCGGGCGGCGTGGTCGGCCACCCCGAACTGGAGGTACGTACCGCCCCGGGCCACCCGGCCGAGGCCGTCCTGGATGGCCCGTTCGCTGCCGGTGGCGTCGATGACGAGGTCCCAGCCGCGGGGCCGGTCCATCTCGTCCGGGGAGTCGGCGGCGTGGGAGCAGCCGAGGGTGCGGGCGGTCGCCAGGCGGGCGGGGTTGATGTCGACGATGTCGACGACGACGGCGCCGGTGCGTTTGGCGAGCTCCAGCATCATCAGGCCCATCGTGCCCGAGCCGTAGATCAGGACGCTGCTGGCGAGTTGCGCGCGCAGGACGTCGTAGCCGCGTACCGCGCAGGACAGCGGTTCGATCAGGGCGGCGTCCTCGGGGCGGACGTGGTCGGGCAGTTTGACGCAGTTGGCCGCGGGCGCGACGGCGAACTCGGCCGCGGCTCCCGGGGCGGTGACACCGATCGCCGCGTAGCGCTCGCACAGGTTGTTGCGCCCGATGCGGCAGTAGTGGCAGGCGTTGCAGTACAGCGACGGGTCGACCGCGACCCGGTCGCCGAGGGCCAGCCCGGTCACCCCGTGGCCGTAGGCGACGACGGTACCGGCGAACTCGTGGCCCGGTACGAGGGGCAGGCTGGGTGCGAACTCGCCCTGGAGGATGTGCAGATCGGTTCCGCACAAGCCGCACGCGGCGACCTGGACGACCACCTCCCCGGCCCCCGGCTTCGGGTCGTCGACGGTCTCGATCGTCACGACGCCGGGGGCGCTGATGACGGCTGCCTTCATTTGACTGCTCCAAGGGAGAGGCCCTGGACGAGCTTGTCCTGGGCGGCGAACCCGGCGACGAGGACCGGCAGCGAGATGCACACGGCGGCGGCGCACACCTTCGCCAGGAAGAGCCCCTGGCTGGTGACGAACCCGGTGAGGAAGACGGGTGCGGTACCGGCCACGACCCCGGTCAGGACGCGGGCGAAGAGAAGCTCGTTCCAGCTGAAGATGAACGAGATGAGCGCGGTGGCGGCGATGCCGGGAGCGGCGACGGGCGCCACGATCCGCACCAGGGTGGTCGGCAGCCCGGCGCCGTCGATGGAGGCCGCCTCCAGGATCTCCTTGGGCACCTCGGCCAGGAAGGAGCGCATCATCCAGACGGCGATCGGCAGGTTCATCGAGGTGTAGAGGATGACCAGGAGCCAGATGTTGTCCAGCATCCCGGTGTTCCGGGCGATGAGGTACAGCGGCAGCAGTCCGGCCACGACGGGGAGCATCTTCGTCGAGAGGAAGAAGAACAGCACATCGGTCCACTTCCGGACCGGCCTGATGGACAGGGCGCACGCGGCGGGCAGGGCCAGCGCCAGGACCAGCAGGGTCGACACGACGCTCGCCGTGGCCGAGTTGATCAGCGGCGGCCACGGGCTCGTCCCCGTACTCGCCCCGAAGAACTCCCGGTAGCCGTCCAGGGTGAGCGCGGCGCCCACGCCGGGCGGGTTGGTCGCGGCGTCCTGCTCGCTGTGCAGAGAGGTGAGGACCATCCACCCGAAGGGGAGGAAGAACAGCAGCCCGCAGAGCCAGGCCAGCAGGCCCCCGATGCTGCGGCGGACGAGGGCGGTCACAGCGCCTCCTCGCGGAACAGGGACGAGACGGTACGCAGGGCGAAGGTGGCGATGACCATGGAGCACAGGACGACGAGGACGCCCTCGGCGGAGGCCTGGCCGTAGTCGTGGGCCTGGTAGAAGGTCTGGTAGACGGTGTAGGGGAGGTTGGCGGTGCCGAGGCCGCCGGAGGTGAGGGTGAAGACGGCGTCGAAGTTCTGGACGACGTAGATGCTGCCGAGCAGGGCGGCCAGCTCCAGGTAGCGGCGCAGGTGCGGGAACGTGAGGTGGCGGAAGACCTGCCAGCTGCCGGCCCCGTCCACGTGCGCGGCTTCGACGATGTCGGGTGGCCGGCTCTGCAGCCCCGCGAGCAGGATCAGCATCATGAACGGCGTCCACTGCCAGATCAGCGACACCTCCACCGCGACCAGCGGGAGGCTGGACATCCAGTCGGGCTGCGGGGCGGCGTCGCTGCCGAACAGGCTCCAGATCCAGGTGAGCGAAGCGTTGATCAGCCCGTACGAGGCGTTGTAGAGCGCGTGTTTCCAGAGCAGGGCGGACGCGGCCGGGACGACGAGGAAGGGCGCGATGAGCAGGGTGCGGACGATGCCGCGGCCGAGGAAGCTCCGGTCGAGGAGCAGCGCCAGCCCGAGGCCGAGGAGGAGGCTGGTGAGCACCACCGCCGAGGTGAGGACGACGGTGGTGACGAGCGAGGACCTCAGCGCGGGATCGGTCAGGGCGTCGCGGTAGTTGGCGAGGCCGCCGAAGCCGCGGTCGTCCGGCGCCAGGGCGTTCCAGCGCATGAACGAGATGACCAGGGTGGCGACGAACGGCAGCTGCGTCACCGCGATCAGGAAGACCAGGGCCGGCAGCAGCGGGGCGCGCCGGGCCCAGGTGCCGCGGGGGTGTGATCGGCCGGGGCGGCCGGCCCGGTGCAGGGCCCCGCGCAGGGCGGTGCGAGGGGGTTCGGCTGTCAGAGGGGCGGTCATGGTGGCCTCCGTCCTGTCGCTCAGTTGCCCGCGTACTTCTTGGCGACGGCCTCGGCCCGGGTCTGGCCGGCCTTGAGGGCTTCGGCGACGCCGGTACGGCCCGCGATGGCGGAGCTGATCTGCTGGGAGACCTCGGTGCCGAGGTCGGTGAATTCGGGGATGCCGACGAACTGGATGCCCGGCGCGGGCCGCGGCTGGACGCCGGGGTCGGCGGGGTCGGCAGTGGTCAGCGCGGACTTGGTGGCGTCGGCGAAGGCGGAGGCGGAGGCCACGTACTGCGGGTTGGCGTACGTGGAGGTGCGCTTGCCGGCCGGGAGCCGGGACCAGCCGAGCTGCTCGCCGACGAGGTTCTCGTACTCCTTGCTCGACGCCCAGGAGACGAACTTCCAGGCGTCGTCCTGGTGTTTGCCGGCCTTCTGCAGGCCCCAGGCCCAGGTGTAGAGCCAGCCGGAGCTCTTCGTCCGCTCGACGGGGGCGGGCGCGTAGCCGACCTTGCCCGCCACGGGGGAGGCCTTGTCCTCCAAGGGGCCGGCGGCGGAGGTCGCGTCGTACCACATGGCGACCTTGCCCTGTTCCATCTCGTTGAGGCACTCGGTGAACCCGGCCTGGGGGGCGCCGGCTTCGCCGTGTGCGCGGACCAGGTCGACGTAGAACGTGACGGCCTCGGCGAACTCGGGGCTGTCGAGCCGCGGCTTCCAGTCCTTGTCGAACCAGGTGCCGCCCATGGTGTTCACGACAGTCGTCAGCGGGGCCATCACCTCACCCCAGCCCGGCAGACCGCGCAGGCAGATCCCCTTCAGGCCGGGACGGGCCCCGTCGGCCTTCGCCGCCAGCTCGGCGACCTGGGTCCAGGTGGGGTTCGCGGGCATGGTCAGGTTCTTCTCGGCGAAGACGTCCTTGCGGTACATGAGGAACGAGGACTCGCCGTAGAACGGTTCCGCGTAGATCTCGCCGGAGGCGGTGAGGGACTGCCGGATCGGGGGCAGGATGTCGCCCTGGTCGAAGGCGGGGTCGGCCTCGGCGCGGGCGGTGAGCGGGGAGAGCCAGCCGTTCTTGGCGTAGATCGGGGTCTCGTAGTTGCTGATGGTGGCGACGTCGTACTGGCCGGCCTGGCTGGCGAAGTCCTGGCTGATCTTGTCCCGTACGTCGTTCTCGGGCAGCGCGGTGAAGTTGACCTTGATGCCGGTCGCCTTGGTGAAGTGGTCGGCAGTGAGCTTCTGGAGGTCCACCATCTGCGGGTTGTTGACCATCAGCACGTTGATGGAACGGGCCCCGGATCCGCCGGCGGTCGCGCCTGCGCCGGAGCACGCGGCGAGTACGGCGAGGCCGAGTCCGACGGCACCCGCGCGGGCGGCGGCTGCTGCCCTTCTGGTCATCATGGTGGATCCCCTTCGCGGTAGTGGTTTTCGGACACGCCGAAGACACGCGCGGCGTGCGGGAGGCACTCGTCGGCGCCGGGCCGGAATCGGGTCGGAGTCGGATCAGACGCGGATGACCTGCGGGCCGAGGAGCGTGTACCGGTGGGCCTCGGCGGCGGACAGCCCGGTGTCGGTGATGATCGTCTCGAAGTCGGACACCTTGGCGAAGCGGCAGAAGCTGCTCGCCCCGAACTTGCCGTGATGTCCCATGAAGATCCGCCTGCGGGAGACCTCCAGAGCCTTCGCCTTGACGTCGGCCACGACCGGATCGGGGGTGGTGAGGCCGGAGTCCCGGGAGATTCCGTTCGAGCCCAGGTACGCCAGGTCGATGACGAAGCCCGACAGCATCGCACAGGCCCAGGAGCCCACGGTGGCCAGCGTCCGGGCGCGGACCCGGCCGCCCAGGAGCAGGATGGTGTGGGGCGAGTCGGCCACCGCCGCGGCCGTCGACAGCGAAGCGGTGACCAGGGTGAGCGGTCGGTCGGTGGGCAGCAGTGTCGCGAGCAGCTGGGGGGTGTACCCCTCGTCGATGAAGACGGTCTCCGCTCCGCCGAGCAGTTTGGCGCCCTGCGCGGCGATCCGGCGCTTGTTCTCGACGTGGAGCGTGACCCGCTGCGCCAGGTTCGTCTCGAAGCCGGCGCTCTCGACGGGATACGCGCCGCCGTGCGTGCGGCGGACCAGGCCCCGGCGCTCCAGTTCGCTCAGGTCCCGGCGGATCGTCTCCGGCGCCACCCCGAAGTCGGCCGCGACACCCGCGACCTCGAGTCGCCCCTGCTGCCGTGCCAGGGTGAGCAGCCGCTGGTGACGTTCCTCTGACCGCATCGGACGTACCTGCCCTTCCCTCGCCCGTTCGGGCACCGGCGGCCCGAACGGGCCTGCCAAAGATTTATACCGCCGGGCGCGGGCTGGGTACCGGCCTGTTCCGGGCAGGAGATGGCCTGGATGTGCCCGTTCCGCAAACCGGTCAACGGCACGTCAGAGCCGTTCAGCCGGTCATTCCGGGCGCCGGGGGTGCCCGTTCGGCGGCCTGTGCGTGCCGGGTCGGGAGCGGGCCGCCCCGCGTTGTGGTCGAAACCCACCGGGCGCCAATCGGGTCGGCGAAACCCGCCGTTCGGGCACGCGGTACGGCCGCCAGGTCGTGCGGATCACCTCTGAACTGGGGATTCGCCCCCGTCCGGGCGGTCGGACTCGGGCGCGATCCGCTCGACAACGGGCCCGGTCCGGCCGCCCGTTCGGGGCTACAACATCATCAGAGATCAGAAACGGCAGCTGCCGACTGCCGGTGCCGGACCGGAGGGAACCGTCTTGAACGACTTGCCGATACCGACCCCGCAGGCATCGGAGAACCGTTCCGGGGAGCCTGCCGACGAATTTCTGAGAGCGCTCTACGACACGTACGGACACGTGCTGATGCGCTTCGCGGACCGGCTGCTCGGCGGCGACTGGCACCGGGCCGAGGACGTGTTCCAGGAAGCGGCCATCCGTGCCTGGCAGCACGCCGCCGAACTCGACCCCGACACCGGGGCGCTGCGCCCCTGGCTGTTCACCGTGGTCCGCAACCTGGTGATCGACGGCTACCGGGCCCGCCGGACGCGCCCGCCGGAGGCCGACGACGAGGGCCTCGGCAGGCTGCCCGTAACGGACGGAGTGGACCGGGCCCTCACCACGCACGTCGTGTTCGACGCCATGCGCGACCTCGCGCCGTTCCAGCGGGAGGTGCTGCTGCACATGTACTACGTGGGACGCAGCGTGAGCCAGACCGCGAAGGTGCTGGGCGTGCCGCCCGGCACGGTCAAATCGCGTACGCACTACGCGATGCGCGCCCTCCGGGAAGGACTGAGCAGCCGGGGGCTGCGAGGGCCCGTCAGCGCTGATCGATTCGGCTGATGTCCCCACCGTCATCGGATCGTTGAAATACCCTCTTGCCGTGGACCAGCTCACCGCCGAAGACCCGCCGCGCATGGGCCCGTACCGATTGATCGCCCGGCTGGGCGCGGGCGGCATGGGCCTGGTCTATCTGGGCCGCTCCGAGGGCGGCCGTACCGTAGCCGTGAAAGTCGTGCAGGCCGAGTACGCCGGGCACCCCGAGTTCCGCAAGCGCTTCGCCCGCGAAGTGGCCGCCGCGCGCAGGGTGGGCGGGAGTTGTACGGCGGCCGTGCTCGATGCCGATCCCGAGGCCGCCACCCCCTGGGTGGCCACGCAGTACATCCCGGGGCCCGACCTGCACGCCGTGGTCGCCAAGCACTTCGGGCCGCTGCCCGAGTACTCGGTGCACACCCTCGCCAATCGCCTCGCCCTCGCCCTCCAGGCCGTGCACGGGGCGGGCCTGATCCATCGCGACCTCAAGCCGTCCAACGTCCTCGTCACCGTCGACGGCCCCCGCGTCATCGACTTCGGCATCGCACGGGCGATGGACAGCCTCGCCGAGGACCACAGCCTGCACACCCGTACCGGCATGCTGATCGGTTCCCCCGGCTTCATGTCGCCGGAACAGGTCCGCGGCCTCGAACTCACCCCGGCCAGCGACGTCTTCTGCCTGGGTGCGGTTCTCGTCTACGCCGCCACCGGGCGGTTCCTCTTCGGCGCCACCGACACCGGGCTCAACGCCCACCTCTTCCGGGTCGCCGAGGAGGAGGCCGACCTGACCGGCGTACCGGAGACACTGGTCGACCTCGTACGCGCATGCCTGCACAAGGACCCGGCCCGCCGGCCCACCCCCCAGGAGGTGGCCGAGCGCACGGCGACGGACCAGGCCGCGGAGTGGCTTCCGGGTGCGGTCCTGGCCCAACTCGGTCGCCACGCTGCCGAGTTGCTGGACTTCGCTCCGCCTGTGCCCGTTCCGGCACCCGCCGGGACGGCCGCGGCGGTCCCCGGACCGCTGCCTCCCCCGCCGCCCGAGTACGCCCCTACGGCCCCCGGACACTTCGACCCGGCGCAGGGATTCGGACCGCCCCCGGGCCCGCCCCCGAGCGCCTGGACCGTACCTCCGCCCCCGGCCGCCCTCCCGGACCCGCAGGCACCGCACCCCAGGCGCCGGCGGGGCCTGGTGGTGATCGCCCTGGCGCAGCTGATGGTGCTGCTCCAGGCGGCGAGCTTCGGCACGGCGCTGCCGGGCATCCAAGCCGAGCTGCACATCTCCGGCGAGGGCTTCGGGCCGATCGTCAACGCGTATTTCACCGCCTTCGCCGCGGTGCTGCTGATCGGCGGGCATCTCGCGGACCTGGTGGGACGCAAACAGACCATGATCGTCGGCCTGCTCGGGTGCGCCGCTGCCTCCGCGCTCGGCGGATCGGCCGGCGAGCACGGCACGCTGGTCTGGGCCCGCGCCCTGCAGGGCGTCTTCGGGGCGCTGGTGACGGCGTCCGCGCTCTCCCTGGTCGCCACCGGCTCCACCGACCCGAAGGAGCGCGGCAGGGCCTTCGGGATCTACACCGCGGTCGCCGGCGGCGGTTGGCCTCTCGGGGTGGCCGTGGGCGGCTGGCTCCTCGAGTTCCTGTCCTGGCGCTGGGCCCTGTACGCAGCCATCCCCGTCGCCGTGATCGCCCTGATCGGCGCACTCAACCTGCAGCCGGACCGCCCGGGCCGCACCGGCGGCCACTTCGACGCGCTCGGCGTGCTGCTCGGCTCCGGCGGGGTCGCCGCGCTCGTCCACGGTCTCGGCGAGGCCCAGACGGAGGGCTGGACCACCCCCCTGGTCCTGGTCCTGGTCGTGGGTGGCGTCCTCCTGCTCGTGGCCTTCGTCTGGTGGCAGACCGCGACATCGAGCCCGGTCCTGCCGCCGTACGTCTTCAAGGACCCGGACCGTGCCGGCAGCATCCTCAGCATGACCCTGGCCGGGGTCGGCACCCTCGCCCTGTACCCGGCCTTGGCGTACTACCTTCAGGACATCTGCGGCTACGCGCCCGGCATGGCCGGGCTGGCAGGGCTGCCCATGGTCGCCGCCCTCGTCATCGGCTCCACCCAGGTCTCCGCCCGGCTGCTGCCCCGCACTGCGCCGCGCGTCCTGATCGTGGCGGGCCTGGCGCTCACGGCCGTCGGGCTGCTCCTGCTCACCGGCCTCGGTGTCGAAGGCTCCTACGCGACCGGGATCCTGCCCGGCACGCTCCTCGCCGGCTTCGGCACCGGTCTGGCCTTCGTGCCGATCTACGCGATCGCGACCGGCCGGGTCGCGGCCGAAGACTCGGGGGGAGCCGCGGGAGCGATCACAACGGCCCAGGAGGTGGGCGCGGCGATCGGCGGGGCACTGCTCAGCGTCCTGCTCTCCGGCCAAGGCGACACACTGCTGGGCGCATATTCCGCATCCCTCTGGTGGGCGGCCGGAATCGTGCTGCTCGCGGGCCTGTTCGCCGCCGTGATGATCAGGGTCCGGGCGCCGAGCGACCCCCGGGACGAAGGCCGTCCGCCGCTGTGATCCTCCAGCGGCGGACGGGCGTTCGCCCGGTCGTCAGACTCCCAGGGCTCGGCGCAGGCCGAGCCGGTCGGTGCCCAGCTTGGTGAAGACCGCCGACAGCAGCTCCGAGACCGCCTGAGTGTCGGTGTTCATCCTCGCCGCGATCGCCGTGTTGTCGAGCCCGAGGGCGGCATGCCCGGCCGCCGTGTTCTCGGCGACCGTCAAGGTGTCCTGCTCGAACGTGTGCAGACGGCGGGGGCGCAGCCCGGCCGACGCGAGCTGGGAACGGGCACGGCGTGCCAGGGCATCGGCGCCGCATGCAGCAGCCGTTTCCATGCCCCGGTAGAGCTGCTGCGCCGCCCGGTGCGGGTCGCCGAGCGTGTGCAGCGCCGTGCCGTGGTCGACGAGCGCATGGGCGAGTTCGCAGGCGGCCGGGGACTGTTCGAGGTGGTCCACCGCCTCCTGCAGCAAAACGGCCGCCTGAGCCGGATCCGTGGTCGCCGCCGACACCCGCAGGGCGTGGCCGATCACGCTCGACGTGCCGAACGCCCGCGCCCGGGACACCGCTTCGGCCGCCGTGGCCCGCGCGAGCTCGGGCTCGCGGGCCACCTGAGCCAGCGCCAGATCGAGTTGCCACGGGCTCCAGGACGGATTGCGGGTGCCGCGCAGATCCAGGCGCTTGCCCGCCGCGGCCAGGTGCTGCACCGCCTCGTCCACCCTGCCCTGGGCCAGGAGGAGCTTGCCGAACACGGCCTGGGGGTCGGGGTAGACGACCGCCTGGGGAAGCCGTCCCCCAGCTTGTACGTGTCGGCGACCCGCTGCGCCTCCTCGGTGTTCCCACGGGCGAGCAGCGTCTCGATGAGGGTTCCGATCGCGTACCACTGCGCCGGGGTCCCGTGTCCGATGCGGTCCGCGATCTGCAGGCCGTTGCGTACGAAGTCCTCGGCCTCGGCGAGGCGCCCGCGCCGGAAGCGGACGTACCCGAGCAGGGTGTACACGAACGACAGGTGCGCGCCGCGCCAGCCCTTCGCCTCGAACTCGACGATGCCGGTGTTGAACAGGTCCTCGGCGCGGCCCGGCTGGTCGCAGTACATGAGGGTGACGGCGACGGAGGCCGGCACCTCGAACCCGAAGTCCTGGTCGGTCCAGCTCATGCCGCCGTCCAGTGCCTGTTCCGCGTACTCCAGGGCCGTGGCGGCGGGTTCGCCGCGCATGGCGGCGTCCCAGGCCCGCAGGCCCAGGATGTGCCGCTCGGCGAGGCCGCGGCCGGTGAGCCGCTTGGCGAACTGGGCGAGGAGCCGGGAGCGGGCGGGCGAGTTCTCCTCGTCGACCCGGACCGAGTTCCACTTGAACTGCTCGGCCTGCATGCGCAGCCGGGTGCGGGAGCTCGTGGCGCGCTTGGCCTCCTCCGAGAGGAGGTCGGAGGCGTCCGCCAGCTGGCCGGTGTGGGCGAGGGCCTGGGCGAGCCGGTACGTGATCGCCTCGCGCAGGCTCTGTTCGGCCTTGGGCTCTTCCAGCGCGGCCCTGAGCTGGTTGATGGTCGTCGCCGGATCGTGCAGGAGGTTGGCGGAGCCGAGTTCGAACAGCACCTCGGCCCGGTCCTCGACGTCCGGCGGCTCGCGCAGCGCCCGGGCCAGATAGCGCCGTGCGGCATCGGGCGCGCCCGCGGAGAAGCTGTCGCGTGCGGCTTGGCGCAGCTGCTGTACCACCCAGGGATCGCCGTCGGGGTGCATCTCGAGCAGGTGGCGGGCCGCGGCGGCGGCGCCCTGCCCGTCGTCGACGAGGGCCTGCGCGGCCATGCCGTGCATGGCGACGCGGACACTGGGCGGGATCGACCGGTAGACGGCGGTGGCGATCAGAGGATGGAAGAACTCCACGACCTCCTTGCGCCGCAGGCTGGTGAGGACGGTCAGGATGCGGGCGCTGCGCAGTTGGTCGATGGCCTCGCCGACCTGGGCCTCACCGAGGGCCGCCACGCTGCCGACGATGCTGGTCGGGACCGCGGTGCCGAGCACCGCGGCGGCCCAGGCGAGCCGGACGGTGGACGGTCCGAGCTGCTCGAGGCGGGCGATCAGGCCGCTGCCCTTGACGGCGGAGGCCAGATCGCGCAGCTCGGGGATGCTGTCCTGGTGCGGCTTCAGCTCGCGGTCGCGGCCCTTCATGGCCAGCTCGACGACCTCGAAGGGGTTTCCGCCGGTGATCGCCCAGCACTCCCGGCAGAACACGTCGTCGGCGCTCTGGCCGAGGGCGTCGCGCACTATGCGGGCGACCGCGCTCGTGGTGAGGGGAGCCAGCTCGTGCGGACGCGTTCCCTGGCGCCCCATCAGGGCGCGCAGGGCGCCGGCGCCGGCGGGGATCTCGTCCGGCCTGCAGGCCACCATGATCAGCATGGCCAGTTCCTCGGCCCGCGCCGTGAAAGCGGTCAGCCACGCCAGGGACTCGGCGTCCGCCCAGTGCGCATCGTCGAGGACCAGGACCACGGGGGCGCTGCGCACCGTCAGATGGGTGACGACCCAGTCCAAGCCGTCGCGCACGCCTTGCGGGTCGGGCGCGGTGGGGACTTCCGGGGCGGCGGTCAGGCCGAGCGCCGGGGCGACGATGTTGTACCAGGTGCCGAGGACCTCGTGCCGTTCGGCCTCGGTCATGGCGGCGAACGCCGGCTGGATGAGCTGCCGCATCACGTGGAACGGCACCTGCTTCTCCTGCTCGCCGCCGCGGGCGAACAGTACGGTGCAGTTGCGCTCGGCGGCGTGCCGGCGGGCCTCGGCGAGCAGCGTGGTCTTGCCGATGCCGGCCGACCCCGCGAAGGTCAGCACACCCCCGCGGCGGGCGGCGGGACCGGTGTCCGTGATGCCGCAGAGATCGTCCACCGCGCGGTGGATCGCGAGAATCTCGGACTCCCGTTCGAGCAGGGGCTGGGACGCCCACCCTCGCGGTTCCGTGACATGTGACATTCCTGCCCCCTCCTGCGCGTGCGGCCGAGTGTACGACCCAGGGGACGAGGAATTGCTGCTTAAGCACATTATTGCGGGATCACGTCACTCGTACGGGAGCGACGCTGTATCCTCCGCTGACGTCACGAGCGGTGTGACGTCAGCGGATCGGTGGACTCGCCGTGAAATGAACAGGATCGAGCGTTCCCCGTCAATGGCGTGAAACAGGGATCATGGGGAGTTCGCTGGGCTGGGGTATTCCTGCCGGGAGTTCACGCACCGTCACACCCGGGGCGGGGACCAGCTTCCACCGGGAGGCCACGGTCGCCACGGCGGTCAGGATCTCCGCCACGGCGAACGCATCGCCGATGCACTTGTGCTGGCCCGCCCCGAACGGGATGAACCGGTGGGGCCGCGGCTTTTCCTCGCCGTCTTCCTGCCAGCGGTCCGGATCGAAGGCCGTGGGATCGCGGAACAGCGCCGGGTCCCGGTGCAACGCGTACGGGCTGTAGGCCAGTTCCGCACCGGCCGGGATGGAGACACCGCCCAGCGTGAGGGGCTCCAGCGACCGCCGGGTGAAGAGCAGCGGGGAGTGCAGGCGCAGCGCCTCCTGGAACACGTTGTTCGTATACGTCAGCCGGGGCAGGTCGTCGGGGCGGACGGGGCGCGGACCCACCACCGCGTCGACCTCGGCGTGGAGGCGCTTCTCCACCTGCGGGTGCCGGCCGAGTTCATGGAAGATCCAGGCCAGGGTGGTGGCCGGGGTCTCAGTCCCCGCGAACATGATCGCGATGACTTCGTCCCGTACCTGCTCGGCGCTCATCGTCGCGCCCGTCTCGGCGTCCACGCTCGACAGCAGCAGGGAGAGGAGGTCGTGCCGGTCCTCCTGCTCGGCGCCGTACTGCGCGATCATCCGGTCGATGACGCGGCGCAGGCGGGCGGCCGCCGTGTCGAACCGCCGGTTGGGCGGGATGGGCAGCCGGTCCAGGGACTTGGGCATGACCACACGCAGCAGCATGCCCTCCAGGACGATGGGCAGCGAGCGGTGCACCTCCGCGATCGCGGCCCCGCTCAGGCCTCCCGAGAAGGTCATCTCGGCGACCGAGGACAGGGCGTACCGGCGCGTCTCCGTGAGCATCGAGACCTCGCGGCCCGGCGTCCACGAGGCGCACATCGCCTCCGCCGCCCGGCCCATCACCTCGGCGTAGCCGGCGATGTGGTTGCGGTGGAAGGCCGGTTGCACCATGCGTCGCTGTTTGCGGTGGAAGTCTCCGTCGGTCGTCACGATGCCGTTGCCGAACATCGGACGGAGCCGCTCGAAGATCCTGCCGCGGCCGAACTGCTGGGCCTGCTGGACCAGTACGGCGTGGACGTGGTCCGGGCTCGTGAGCACGTGGACGGGCCAGGTGCCGATGTCGAGGCGGACGATGTCACCGTGCTCGCGCAGCGATTCGAGGAACGCGATCGGCTGCCGCCACAGGGGGATCGCGTGGCCCAGGAGCGGTAACCGTCCCGGGGCCGCGGGGGCGTGGACCACCGGGCCGGGATGTTCCGCGTGGGTCATGGACCGACTCCCTGTCATGCCACCGAGACCAGGTCCGGGCGGATGTAGGCAGACTCCAGCCCGGCTGCGAACCGCTCGTCGCTGTACCGTGTGCACTCGTAACGCTGCCACAGATCCGTGCCGATCATCCAGTCCTCGTAGCTCCGCACGCACCGGGTCACCGCAGCACGTACGGCCGGGTCCATCTCCCCCTGGGTGTCCATGACTTGAAACAGACGCCGTTCCGCGGCCACGTAGTCCTCTATGCGGACCTGGATGCGGTCCCAGGCCGCCTGGACGGCGTCCGGGAGGGAGCATCCCTCCCACGAGGAGATGAGCGACACGAGGTTGTTGTTGTCCCCGCAGGCGTGCTCCTTCGGCAGGGAGAAGACGTCGTTGCCCCACGAGATGATGTCGACGGCGCTCTCGACGACCGCCTGGAAGGCAGGGAGGTCGTGGATGCGCTGCGGCACCTCGATTCCCAGCCCGGCCTCGACCATGTCCATCATCGGCAGCAACTGGGAACTGTGCCGGCGCATCAGGACGTAGTCCTGGATCGAAGGACGCCCCCCGGCCCCCCGATTGCCCGCCTCCTGGTCCAACGAGCGCAGCATCAGCGGGACATGGGTCCGGTATCGGGCCGCGGTTCCCGGGGACATCCCGGCGAGGATCCGGTCGCACAGGTCGACGAATCCGTTCACCAAGGGATTGCGACGCGATGACGCCCTGTTGGTCCTGCCCGTGTCCAGATACTCGGTGATGGCATCGGTGACGGGCCGCCAGGCTGCAAGTTCACCCGTCCTGATGAGATGGTCGTGCTGATCGTCGAGGACGAACGACCAGGCCATCCACTCGGCGAGCAGGACGATGGTGTCGTACGGCACCTCGCCGCTCACCCGCCCCGCAAGGTGCCCGCAGCCGATGCCGGCGAACTGCTCCGCGGCATCGGTGACGAGCTCGTGGCGCAACGCCCACGACGTGGCCTCGGCGTTGGCCCGCGCGGCCAGTGGATGCTTGGAGTTCCCGAACGGGAGATGGAAATCGGGAACAGGGAATGGGTCGAGCCGGGCCATTGATCCCCCCACGGAAGAGTCGGATTCGCCAATACCCGCTCAATGTACGATCGTGATGGCACGTGCGATTTCAGAGCAGCCTGCTGTTGCGGTGCCGTCACGGCTCCACAACCGCGACTGTTCGGAATGAACCGGTCGCCAAATGACCAGATCCCGCCCACACACGACTACATCAGGCCACCCGTGAACTAATTAACTCGCAGGGCGCAGCGCACTGTCAATGTAGGAAGTGGGGAGATGCTGAATTGTCCGTGAAATTACCGAAGGAATATTCACGGCAGATGTGCGGGGGGCATAGTCGCCGCCGAGCGCCGGTTCGCGCGAGGGGCGTGGGGGACTCCCCGGACGGGACCCGGTCGACGCACGACCCGACCCGGAGCTGCTCATGGACCTCTTCCGGCCACTGATGACGAGCACGGGCGCGCAGGCGCGGGGAGCGCAGGTGCGCAGCGTGGGGCGGCTGCTGCGCACGGGGCGCGCGACCTCCTTCGTGACCGGACCTTGCCACATCCGGCGGACGTGAACTCCGCCGGGATCAACGGCCTTTGCTGCGGCCGAGACGGCCCGGCGGTGCCAAGTCGACGCACCGTGCAGCGGGTTGCAGGATGGCCGAAGACCGCCGTGCACGTACTGCACGCTCCCTACACTGCGGAGGGACGCGGCCGTCCGGGAAAGGGCGGGAAACATGATCGAGCACCATGCGGCATCCCCGGGGGACGGCCGGGAGGACGATGTTCTGGGCCCTTACCTGGAGGTCCTGCGAGCACGTCTCGACGGGGAGCGGTTCGAGGTGCTCATCAGGGCCGTCCAGGCCACCTGTGCACTGCTGGCCGACGGACGGGAGGCCGTCCTCGAGGTGCCGGGCGAGACCGACCTCGCCCCCGATCTGCAGCGCGAATACCTGTCCCTCATGGCGGTCATGATCACGGGCCACCTCGACCACCGTCTCGTCGAACTGGCCGCCCCCGACGGTGGCAAGGGCTGGGCGGTCGTGGACAACACCCGCCCCCACCGGCAGCACGCGCCGGCGGTGTCCTTACCGCCCTGCGATGCGGCCGAGCAGGCCTGGATCGCCAAGGAACTCGACGGCATCGCCCGCGCCACCGACGACACGGGCAGCGCGCACGGCAGCTGACCTCCGCAGCCTGGACCGGGCATGAGGCGTGAGCGTTCCGAGGGCGGCAGCCGCGGTTCGCGCCGTCGGGTCAGCCGCGCAGCCGTTCGTGCAGGAAGGCGGTGACATCCGTCCGGGCCTTCAAGGCGGGGTGGTCCGCCGGGGTTTCGCGGACCTCCAGGGTCAGCACGGCATGGGCCAGGCGGCCGAAGCCGTCGTCGTTGCCCGGGGCGGAGCTGAGCCGGATGACCTTGAAGGCGTCCCCGAGCCGGGAGCGCAGGGTGTCGAAGCGCTCCTGGGGGGCCATCCAGTCGCCACTGAAGCGGAGCCCCATGACGCAGAGGCCGTTGTTGCGGGTGCGGTCGACGACGCGCTGGAGCTCGTCCTCGCAGACTCCGGCGTCCGCGCGCCGCGCGGCGGTCAGGGCGATCGGGGCCGAGGGCTGGCTCATGACAGGGGCCAGAACGGAGTCGTCCACGGCGGCGGCCAGGGCGAAACCGCCCGTGAAGCAGAGGCCGATGACTCCGACCCCTGCGGCAGGCGTACGGGCCGCGAGGTCGCGGGCGAGGGCCCGGAGGTAGTCGGCGACGGGCCGGTGGGCGTTCGTGGCGAAGGCCCGGAACTCCGCGGAGACGCAGATGCGGGCGAAGACGGCCGCGGTCCGGGCGACGGAGACGGGCTTGCCCGGCGTACCGAACAACGACGGCATCACGACGGTGAACCCCTCTCCCACCAGGTGCTCGGCGAGGCCGAGCACCTCGGGGGTGATGCCGGGCAGCTCCGGCAGGAGCACCACACCGGGGCCCTCGCCCTTCTCGAAGCAGTCGTACGTGAGTCCCTCGGCGGAGAAGGGGGCCCGGCGCCATCCGGCGAGGGTGGCGGTCGGTGCGGTGCCTGTCATCGCTCCTGCTTTCGGTCGGCGGCGAGGGTGGTCGGGTCCTGGCGTCGGCAGCCGACTGTACGCCGCGTCCATGCCAAGCATCGCGCCGGGCGTCAACCGGGAGGAGGCGGACTCATCCTCCCGGGCGCGGCCAACCCCGTCGGGTGAACCGGACACCTGCCGGATCCGCCGACGGCCGCGTGGGCAGGGCCCGCGAAGGGGCCCGGGCCGGGGGCCGTACGTGGGCTGACACGCTGAAACGAGCGTCCGGCCGCGCGGAAAGGGCCACATTCGGTGCCACCATTCCCCCGCACACAGCGGGCAAGGCTGCGAAGCCGCTGCACACGGATGAGAGGTAGGAAAGTGGCGCCTCAGGTGGTCGACGAAACGGCTCAGCGTCTCCCCGCGCGGAAGGGCCCGGATCCCGCCGCCCAGAGCGCGGCCCCGGCCGTACCCGCTCAGGCCGCCCCCGAACCGGCCCCGGCCCCGTTCCCGGACCCGGAGCGGATCGACCCCGAGCTCCTCATCGCCGCGTCGGTCCTGCTCGCGGACGCGGCCCTGACGGCCAAGCAGTCCGGCGCGGAGCTCACCGGAGCCCTGTCCAGCTGGCGGTTCGGGCGGGAGGCGCTGCGGCGCCCCGGCTGGGCGCTCGGTACGGCCGCCTCCTGCGCCCGGGCGCTGACCGCCTCCACCGGACTCGGGTTCGGGGCCAACGGCGGCCTGATCGGCGAACTCGTGCGGATGGCCGGCAGCATGACGTACCGCCGCCCCGCCAAGGTGGCCATGGCCGTGGACGCCTTCGCCCTGCGGATCAAGGCTGCCGCGGCCGATCACCCGGGCCTCGCCTCCCCGGCCGCACGCCGCCTCACCGACGCCATGGTGGCCGGGAACCGGCTCGAGGCACTGCGGGCGATGTACGCGCTGATCGAGCTGCTGGGCGTGACCCGCGCCCTGACCACGGTGAGCCCCGTGATCATGGAGCTGATGGCCCTGCTCGGCCTGCTCGACGAGAACCCGGTCAACGACGACTTCTCCTGGGTGACGCTCGCCGGCGGCGTGCCGACCACCGATCCCTTCCTCGGGCTGCCGAGTTCGGTCCTCAAGTTCCTCAACCCCGGGCCCGGCCGCGCCGAACGCACCGAGCCGGACCCGATCCTCGCGAAGGTGCTCGCCACCTCCCGCAACGACATCGTCAGCTACGTGGGCGACATCGGAGCCCTCGGCAACCACGGCCTGGTGCTGCTGCGCCGCGTCGCGTGCGCCGACGGCGCCGTACGGTACGTGCTCCTGCTGCCCGGCACGAGCTTCGGGCTGCTGAGCAACAGCACCCCGCAGGACCTCGTCGGCGCGTTCGACGGACTGCTGCGCACCGACACGACGTACACCCGTGCCGCGAAGAAGCTGCTGCGGCGGGCGGGGTTGCCCACCGGCGCGGAGCTCATGATCATCGGGCACAGCCTGGGCGGGATGACCGCCATGAACCTCGCGAGCGACGTGGAGGTCTCCTCCACCTACCGGGTCACGCACGTGGTCGCGATCGGCTCCCCGATCGACAGCAAGCGGCCCGCCGACCACACCACCCAGGTGATCAGCCTCGTCAACAAGCACGACGTGATCCCGGGGCTGGACGGGCGCGGACCGGCCTCACCCAACGACATCCCCGACAGCTGGGTCGAACTGGCCTGGCTGGACGAGTCGTACGACTACCCGCTGTCGCACGCCCCGCAGGCCTACTCCGACGCGCTGCGCGGGGAGTTCGCGCATCACCGGGACCAGGTCAACAAGCTGATCGGCGCATACGACGGCGAAGTCGTCGGCAATCAGCCCTACATGCTGCGCGACAAGTGACCCACGAGGGAGACCGACCGATGACCACTGCCGACAGCCCGGCCACCACGTCGCGACGTCCCGCGACGGCCTGGCCCCTGGAGAACGCCGTGTTCAGCGCGGCGATGCTCGCCCAGCGCCTGCCGTGGGCGGATGCCCCGGCCCGCGCCCTCGGGCTGGACATGCTGACCCGGGACGGCGTGACGCGCGCGCTGCTGGCCTTCCTGCGGCGCACCCGCTCCGGCCGCCCGGTACAACTGCGCACCCCCTTCGGGCCGTTCCTCCTGCCGCTGGCCGCTGCCGACGCCGCGGGCCTGCTCGCGGCGGCGGACGAGGCGGGGGCCCTCGCGCCCGCGGTCGGCCTCACGGCCGGCGGGCAGCGGTACGGTCTCTCGCCGCACGTGCCGCTGCCCCGGGACGCGGCGGTTCCGGCCGGCGAGCTGGGCGCCCTGCTGGCCGAGTACGTGGACCGGGCGATCTCGGCCCGGCGCGGGGACGGCACGCTGGAGTGGCACGACTGGCAGCGCGGCATGCAGCGGCTGGCCCGGCGCGTGGTCGCGGGCGCCGCAGCCGTCGAGGACACGCTGCTCAGCGAGGTGCTCGCGGCGGCCACGGCGGCTGCGGACAGCAGGTCGTACGAGGGCCGGGCCGAGGCGCTGCGGCGCCGCCTGGCACCGTACCTCGCCGACCCGGACCCCGCCTCGACGGCGGGCCGGATGACGGCGCGGGGCGCGGGCCGCGAGGGCACCGAGCCGGAGGCCGCCGGACCGGCCGTCGCGCACGCACTCGCGCTGGTGTCCGAGGCCGCCGCCGGGACCGTGCTCCAGGCGCTGGCCCTGCTCGCGGTGGGCGCCGCCGCCTCCCCGGAGGCCGCCGTGGGCGAGGCGCTCCGCCGCTGGCCGCCGGTCGCCGCGGCGGTGTACCCCGTACGGGCCGACTTCGTGTGGCAGGACCTGGCGGTCGAGGCCGGGACCGAGGTCCTGCGGGTGCCCGGCTGGCTGCGCGGCCTGGACGGCGAGGGCCGCCCGGAGCCGGGGCCGTCGGGGCCGTCGGCGAGGGCGCTGCCTTCGGGGATGCCGCCGCTGTGCGGGGCACCGACCGGATGCGCGGCTTCGCGGTTCGCCGCGCTCGTCGCCGAGCAGATCGTACGGGCCGTCACGGAGGCGGCCCGCCCGGTGGTGATCACCCCGCAGATCACCGCGGACCGGCTGCCGGACACGCTCGATCCGCGGACCCTGGTCGTGGCGCTCGAGGACCTCGCCGCCCGGCCGGGCGACGGGCGCGTGACGGTCGGCATGCCGACGGCGGTGCCGGTCTCGGCGTTCGGATACGCCCCGGCGGCGTACGGCGCCCTGGCGCACGCCAGCGCCGACCGGCTGGAGCGGCACGCGGAGAGCCTCGCGGCCTGTGCCGGGAACAGCGGCTGGAGCACCGACGAGGAGGGGGAGCGGTTCCGCATGGTCCTGCTGGGCCACGCCGAACGGTGCGCGACGGCGGCCGACGGGGTACGGCGGGCAGCCAAGCGGCTGACGGACTGAGACGACGGACTGAGACGAACGGCGCACCCTCCGCGCGCCCGGCCCGCCGACCTCGTGCACGCTTCGGCAGTCATCCCCGGGCGGTGGCCGAGGGCGGACGGGCCGGTCCCAGGAGGCGGGCGCTACCAGAACGGCGTGTCCCGCCTGCGCCGCTCCCGGTCCACCAAGGCCTGCACGGCAGCCTGGGACTCGGCGCACAGCAGGCGGGCCGCGGCCGAGCGGGCGGCGTAGGACTCGGGCCGCCGCGGCGCGGGGATCGGCTCGCCGATGGTCACGAGCCACTTCGAGGGCAGCGGGAACAGCGGGGTGACCGGGAAGTAGGGAAGGCCGAAGAGGCGTGCCAGGGCCGGGATTTCGCCGAGCCGGGGGCAGGCCTCCTCGGCGCCGATGACGGACACCGGCACGACGGGTGCGCCGGCCCGGACCGCGGAGAGCGCGAACCCGGGGCTGAAGGGACGGAGCTGGTAGCGCTTGCGAAAGGGCTTTTCCAGACCGGTCATTCCTTCGGGAAACACCCCGACGAGTTCCCCGGCGGTCAGGTGTTCCCATCCCAGCGTCGGATCGAGCGGAATGGCGCCCTTCTTGCGGGCGTACGAACCGATGACAGGGAACCGGAATACGAGATGAGCCGCGGGTACGTGCAGCCGCCGGCTGAGGCCGCGCGTGAGAACTTTCTGGAGAACGAAGCCGTCGAGCCCCCAGGCGCCCGAGTGGTTGGCGACGATGACGGCCGGTCCTTCAGCCGGAATGTTCTCCAGCCCTGCGACTTCCAGCCGGAACCAGTCGTCGACGAGCCAGTCGAGGAAGCGGTCCCAGGTGCTCTCCCCGGCCTCGCCGAGCAGCCGCTTCACGTACCTGAGTTCTGCACCGGCCACCTCGATCACATCGGCCATGCTTTCCGACACGAATGATCACCACTCTCACGTTTGGAATCATCAACAGGCGTAGCGGGGAGGGACTTTGAGTAAATGCCCTGACGTGGTACCTATTTGAGCACGATAGGGACCTTCCTCCGTCACCCTGCTGCTATGGCACCGATATCGCAAATGAGAGCCTCCGTGACTGCTTCCGTTACTGCTTCCGTGACCACTTCCGCCCCGGAATCCGTCCTCGACGCGCTCAGTGAACTGCTCATCGAGAGGCTCGAAATTCCGTCCGACGAGGTACGGGCGAGCGCGCCCATGCGTGACCTGCTGACCGATTCGCTCATGATCGTCGAGATGGCCGTCGCCGTTCACGACACGCTGGGCATCACGGTCGGGGAGGAGGAGCTGCGCGACGCCACGCTCGCGGAGTTCGCAGCATTCGTCGCTGCCCGGCGCACGGACGGCTGATCCGGCGCCGCGCGGCTGCTGCCGGGGCGGGCGGCTTTGCGGCCGGGCCCGCACGCCCCTGACCGCGCCGGGGAGCGGTCCCGGGCCCCCGGAGCGACCATGGGGGTGTGGAGGCCGGATGAACGAGCAGACGCCGATCGAGGATCTGATCAGCGGCGCCGCCCAGGATGCCGGCGGGTGGCTCGGTTCGCTGACCGTCGCGCAGCTGGCCACCAGCGCGGACGGCACCATCGTGCGCTGGAACCGCGCGGCTCAGGAACTGCTCGGCTACACCCCGCCGCAGATCGTCGGCCGGCACATCGCCGACCTGCTCCACCCCGGAGCCGACCGCAGCCTCGGCCGTGCCCTGTGGGAGACCGCCGTGACCGGGCGCGGGGTGATGGGCACCGTGACCGCCTGGCACCGGGACGGGCACCCGCTGGAGGTGGAGATCTGGGCCGGCCCGGTGCCCGGACGGCGCCACGGCGCCTCCTCGGTCCTGGTCTTCGCCGCCGATGCCCACGCGGCCCGCCGGATCCGGGGATCGTCGGCGGTCTGGGACGGGCTGTTCGCCCGCTCGCCCGTCGGCATCGCCATCCTCGACACGCAACTGCGATTCCTCCAGGTCAACCCGGCCCTGGAGGCGATGAACGGCCTCTCGGAGTCCTCCCACGTGGGACGCCGCCTCGCACAGGTCCTGCCCGAGGTGAACGCCGAGGACATGGAGGACGCGATGCGGCTGGTCCTGGCCACCGGGGAGCCGGTGCTGGACCGCCGCCGCACGGGCCGTACCCCGGCCGACCCGGTCCACGACCGGGTGTGGTCGTGCTCGTACGTCCGGGTGGAGGACCCGGGCGGCCGCCCGATCGGCGTGATCGCCTCGCTGCTCGACATCACCGAGCAGCAGCACGACCACCTCGAGGCCGAGGCCGGCCGCCGCAGGCTGGCCCTGCTCAGCGAGGCCAGCGTCCGCATCGGCGCCAGCCTCGAGCTGGAGCGCACCGCGCAGGAGCTGGCCGACCTCGCCGTACCGCAGCTCGCCGACGCCGCCACCGTGGACGTACTGGACACCCTCGCCCGCGGCGACGAGCCCGGCCCGGGACTGGCCGGGGGCGTGGCCATGCGGCGCCTGGGCAAGGCCCCGCTGACCGGCTCTGCCGTGATCGGCATCCTCGCCCCCCTGGGCAGGACCCTCGTCTTCCCGGCGGCCGCCCCCTACACCCAGGCCCTCGCCGCCCGCCGGCCCTTCCTGATCGCCCACCTCGACGAGCAGGTCGTCGCCTCCGCCGCCCGTCACACGAGCCGGCCCGCACAGCTCCTGCCCGTCGGAGTGCACTCGTTCATGATGGCGCCGCTGATCGCCCGGGACCTCGTCCTCGGCGTCGCCACCTTCTACCGGACCAGCCCCGTCGGCCCCTTCGGGCCCGACGACGTCACCCTCGCGGGCGAGCTCGCCGCCCGCGCCGCCATCAGCATCGACAACGCGCGCCTCTACCACCGCGAACACGAGACCGCCGTCATCCTGCAGCGCAGCATGCTGCCCCAGCACATCACCCCGCCGCCCGGCATCGAGGTCGCCCACCGCTATCTGCCGGCCAGCGACGTCAACGAGATCGGCGGCGACTGGTACGACGTCCTGCACCTCCCCGGGGGCAAGGCCGCCCTCCTCATCGGGGACGTCATGGGCCACGGCATCACGGCCGCGGCGGTCATGGGACGGCTCTCCGCCAGTGTGCGCGCCCTCGCCCGGCTCGACCTCGCCCCCGAGGCCCTGATGCACCAGCTGGAAGCGACCCTGGACGATCTCGCCGAGCCGATGATCGCCACCTTCCTGTACGCCGTGGCCGATCCGGAGACCGGCCGCTGCCGGATCACCCGCGCCGGGCATCCGCCGCCCGCAGCCGTGGAGCCCGACGGCACGGTCCACCTCCTCGACCTGCCGCCCGGCACCCCGCTGGGGGTCGGCGGTACCACCTTCACCACGACCGACCTCACCCTCGCGCCGGGCAGCCTCCTCGTCCTGTACACCGACGGCCTCGTCGAAGCCCGCGGCAGCGACATCGACGAGCGCCTGACCGAACTCACCCGCCTGCTCGCCGAACCGCACGGCTCGCTGGACCACCTGTGCGATTCGCTGATCACCCACCTGGTCCCGGCGTCGGCGGACGACGACATCGCCCTGCTCATCGCCCGCGTCGGCACCGACCCCCACACGCCCCCGCCACCGGCCGGGGCATGAGCCGCACCCGGCACCCGCCCGGTCCGGGCAGGATGGGCGGATGGAATTCACCGAACTGGAGCGGCGCGCCCGCGCGCTCGCGGCGTCGGGCACCCGCCGGATCCTCGGCATCGCCGGGCCGCCCGGAGCCGGCAAGTCGACCCTGGCGGCCCGCCTCGCGCAGGTGCTCGGCCCCGAACTGGCCGTGGTCGTACCGATGGACGGGTTCCACCTCGCCCAAGCCGAACTGGAACGGCTGGGCCGGGCCGACCGCAAGGGAGCGCCGGACACCTTCGACGCCGCCGGGTACGCGGCGCTGCTGAGGCGGCTGCGCACACCCGAGTCCGCAGCCGTCTACGCTCCGGCTTTCGACCGCTCGCTGGAGGAGCCGGTCGCGGGGAGCATCCCGGTGGACCCGGCGGTGCACCTGGTGATCACCGAGGGCAACTACCTGCTGTACGAGGCGGGGGAGTGGGCGGCGGTACGGGCGCTCCTCGACGAGGTCTGGTTCCTCGCCCCCGACGACACCGTGCGGGTCCGGCGGCTGGTCGACCGTCACGTCCGCCACGGGAAGGCTCCGGCCCACGCGCAGGAGTGGGTGACGCGCTCGGACGAGGCGAACGCCCGGCTGATCGCCGCGGGCCGGACGCGGGCCGACCTGGTGGTGGAGTAGGGGCGTACGCGGCGGCAAGGGGGGCGCGCAGCGGAGCAGACGCGCCATTTCCCGAAAGATTTCCGTCGACAGCCGTGCACATTCGGGCGTCTTTTCCGATGGGGTGGTGTTGGGGGAGCAGCCGGTGGGGCCGGCTGCTGGATGTGGGGGGGCAGGCATGCCCGTTCCGTTCATTTCACCGGAAGGCTTCCCGCCGACGTGAATCCTGTCCAGACCGTGACTCCCGTGCTGATACTCGTCGCTTTCGAGGCCCTCAGGAGACACCCACGCCACCCGGGTGCGAGGACCCGGGCCGCGACCGCTCGTACCGGCGATGACCGGCATCCCTGGAGGAGCGCATGAGTGAGGGCGAGTTCGACCCGTCCGGGGACCGGGCGGTCTCCAGCGAGCTGGCCGGCGTCCTGCCGGTGGAGTTCAGCGCGTTCCACTCCCAGCACCACCGCGCCTACCTGCGCTACGCACACCTGCAGCTGGGCTCCCGCGAGGACGCCGAGGACGTCGTCGACGACGTGTTCACGTTCCTGCTGAAGGTGTGGCGCCAGGCGCTCAAGGAGGCGAGCCTGCACGGATTCGCCTGGGCGGTGCTGCGGGAACACGTCGCGCGCAGGCTGGCGGTCCTGGGCCGGCCGGCGGCGATGGTGGAAACGGCCTGGTTCGCCGCCCTGCGCCGCGCCTCCCGGCAGCGCATGGAACTGCTGGAGTCCAAGCTCGGCCTGTACGCGGCGATCGCGTGCCTGCCCGAGCGGCACTACGACGTGGTGCTGCTGGCCTTCCTGCTGGGGTACGACAGCGGAACCGTCGGCCGGATGATGGGGATCTCCCCCGCGACGGTGCGTTCCCACATTCGAGGCGCAAGCCGAATCCTGTCCCAGAAACTCGGGGCGGACTGGGCTCCCGGAGAGGAGAAGGGCCAGTGAGCGACATGACGGCCGACCGCGACGCCGTGCCGGGGGAGGAGCTCGCGGCGGCACTGGGGCGGGCCCAGGTGCTGATGGAGGAGTACGCCGGCTACGACGAGGACGCCGCCCGGCGGCGCATCGCCCGCCGCATCGCGGCGGACCGGGCCCGATCGGCGACCGGCGCCACCGGCCGGGGCGCCGTTCCGGCACCGGCCCCCCTCGCCGGACCGGCGCCCCTGCCCGCGCTGGTGCCCACCCCGGCGGACGACCTCGTACTGGACGCCGCCTGCCACGCACGGGCCGCAAGACTCCTGGACGACCTGGCCTGGTCCCTGGCGGAGAGCCGCTCCTTCGCCGAACTCGCCCTGGCCGCCGGAACCTGGCCCCACGGGGCGGAACCGGCGCTGCTGTTCGGCTGCCTCCTGCACCTGGCCGACCGGATGGAGGGCGCACAGTTCTGGTTCCAGTACGCGGCAGGAGCCGGCTCGCAGACCGCGGCCCGCCTGCTCCACCTCCACCACCTCGCACGCGCCGAGGTGGCCACCGCCCGGCACTGGAAGGCGCTGGCCGAGGTGCTGCCGCCGGACGAGGGTCTGCCGCACCTGCCGGAGGTCCCGGAGAACCTGGAGGAGGCCCTCGGCGCCTCGGTCATCTGGACCTCGCCGCCGATCACCACCCAGGACCTCACCGCCCTGACGGCGGTACGGGGCCACGGCGGGCGGCCCCCGTACCGGCTCCCCGCCCGGCTGCGCCGGGCCGTGACCGCCTGCAGCTGGAGTGACGACCACGATCTGGGCGAGGTGTTCCTCCTCGGACCGCAGGTGGCCGTGGCGGTGGCCCAGCACGCACGCCTGAACCTCCTGCACCTGACGGACGAGGCGAACGCCTGGGCGCTCGAGGCCCTCAGGCAGCCGCAGCCGGCCCCGGCCGCCCGCAGCGGCGCCGAAGCGCGGCTCGCTCCGGTCGCGATGGAGACCGTCCACCGGGCGCTGCGCGTCCTGGAGGTCGTGGGCCGCTACTCGGGGGGCGTGAGCCTCGCGCAGATCGCCCGTGAGACGCGGTTGCCGCAGCTGGTGCTGGCCCGGGTGATGGAGCAGCTGGTACGGGCGAACCTGGCCGCCCCGGCCGGCCCCGGCGCGTACATCGCCGGCCGCGCGCTCTTACTGACCGAGACGGCGTCCGGCGACGGGCGCGGACATCTGCAGGAGACCCTCGCCTGGGTACGGGACGCGGTCGGCGCCGCCGTCTACGTGGCCCGCTACACCGACGGTGAGGTGTGCATCACCCAGTACGCCGACGGTCCGGCGACACCGCTCGTGGAGGAGTGGGTCGACTTCCGGGCCGCCGCCCATGCCTCGGCCGTCGGCAAGGCCCTGCTGGCCCAGCTCGCTCCCGACGGCCGCAAGGACCACCTCTCCCGGCACCGGGCGGAGCGGTTCACCGCCCACACCCTCACCCGTCAGGAGGACCTCTTCCGGCAGCTCGACGGCCGCCGGCCGGGCACCCCCCTGCTGGACCTGCAGGAGTACGCCCTCGGCACGGTCTGCGCGGCCGTCCCGATCACCTCGGGCCCCAACGCCGAATGCCTGGCCCTGTCCATCCCGGCTCCGGACCCGCACCGCCTGGTGCAGGCCGCCCGGATCCTGCAGAGCGAGGCCGCGGCCGTCCTGCTCGCGCTCATCGTCGCGGGCACCGGCCCGGGCGCACCCCGGACGGCGCCGCCGCAGCAGGAGGAAGGAGCGGGCGAGCCGGGCGGCCTCCTCATCACGACCGTCTAGCCGGCCGTCCGGGATATCGGACGGGAACGGGCGGGAACGGGCGGGAACGGGCGGGAACCGCCGCGGGATCCGCGGTGGCCCCCGCCCGACCCGTATGCCGCAGGCCCCGTACCGCTGCGTCACCCGACCGCGCCGCCCCGCTGGCACGCGGGCCCGGCGGGCGGCTTGCTGGAGCCATGACACAGGGAGCATCGGGGACGACCCGGGAACAGAACCTGAGCACTCCCAAGGCCGCAGGCCTGGCCGGGGTCGTCTTCGCCGTCCTGCTCGCCGCGGCGATGGTGCTCGCACGGCTCGCGCTGCCCGAAGGGGGCGGCGGCGACCAGGTGCAGATCGCCCCGGGCAGGCGGGGGGAGCTGCAATGGGCGCTGGAGCTCGTCCCGTTCGCCGGGATCGCCTTCCTCTGGTTCATGGGCGCGCTGCGCCAGCACACCGGGGACGCCGAGGACCGGTTCATCGCCACCGTCTTCCTGGGCAGCGGACTGGTCTTCGTCGCCTGCCTCTTCACTGCCGTCGCGGCCGCCGGGACCGTGCTCGACGCCGAGGATCCCAACGGCTTCGGCCGGCACTTCGCGTACACGCTGCTCACGACGTACGGGATGCGGATGGCCGCCGTCTTCGTCCTGGCGACCTCGACCATCGGACGCAAGCTCGGAGTCTTCCCCAGGCCGCTCGTCATGGTCGGCACCCTGGTCGGGCTGCTCCTGCTGGTGGTCGGCTCCAGCCTGCCCTGGAGCGAGCTCGTCTTCCCGGGCTGGGCCCTGCTCCTGAGCCTGTACATCCTGCGCACCGCACGGCGGACCCCGTGACACCTGCCAGGCCGTCACCCCAATGGCCTTGCCGGACGGGCCCTCCCGGTCCGCGCGCCGCACGCTGGCCGGGAGTCGGAGGGGCCAACGAAAGGACTGGACCTTGCTGAGGCTTGTCGTCGATCTCAACCGGTGCCAGGGATACGCGCAGTGCGCCTTCCTCGCACCCGACGTCTTCGCGATGCACGGAGACGAGGGCCTGCTCTACGACCCGCAGGCGGAGGACGCATACCGCGAGCGGGTGGCCCAGGCGGTCGCCGCCTGTCCCGTCCAGGCCATCCTCGTCGACGAACTGGACATGGCCGCGGCCGCCCCCGGCGCCGGCGGCGGGGAGGCATCCGATGGCTGACGCAGCTCTGGATCGCCTCAAGGCGGACGGCCGGATCGTCGTCGTCGGAGCCTCGCTCGCCGGTCTGCGCGGTGCCGAGACCCTGCGCGACAAGGGCTTCAAGGGCTCGCTGACCATGATCGGCGACGAGCCGTACGAACCGTACGACCGCCCGCCCCTGTCGAAGCAGGCCCTCCTCGGCAAGGGCGCGGCGGAGCGCACCGCGCTGCCCCGCCGTCGGGAGATCGACGCGCAGTGGCGCCTCGGCGTGGCGGCCAGCGGCCTGGACATGGCGGCCAGGCGGGTCAAGCTGGCCGACGGCGACGAGGTGCCCTACGACAGGCTGCTGATCGCCACCGGCGTCCGGGCCCGGCCCTGGCCCAACCCGGCCGAGGCGGAGCTCGACGGCGTGTTCGTCCTGCGGACCCGCGACGACGGCGCGGCCCTGGCCCGGCGGCTCGACGCCGGCCCCCGCCGGGTCCTCGTCATCGGCGCCGGGTTCACCGGCTCCGAGATCGCCTCCGCCTGCCGCGAGCGCGGGCTCGAGGTCACCGTCGCCGAACGCGGCGACGCGCCGCTCGTCGGCGCGCTGGGCGGGGTCGTCGGCGCGGTCGCCGCCGAGATGCAGCGGGAGAACGGCGTCGACCTGCGCACCGGCGTGATGGTCACCGGCCTCGAGGGCGACACCACCGGACGGGTCCGCGCCGCGCACTTCTCCGACGGCACGTCCCTGGAGTGCGACGTCGTGGTCGTCTCGCTCGGCGCCCAGCGCAACACCGAGTGGCTGACCGGCTCCGGGCTCGGCGCCGGCCCCCGCGGCATCGCCTGCGACGCGGGCTGCCGGGCCTTCGACATCCGCGGCATCGTCACCGACGACATCTTCGTGGCGGGCGACGTCGCCCGCTCCCCGCACCCGCTGTTCGGCTACCAGTTCCTGTCCCTGGAGCACTGGGGCAATGCCGTCTCCCAGGCCGAGACCGCGGCCCACAACATGCTCAGCGAGAGCACCGAGCGCCGCCCCCACATCTGGGTGCCGGCCTTCTGGTCCACCCAGTTCGGGGTGAACATCAAGTCGGTCGGCGTGCCCTCGATGGGGACCGAGATCATGATCGCGCAGGGCTCGCGCGCCGAGCGCCGCTTCACCGGCGTCTACGGATACCAGGGCCGCGTCATCGGGGCGGTCACCTTCGACAACTCGCGCTGGCTGCAGTTCTACGAGCAGCAGATCGAGGCCACGGCCCCGTTCCCGCCGCCGTTCCCCACGGTCGACCGGCGCCCCGAAGGGCAAAAGCCCCTGCCCGCGGACTTCCCCGACCCGTCCGTGCCCACGCACGGGCCGACCATCACCCTCAGCGGATATTCGCCGGCCGACCGGCGGATGACGTTCACCCCCGCCGGGCACTGACCCGCCCGCCCTCCGGAGGACCCGGCATGAAGCAAGGCATCCTGAGCGACATCCTCGACTACTCCAACCGCGCGAATCCGTACCCGCTGTACGAGGAGCTGCGCAAGACCCCGGTGTTCCACGACGGGGACGGCCCGTACGTCATCAGCAAGTACCACGACATCCAGAGCCTGTTGCACGACCCGCGGCTCAGCTCCGAGGCCCGCAACCTGGCCGCGACGGCGGGGGATCCGCTCGCCGAGAGCGAGGACGAAGGTGCCGCGGCCCTGCCGCCGAGCTTCCTGAAGCTGGACCCCCCGGAGCACGACCGGCTGCGCCGGATGACCAACCGGCCCTTCGGGCCGCCGCATTCCCCGCACCGCATCGAGGGGATGCGCGACGACCTCAAGGGCATCGTCACGGGTCTCATCGACAACCTCGGCGACCCGGCCCGGATCGACCTGGTCGACCAGTTCGCCTACCCGTTCCCCGTCACCATGATCTGCCGGCTGCTCGGTGTGCCGCGCGAGGACGAGCCACGCTTCCACGTCTGGGCCGACACCCTGGCCGCGAGCCTGGACCCCGATCCGGACGCCGACGCGAAGGAGCGCGACAAGATCACCCACGACGCCCGGATGGAACTCGGCATGTACCTGGCCGGGCTGATCGAGGAGCGCCGCAAGAACCCCGGCGACGACATGCTCTCCCAACTGGCCGCCGGGCACGGCCAGGACGAGTCGATGAGCACGATGGAGCTGCTCAGCACGGCAGCCCTGCTGCTGATCGCGGGCCACGAGACCACCGTCAACCTGATCACCAACGGGATGCTCACGCTGCTGCGCAACCCGGACGTCCTGAAGCAGCTGCGCGAGACGCCCGGGCTCGCGGTGCCGATGGTGGAGGAGCTGCTGCGGTTCGAACCGCCGGTGCAGCTGCTGCCGCAGCGCACCCCGCTCGTCGACATCGAGGTCCGCGGGGTCACCATCCCCAAGGGCTCCTCGATGTGGCTGATCCTCGCCTCCGGCAACCGGGACCCGGACCGCTTCGAGAACCCGGACCGCTTCGACCCGTACCGCAAGGACATCCAGCACCTGGGCCTCGGCAGCGGCATCCACAGCTGCTTCGGCGCCCCGCTGGCCCGGCTGGAGGCGCAGCTCGCGCTGAGCGAGCTGGCCCGCCGCCTGGAGAACCCGCGCCTGGTCGAGGACCCGCCGCCCTACCGGCAGAACGCGGTGCTGCGCGGCCCGCGCCACCTCCAGGTCACCTGCGACGGGATCCGCCCCTGACACGGACCGCGGTCGGGAGCCGGCCGCCTGCGCAGAGGCGGCCGGCAACCGTGATCCGGACTAGGAGAGCTTGCCGTCGTAGTCCGGCAGCTTGAAGGTGCGCTCCGCGTGGCCGCCGACCAGGTCGCTGTTGTTGTTGCCGATGTTCGCGATGATCGTGTAGCCGCGGGCCTCGATCTGGGCGCGCTTGGCCGTCTTGTAGGTGCTGACCTCGCTGAAGAGGTCGGGCAGGTCCCGGACGTACAGGTCCGAGACGGGGTAGCCGACCGCCTTGAGGTTGTGCTCGGTGAGGGAGTGGATGATCCCCGGGCGGGCGGTGACGAAGATGATGGCGACACCGTGCTCGTCGGCGTACCGGGTCAGGTCGCGGACCTCGGAGATCGCCGGGGTCGGGAAGGTCCAGAACCAGTGGAAGTCCGTCTCCAGCGAGGAGTTGTCGATGTCGAGGACGATCGCGGGCTTCTCGCCGGCGGGCGACCGGGCGATGCGCTGCTCGACGTACGGGCGGGCCGTGGCCATGACGGCGGCGACGTCGCGCTTCCACGTGCCGTAGTCGATACCGCGGATGAGCGCGTTGCCGCCGGGAGCGGAGGCCGTCGCCGCGGCCGGGGCGGCAGCCGGGGCCGGGGTGGGGACCGGGGCGGCCTGGGCGGAGGCGACGGGGGCCAGCATCAGGACGACGGTGGCCGTGGCAGTGCCGGTGGCGGTTGCGAGCGTGCGGATGCGGGCGCGGGTGCTGCGCATGTGGGGGCGCTCCTCATGGGCTTCATTGGCTGAAATGACATGTACGGGGCCAGAATCCGCATGCTCGCCCTCCCTGTCTACTGACCGGTAGTTAATTTTTGGTGGCCGAATCGTTCACGTGGCGGTCCATCCCCCGTCGAGGGGGAGCGAGGTTCCGGTGAGGTAGCCGGCGTGCGGCCCGCACAGCCACACGGCGGCCGCCGCGACCTCCTCGGGCTCGATCAGGCGCTTGAGCGCGGACCGGGTGAGCAGCACCTCTGACAGCACCTCGTCGGGCCCGATGCCGTGTGCGGCGGCCTGCTGCTCGATCTGGGCCTCCACCAGGGGCGTGCGCACGTAACCGGGGCTGATGCAATTGCTGGTCACGCCGTACGGGGCGCTCTCGAGCGCGGTGACCTTGCTGAGCCCCTCCAGGCCGTGCTTGGCGGCGACGTAGGCGGACTTGTAGGCGCTGGCGCGCAGCCCGTGCACGCTGGAGATGTTGACCACCCGGCCCCAGCCGGCCGCGTACATGTGCGGCAGCACGTGGCGCAGCAGCAGGAACGGCGCGGTGACCATCACCTGCTGGATCCGGGTGAAGCGCTCGGCCGGGAAGTCCGTGATGGGGGCGACGTGTTGCAGGCCCGCGCTGTTGACCAGGATGTCCACCGCTGCGGGCAGCCCCTCGATCGCGGCGGGGTCGGCGAGGTCGACGACGTGCGCCTGCCCGCCGACCAGTGCGGCGACGCTCCGGGCCGACTCCTCGCCCATGTCGACCACGTGGACGGTGGCGCCCGCCTCGGCCAGGGCGATCGCGCAGGCCCGGCCGATGCCGCTGCCGCCGCCGGTCACCAGCGCGACGCGCTCCCGCAGGAAAGGAAGTTGGCTCGTCATGGCTGAACAGTAGGGAGGGCCGGCGGCCGCGCCCATGGCGGCGCGCACCACACTCGGTCACCCTGGTGTGGCGCGCGCCGCCATGCGCATCGTGCCGAGGCGACGGCTGCCGTCAACGTCGCCCGGCGGAAAGGAAGTCGAGCACGGTGCTGCTCGCATCCAGTGCGGTGCTGACGGGGCCGAAGCCCGCGGGCGGCGGAACGGCCGAGCCCGGCCAGGTGTGGCCCGCCCCGTGCATGACGAGCAGCCGTACGGTCGCCCCCGCGGGGCCGGGCCGCCAGGTGACGGAGTCGTAGCCGGGCTTGCCCTCCTCGGCGGGATCGCCGGCCCCGCCTGCGGCGGCGAACGCCTCCGCGCTCGCCCGGGCGGACATGGTCGCGGTGATGGGTTCCTCCCCGGGACCGGCCGGCCCGGGACTCGGCAGTCCGGCCAGCGGGCGTACGGGGTCCTCGGCCCCGTAGACGATCAGCACGGGGACCGGGCCGGTGGGCTTCACTGCGGCGGCCCCGGTGGGGAGTTCACCGGAGACCGAGGCCGCGCCCGCGACCAGGTCCGGCCGCTGCGCGGCCATCCGCAGGGCCATGGAGCCGCCGTTGGAGAACCCGGCGACGTAGACCCGGTGCGGGTCGGCCCGGCCGGTGCGCACGAGCTCGGCGACCAGGGCCTCGGTGAACCGGACATCGGCGTCCGGATCCGGCCGCTGCGCGGAGGGAGCGGTGCCGGCGCCCCAGGCCTTGCCCACGGCCTCGGGGTACACGACGAGCATGCCGCGGGCCTCGGCGGCGCGGTCCAGGCCGCTCTGCTTCCGCAGGTTCTCGGCGTCGGCGCCGCGTCCGTGGAAGGCGATGAGGAGCGGCCGGGGTCCCGCGCCGTCCGCGGCGGAGCGGTGCACCAGGTACTCCCGGGTGCCGCCGTCGACGGTCAGCCGCTCCCGGCTGTCGGCGGCCGCGGCGGTGGGGGCGGACGCGGATGCGGACGCCCTCCCGCTCACGGTCGGCCCGGCCGCCGCGGGTGGCCGCGGGCCCGCCGTACAGCCGGTGAGCGTGGCGGTCAGCGCGAGGCCGAGGGCCAGGGCGGCGGTGCGCGCGGCGCGTCGGGTGCGGCGGGAGCGGTGGGAGCGGTGGGGGGACGGCAACGAGGCCGAGGGGTTCGCGAAGTTCGAGGACATGCCGTGAGCACAACACCGACGCTCGGCCGCCGTCCAAGATCCCTATCGATCGGGGATCCATCAATCTCCGATATCGTTGCTGGCCGTGGACTTGATCCGGCATCTGCAGTGCTTCGTGGCTGTTGCAGAAGAAAGACATTTCGGCCGTGCCGCCGAGCTGCTCGGGATGGCCCAGCCGCCCCTGTCCCAGCGCATCCAGCGCCTGGAGCGCGAGCTCGGCGTCCGGCTCTTCGAACGCACCAGCCGCCAGGTGACCATCACCGCGGCCGGCACGATGCTGTTGGAGGACGCCCGCCTGCTGCTCGCCCGGGCCGACGCCCTCGCAGCCACGGCCCGCCGCATCCGCAACGGCGAGAGCGGACTCCTGCGCGCCGCGCTGCCGCCCGACCTCGCCGGCGAGGCGATCGCCGCGATCCTGGCCGCCTTCCGGCAGCACCACCCCGGCGTGGAGCTGGAGCTCCACGAGCTGTCCACCGCCGAGCAGCTGGCCCGCTTCGCCTCGCGGGAGCTGGACGTCGGGCTCGTCCGGCACCCCTGCGACCTCGCCGGGCTGGAGCTCGGGCCGGTCCTGCGCCGCGAACTCGGCGTGCTGCTGCCCCGCGAGGCCCCGGCCGCCACACTGGACGAGGTCCCCCTCGCCGCCCTCACCGGACACGGCCTGGTCCTCTTCCCGCGCGCCGAGGCCCCCGCCCTGCACGACGACGTGCTCAACACCTGTGCCCGGGGCGGCTACACGCCCGCCACCGTCCGGCAGGGCCGCGGCACCGGCTTCGTCCGCGGTCTCGTCCTCTCCACGAACGCGGTGGCCTTCGTCCCGCGCGACACCGGGTCGGCAGATGCCGCGGGGCCGTACGCGGACATCGTCTGGCGGCCCCTCGCCGGCTCCCCGCTCGCCTGGCGCCACAGCGTCGCTTGGCCGCAGGGCCGCGGCGACGCCGCCGTCGGCGCCTTCACCGAAGCGACCTCGCGCGCCCTGTGGAACACTGCGGCGGTGACCGCCGACGTACCCGCACGGCCGCTCCACCTGCGCCCGGCAGCGGAGTACTGGCTGTGAACCACACCCTCCACCGCATTCGCGCGGCCTTCGCCGAAGCCGGCGTCACCGGCCGGCTGCACGCCGTCGACATCGATTCCGGTACGGAGATCGACGCCGGAGCGGACCAGCCGGTCGTCACCGCCAGCGTGCACAAGCTCTGCCTGCTCGTCGCCCTCCACGAGCACGCCGCCGCCGGCCGGGTCGACCTCGGCGAACAGGTCGAGTGCCCGCCGGGCGACCGCACCGCCGGCCCCACCGGACTGGCCGCGATGCTGGATCCCGTGCGCATGTCCCTGCGCGACGCCGCGTACCTGATGACGGCCGTCAGCGACAACGCCGCCGCCGACCTGCTCCTCGCACGCATAGGCCTCGACGGCGTCAACGAGGCCACGGCCCGGCTCGGCCTCACCCGTACCCGCGCCGTCCACACCTTCCGCTCGCTCTTCGCCACCGTCCGGGAGGACGCGGGGCCCGCCGGCGCCCGGGCCCTCGCCGATCCGCACGTCATCTCCCGGCTCCGCGCCCTCGACCCGGCCCACAGCAACCGCAGCACGCCCCGCGACATGACCCGGCTGCTCGCCGCCGTCTGGCGCGACGAGGCCTGCACCCCCGAACACGGCGCAGCGATCCGCCGACTGCTCGGACTCCAGGTGTGGCCCCACCGGATGGCCGCCGGATTCCCCTTCGACGACGTCCACGTCGCCGGGAAGACCGGCAGCCTGCCGACCCTGCGCAACGAGGTCGGCGTCATCGAGTACCCCGACGGCGGCCGCTACGCCGTCGCCGTCTTCACCCGGGCCGCCAACCCCGCAGCCACCCTCCCCGCGGCCGACGCCGTGATCGGCACCACCGCCCGCATCGCCGTCGACGCCCTGCGCGCGACGTAGCCGGTCCAAGACCGCAGGCCCGCCCCACGCGGTGTACGTACTCCACCGGGAGTACGCCCGATCGGCCCGCCCGGCGGACGACGACGGCGCCCCCGGCGGTCTAGCGTGGCCGCATGGCGGAGCGGCGGCGGGAGTACTGGGCGGAGCGCACGGGCGCCGGGCGGCTGCCCTGGCGGTCCTCGCTGCTCGTGGCCGTGTTCACGCAGGCGTCCACCGGGTGGGTCCACCACCTCCAGCCCGACCGGGAGCCGGTCGGCGCGCTCGGCAGGCTCCTGCTGCTCCTCGGGCCGGCCCTGCTGCTCCTGCGGCACCGGTACCCGGTGCCCGTCGTGTACGGCGTCTGCGCGGTCACGCTGGCCTACCTCGCCGGCGGATACCCCTACGGCCCCGTCTTCATCAGTGTCGCCCTGGCCTGTTTCGCCGCCGTCGTCGCCGGACACCGCTACGCCGCCTGGGGCGCGGTGGGGGCCCTGTGGGCCGGCCATCTGCTCATCGGGCACTGGCTGTACCGCTGGCTCCCGCCGCCCGGCGACGGCCCGGCGCCGTGGGGGACCGAGGGCGGCGTCACCGCCTGGGCGATCGCCGTACTCGCCGCGTCCGAGGTCGTCCGCGTACGCCGGGAGCAGTGGGCCCGCGACCGGGCCGAGCGGAAGGCAGCCGAACGGCGCCGGGTGGACGAGGAGCGGCTGCGGATCGCCCGGGAGCTGCACGACGTACTGGCCCACAGCATCTCCGTGATCAACGTGCAGGCGGGCGTGGGCCTGGCCCTGCTCGACACGGACCCCGAGCAGGCCCGTACGGCGCTCACCACCATCAAGGCGGCCAGCAAGGAGGCGCTCGGCGAGGTCCGGCAGGTCCTGAACACCCTGCGCGCCCCCGGCGAGGCACCCCGCACACCCGCCCCCGGGCTCGGCCGGCTCCCCGAACTGGTCGACCAGGCGGCCTCGGCCGGGCTCACCGTCTCGGTGGAGGGGGAGGCCGCAGCCCGGGGGCTGCCGCCGGGCACGGATCTCGCCGCGTTCCGGATCCTGCAGGAGGCGCTCACCAACGTGGTGCGCCACTCGGGCTCCCGGACCGCCAGGATCCGTATCGCCCGGCCGCCCGGCGTGCTCGAACTGCGCGTGGACGACGACGGGCCGGCCACCGGCGGCGACGCCGGCGGCAGCGGCACCGGCCTGATCGGGATGCGCGAGCGCGCCGCCGCGCAGGGCGGCACCATCGAGGCCGGCCCCCGGCCGGACGGCGGCTTCCGGGTACTGGCCCGGCTCCCGCTGGGAACCGAGGAGAACTCGTGATCCGCGTACTGCTCGCCGACGACCAGGCACTGGTGCGGGCCGGCTTCCGTGCGCTGCTCGACGCGCAGCCGGACATCGAGGTTGCGGGCGAGGCCGCCGACGGGGCCGAGGCCGTCCGGCTGGCGCGCGAACTACGCCCGGACGTGGCCCTGATGGACATCCGGATGCCGGTGCTCGACGGCCTGGCCGCCACCCGCACGATCACCGGGGACCCGGGGCTGAGCGCGGTGAGGGTGGTCATGCTGACCACCTTCGAGCTCGACGAGTACGTCTTCGAGGCGATCCGCTCCGGCGCGTCCGGCTTCCTGGTCAAGGACACGGAGCCGGAGGAACTGCTGCGTGCCGTACGGGCCGTGGTGGCGGGAGACTCGCTGCTCTCGCCCGGGGTCACGCGCCGGCTGATCGCGGAGTTCGCGGCCCGGTCGAAAGTGCCCGAGGCGGCGGCGGAGCTGGAGCGGCTGACCGAGCGGGAGCGCGAGGTGATGGCCCTGGTGGGCCTCGGCCTGTCCAACGAGGAGATCGCCCGCCGGCTGGTGGTCAGCCCGCTGACCGCGAAGACGCACGTCAGCCGGGCCATGATCAAGCTCGGCGCGCGGGACCGGGCCCAGCTGGTGGTGCTGGCGTACGAGTCGGGGCTGGTCAGGCCCGGCTGGCTGGGCTGAAGCCGCTTCCGCGGTGGGCTACTCCCGCGGTCGTACCCGGACTGCCGCCGGCCGTACGACGACCCGGGCACCCTCCCGGGGCGAGTCTCGGAAGTGACAAGGCAACCCCTTCCGAGGAGCTGAACCGAGATGAACACCCTGGCGTACGACGGGCCCGGCCCGTGGATCCTGTTCGTCCCGCTGATCTGGGCGGCCGTCGTCTTCGGCGTCGTCACGGTCCTGCGCCGTACGGTGTGGCGCGGCGGCCGCGGCCCGCGCGGACCGTGGGCCGCGACCCGCGGCTCGTACGGCGAGAAATCGCCGATCGCGATCCTGGGCCGCCGGTTCGCCACCGGCGAGATCGACGAGGACGAGTACTGGCGCCGGCTGTCGGTCCTCGACGAACAGTTCGGCCGCACCCGTCTCGACGGCAAGGACGGCCCCGTCTGACCGCGCCGTCCGAAGCGTCAGCGCGACGGGGTGACGAGGTCCGCGCACCCGCGGACCTCCACCCCCGTCCCGCACATCACAGGACCCGGCGCATGCAGATCCGCGGCCAGCGGTCCAGGCCGTGTTCCGCTTCGCGGTCGCGGATGTCCTTCAGGCCAGGGCTGAGCTCCCCGTCGGCGAGGCGCTCGAAACCGCAGCGGGCGTAGTACGGGGCGTTCCACGGGACGTCCTCGAACGTGGTGAGGGTCAGCGCCGGTATGGACTCGGCTGCCGCCCGGGCCGCCAGATGGTCCAGCAGCGACCGGCCGATGCGGCGGCGCGCGCCGTCCGGATGCACGGAGACCTGCTCGATGTGGAGGTTGCCGTCGACGCGGTCGGCGATGAGGTAGGCCAGCGGAGCATCGGCCTCCGTGACCGCGGCCCAGGCCAGTCCGGCCCGCTGGTAGCGGGCGAGTTCGTCGAGCGGCAGCGGTTCGTCGTCGGCGATCTCCGGCATGCCGATGCCGCGGAAGCATTCCCCGGCCGCTCTCTCGATGGCCTGGAGCAGGGGCAGTTCATCGGTGTGCACTGCTCGAATACGCATGGCGCCCATTGTCCTCGCCGGGCGTGCGGTGCCCCCGGCGGGGCTCGGCCGTCCACAGGCTGAGACGTGTATCTCGGCGTGGTTCGTTTCGGCCGGATCCGGGCGGGCATCCCGCCATTCCTGCCCTCGCCCGGCCGGGTGGCCCGGACGCCGGGTTACGGTCCCGCGATGTATTCGAACACGCAGACAGTCGAGGCCCCTTCGCCCAGCCGTCGCGGCCTGCTCCGCGCCGCCGTGGCGGGTTCGGCGGCCGTCGGGTCCGTCCTCACCCTCGGTTCCGCCTTCACCGCCTCCGCCGCCCCGGCTCCCGCTCCTGCACCCATCGCGCCGGAGACCGCCGGGCGGCCCGTCTCCCCGGAGGAGGCCCTGCGCCGGCTGACCGCCGGGAACCGGCGCTGGCGCACGTACCACCAGGAGCACCCGCACGAGTCGCCGTCCGTACGGCTCCAACTCACCCGGGCCCAGCACCCCTTCGCGATCGTCCTCGGCTGCATCGACTCCCGCGTCCCGCCGGAGCTCGTCTTCGACCAGGGACTCGGCGACCTCCTGACGGTGCGCTCCGCGGGCGAGGTGCTCGACGAAGCCGTGCTCGGCAGCGTCGCGTACGGGGCGCTGGAACTCGAGATACCGCTGGTGCTGGTCCTCGGCCACCAGTCCTGCGGGGCGGTCCGCGCCGCCGTCCACGCCGACGAGACCGGCGAGCAGCTGCCCGCGCACATCCAGTACCTGGCCGACCAGATCCGGCCCTCCATCGACCACGGCCAGCAGGGCGAGGCCCGTATCGCCGCCACCATCGACGCGCACGCCCGGCGCACCCGCGACCGGCTCGCCGCCGAATCCGACATCGCCCGCCGCATGGCCACCGGCAAGCTGGCCGTCGTCGCCGCCCGCTACGACCTCGGCGACCAGAGAGTCCGCACCCTGGTGTAGACCAGGCTCCCCGGGGGCGCTGGAGCGCCGTCGTGCGCCCCTGGTGGAGACGGCTGGCCGGCCCCCACGCTGGAACCCGGTAATCCCACCAGGACGGGGGTCACGGGCGATGTCGACGTCGATGGAGAACCAGGGGAAACCGATCACCACGCACGACATGGTGGTGGTCCACCGGATGTTCCGGCGTGAGTTCCGGGAGGCGGCGGGCCGGGTGCGCGGGGTGCGCCACGGGAGCCGCGCGCAGGTCAGGCTGGTCGCCGACCGGGTGGCGCTGCTGCTGGACACCCTGCACCACCACCACGAGGTCGAGGCCCGGCTGCTGTGGCCCAAGCTGGCCGAACGCGCGCCCGGGCAAAGCGAGTTGTGGAAGCGCATGCGGGTCCAGCACGCCGACCTGGCGGCCCGCCTCGAACGGGCGGACGCCCTCCTCGGGCCGTGGACGGCCGGCGGGGCGAGCGCCCGGGGAGAGGAGCTGGCCGCCGCGCTCGAGCAGGTGTCGCAGGCCGTCGGGGAACACTTCGACCAGGAGGAACGCGAGGCGCTGCCGCTCGTCCCGGCAGTGGTGTCGCAGGCGGAGTGGGACGAGATCGGCGACGCGGCCAGCGCCGCCCTGCCCAAGAGCAGGCTCCTCACCGTCCTCGGGATGATCCTCAAGGACGCGGACCCGGGGGAGCAGATACTGATCATGGCGCACCTGCCGCTGGCGCCCCGGGTGATCTGGCGCGCGGTCGGGGAGCGCAACTTCCGACGGCTGGAAGAGCGCCTGGCGGCGGCGGTGGGGCACGGCTAGGAGCGGTAGACGCGGAGGTCGGAGACTTCGTACGACATCTCGGAGACGGCCGGGTCGGGGGCCGGGTGGTAGCGGCCCGCGCTCACCGACAGGTTCACGATGATGTACGCCCGCCAGCGCCGGCCCACCCCGCTGCGGTCGGCGTACGCGCGGGTGCCGTTGACCCACCACACGACCGAGTTCGCACCGAACTTGACCTTGAGGTCGACCCATGCGCCGGGCTGGACGGCGGCGTCGCGGAAGTAGTGCGATCCGCCGCCCCGGACGTGGTTGGAGAGTTCCAGCAGGTCCGGGTTGTCGGGGTGGTACTCGAAGACGTCGACCTCCTGGCCGCCGTCCCGCCAGGTCCAGATCGCGGGCCAGGCGCCGGCCGCCTCCGGCAATCGGACCCGGGCTTCCAGCACGTCCTCCGCGCGCAGCAGGAACCCCTCGTCGCTGCCCTCGGTGGTCAGCAGGCCGGTGTCCCAGTTGCCGTCCGGCCGCCGGGTGGCGCGGAAGGTCCCGCTGCGGCTGTAGGCGGGATCGTCGGTCAGATGATCGAGTTTGCTGTCGCCCGGATTGACCGGACCGCCGTCGGGATAGGCCCAGGACCGCCCGGCGACCCACCGGGACGTCGAGCCGAAGTCGGCCGAGAAGACGAGTGCGCCGGGGCGCCGGAACTTGGCGAGGAGTTGCGAGATCACCCCGCAGCTCTGCCCGCGGCGCGCCGTCCGCATTCCGGTGATCTCTACCCGATCGGCCCGGGACGGGGCACTTCGGGGCATCGGCGGCGCCCGCGGCGCACGCCGGTCAGGAGTCGGACCGCTGGGTCCGCTCTGCGCGCTCCGCGTGCTTCTCCTTGATGCGGACCGCTTCCTTGCGGACCTCGGCCTGGGTGGTGCGCTCCTTCTGGAGCCACTCCGGGTTCTCCTGCTTCAGCGCGTCGATCTGCTCCGTGGTGAGGGCCTCGGTGACCCCGCCGCGCGCGAGACCGGCGATCGAGACGCCGAGCTTGGCCGCGACCACCGGCCGGGGGTGCGGGCCGGACCGTCGCAGATCCTGCAGCCACTGGGGCGGCTCGGCCTGCAGCGCGTTCAGCTCGCTGCGGGTCACGACCCCCTCCTGGAACTCAGCGGGGGTGGCTTCGAGGTACACACCCAGCTTCTTCGCCGCGGTGGCGGGCTTCATGGTCTGGGTGGTCTTGTGCGACGTCATGGGGTCAAGAGTATCGAGCGTGTGCGCTACTTCTGACCACGGCCGGTAACCTGGCCGGGTGACAGGCTCGGAAGCATCTCCCTCGGCATCTCCTTCGTTCCGGCTGGCGTACGTCCCCGGGGTGACGCCCGGCAAGTGGGTGCGGATCTGGAACGAGCGCCTGCCCGACGTCCCGCTGACCCTCCTCCAGGTGTCCGCCGCCGAAGCCCCCGACATGCTGCGGGGCAGCGACGCCGACGCCGGGTTCGTGCGGCTGCCGATCGACCGGACGGGCCTGGCCGCCATCCCCCTCTACACCGAGAACACGGTCGTCGTGGTCCCGAAGGACCACATCGTGGCCGCCGTGGAGGAGGTGTCCACCGAGGACCTCGCCGACGAGATCGTGCTGCACCCCCTCGACGACACGCTGGACTGGGAGAGCCTGCCCGGGCGGCCCGCGCTCGATCGCCCCGCCACGACGGCGGACGCGATCGAGCTGGTGGCGGCCGGGATCGGCGTCCTCGTCGTCCCGCAGTCCCTCGCGCGGCTGCACCACCGCAAGGACCTCACGTACCGGACGGTCACGAACGCCCCCGAGTCCCGGGTCGCGCTGTCGTTCCCGGACGGCGAACCCACCGACCTGGTCGAGGAGTTCATCGGGATCGTGCGCGGCCGGACCGTCAACAGCACGCGCGGCCGCGGCGCCCCGACCCCGCCGCAGCCGAAGCAGCGCAAGCGCCCCGAAGCGGCCGGCGCAGGGCGCAAGCCCACGGCCGGCAAGTCGGGCGGCAAGAACCCGCGCGGCGCCTCCGGCGGGGCGAAGGGCGGGGCGAAGGGCGGCGCCAAGGGTGGCAAGGGCGGAAAGCCCCGCCGCACGGGTCGCTAGGGGACCTTGACGGCACCCCTCAGGCGCCGATCCTGACCAGCGCCAGCGTGATGTTGTCGGGGCCGCCGGCATCGATGGCGGCCTTCCACAGCTCGAACGCGGCCTTGCCGTCGTCGTGCACCCGCAGCAGCTCGTCGAGCTCCTCGGGCGCCACCGGGTCCGTCAGCCCGTCCGAGCACACCAGGTAGCGGGCTCCGGCGGACAGCGGCTCCGTCGAGACGTGCGGCGTGATCGCGCTGCGCCGGCGGGCGCCCCCGAGTGCCTGGGTCAGCAGCGACGTGGTGCGCTGCCCCGGCTCCAGGGGCGGATTGTCATCCACGCTCAGCTGCCGCAGCTCCTCCGCCGTGGCGTCGAACACCCTGCTGTCGCCGACGTTGAAGGAGATCAGCGAGTCCTCCAGTACGACGGCACCCGCGACCGTGGTGCCCATGGTGGCCAGCTGCGCATCGCTGTCGGCAGCCGCGTACACCGCCTGGTTGCACAGGACGAGCGCCTCGCGGACGGCTCCCTCGCTGTCCAAGGAGGGCCCGAGCATCGCGAGTTGGCGGGCTACCAGCGCGCTCGCCACCTCGCCGGCAGGCTGTCCGCCGATCCCGTCGGCGACCGCGACGACGAGCGGCGAGCCCGTCGGGAACACGAGCGTCTGCGGATTACGGGTCACACCGGCGCACAGCGTCCACGGCCCGACGACGAGGCTGTCCTCGTTGTGGTCCCGTACCAGCCCGGCATGGCTCAACGCGCTCACGGCTATGTACGTCATCGCACCCCCATTGTCACGCCGCACACCCGAAGCCGCGCTCGGAGCCGGACCGCCGCAGCCGCCGCCCCCGGCGGCCACCGCCTCACTCGGGCTCCCGGCGGCCGCGCAGCGTCTGCCGCTGCACGAGCCGGCTGATGTCCTTCGCGGTGACGATCCCCACCAGCCGGCCCCCGTCCACCACCAGGAGCGGCAGCCCGGTCCCCGGGCGCAGCCCGTCCAGGGCCTCGCCCAGCAGGTCGTCCGGGGCGGCGACGGCGCACTGCGCCAGCGGGGTCGCGACGTCCCGTACGCGCAGCGCGTCCCGCTGAGCGTCCTGGATCCGGGCCAGAGCGCGCAGGTGCACCACCCCGCTGGGCCGGCCGTCGAAATCGAGCAGCGGCAGTGCGGAATGCCGGGATTCCACGGCCACCTCGTCGACGAACTGCCGCACGCTCAGCCAGTCGGCCCCGGTCGTCACCGGGCTGGACATGGCATCGGCCACGCGCACGCCCCGCAGCCCCGTACGCAGCACGGCCTGCTGGCGCTCGGCGCCCGCGACGAACGCGACGAAGAGCCCGATGCAGACCAGCCACAGTCCGCTCGACGACCCGCGCAGGAAGGAGATCCAGCCCACGGCCGCCAGCAGCACGCCCATGACCTGTCCGCTGCGCGAGGCCGCCCGCTCCGCCCGCTCCCGGTCGCCCGTACGCCACCACAGCAGCGCCTGCAGCACCCGTCCGCCGTCGAGCGGCGCGGCCGGCAGCAGGTTGAAGACGCCGAGGAACAGGTTCGTCCAGCCGAGCCACACCAGGACGGCTGCGGGCACCGCCCAGCCGAGCAGGGTGTGCAGCCCGATCCCCGCGCCGAGTGCGGCGCCACCGAGCACAAGGCTCGTGAGCGGCCCGCTCACCGCCACCACGAAGGCCGCCGCGGCGGTCTGCGGCCGGCCCATCCTGGTCATCCCGCCCAGCGCCCACAGGGTGACGTCCTCGACGGAGATCTTCTTCCTGCGCGCGGTCGCGGCGTGCGCCGTCTCGTGCAGCAGCAGGCTGCCCATCAGCAGCAGCGCGCCCACGACACTGGCGACGGTGTACACGGCGTTCGAGCGCCCCGGAGTCCACACGGGCAGGGTCTGGCGGCCGAGGCCGTACGCGAACAGCACCACCAGCAGGGGCACGCTCCAGTGCATGCGCAGCGGCACACCGACAACACGTCCGATAGGGACCGAGCCGTTCATCTTCGTCTCCTGCCGGCCCGGCAGCGGGTCCACACACCCATTGTCACTCCGGGGGCGGCGGACCTGCGCCGGATGCCGCCCCGGCCCGCGGACGCGGTCGGCAGGGGGGCGGCACCCGGCGGGGCTCAGCCCTCCGTGGTGGCGGCCGGAGCGGCCAGGACCTCGTCGAGCTCCCACGCGTGCCGCTTGAACTCGCGCAGGAAGTCGGTGTGGTCCTCCCACTGGCGGGCGATCCCGCGCAGCACGTCCCAGTGGTGCTCCACCGACTGGTCGATGACCCGGCGCAGCGCCGGCTCGGCCTCCGCCCGCTTCTCGAGGAGCCCCTTGACCGCGGAGGCCTCCAGCACCGCGTTGCGCAGGGCGCGCAGGGCACGGGAGGTGTCGTCCATCGCGAAGCCGTGCTCGCTGCCGGTGGCCTCGCCGAACAGCGGGGTGAGCCGCGCCTCGATGAATGCGGTGATCCGCTCGAAGTGCTGCACGTCCATCGGGACTCCATCTCCTGCCGCGCACGGTGCGGCCCGGCACATCGGGTGTTGCATCTGCTTCCAGGCGTTCTGGCCCCGCCTGCGTGGACGCAGAATATCCGTTGAAGATCGACCGCATGATCCGCGCAGGGATCTGCGTGTGGTCCCCGGAATTCCGGGAAGGAGATCCGCGGCATTCACCGTCGCTCCGCGTCTTCCCGGTGTTACCTTCCGTTCCGTCGGCAGGTGCGTCGCATCTTTCGGTTGGGGGGCGGGGGAATGGTGAGCGCAACGGCGGAGCTCGGCCATGCGGAGGGGACCGACGCTTTTCTTCGGCACATGATCTGGCGGTACCCGGACCAGCGGCAGCCCGTGGTGGCGCTGCTCGGACCCCGGCAGTCGGGCAAGACCACGATGCTTCGCTCCCTGTCCCAGGGCTGCGGCTCCACGGTGGTCCACGCCCACCTCGACTTCCACGAGAACCCGCTCGACCCGGTGTCCGCCGCGGCCCTGGTGGCCTTCCAGATGATGCGCGGCTGGGACACGCTGCGCCGCAGCCCCGTCTTCCACCGGTTCGCCCTCGGCCTGCTGGCCCTCAACGAGAACCTCGAAGCGGACCGCTCCCGGGCCACGGACCAGATCAAAGGCCTGATCCAGCAGTACACGCGCAACACCCGCCGCGGCCGGTTCGCCACCCGGCTCGAGGAGGCCGTGGACGCCACGATGGACGTGGTGGTCACCGGAGCGCTCAGCCCGCTCGTCCAGGGGCAGGCGCGCGAAGTCGTCACCGCCGCACGGGAACGGGCCCGTCCGGTGATCGGATCGCTGCTGCAGAGCACCGCCCGCTGGGGCCTGCGCGACGCGCTGCGCTGGCACGTCGGCATCCCGGAGGCCGAGGCCGCGAGCTCCCTCGACGCGCTGATCAGGCTGAGTTCCGCGTCCCGGTCGGCTGCGGTCGGGCCGCTGCTGGCCGCGTTCCTCGCCGACGCCAAGGACCAGGCGGAACGGCACCCGGCGCTGCGCTCCTCGTGCTCGTGCGAGCTGCCGGAGGAGTACGCAGGCCGGGCCGCCCGGCACGACCACGCCTGGGTCCTCTTCGTGGACGGCGCCCAGACCCCGGCCGGCCGCCGGTTCCTCGCCGCACTCGTCGCGGCACGCATACGCAACGAGCAGAACGAGCCGGGCTCCGGGTCTGCCGCCGACCCGCTCGTCGTCCTCGCCGCCTGCGACCAGTGGCAGCCGGAATGGACCACCCGCTGGTGCGAGCCCTGGCGCACCTCCCCGCTGCCGGACACCCCGCAGCGCCGCGTCCCCCTCCTCAGTCGGGCCACCCGTACGGGCTGGACCCGGCAGGACGGGGCCGGCGCCGGCCCCGGCCCCGACCCCGCCTCGGCGGCCCACTACTGGTATCCCGTGTGGCTCGATCCGATGTCCGAGGAGCGGGTCTCGTACCTGACCGACGACGCTGCGCCGCTCGCCGCACCCGTTGCGGCGTCCGTCGTCCACGCCCTCACCGGCGGCCACTGGGGCGCCGCCATCGCCCTGCAGGAGCAGCGCGAGAGCGCGCCGCCGGACGCGGAGGCCGGCGTACCGGAGAGACCCCTGCCCGCCGCGGTCGACGCGAGCGGAAGACCGCTGTGGTCGCGGGCCCTGGAGACCAGCCTTCCCGAAGGGCTCGCCGCCCCCGAGCCGGGACGGACCAACCCGCCGCCCGTCGTCCTGGCGGCCGCCTACCTCGCCGACATGCGCACCGCCGACGACCCCCGCGTACCGCCGGACATAGCCGACCTGCCCCGCAGCCTCGAGCTGTTACGCCGCCACCTGTGGGTCAGCACCTTCTTCCACCGCCCGTCCCGGATCCGGGAGGTCGGCTGGGGCGAGGCGGACAGACCCCCCGTCCTGCATCCCTGGCTGAGCCGCTGCGCGCTCACCGCCCTCTCCGCCGCCACCCCGGCCGGCGCCCCCGGCGCCGCAGCGGAAGGGGGGCATCCCGCCGACCCGTGGCACGACGTGTTCACCCGCCAGGCCCGGGCCCTGGCCGCCCTCGCCGCCACCCACAACGGCGGCCCGGGCTTCGCACGCGAGGAACAGCAGCTCTTCTACGACCTGGCCCTGGGCAAGTTCGCCCCCGTGGCCGAGGCGCTGGCCGACCGGTTCGACCGGGACCACCGCGCATGGGTGCGCTTGCTCGACTACCTGGCTTCGGCGCCGTGCCGCCTGGTCCACGAGCAGTCCGCCCAGGAGTCGTACGCACTCCTCCTCGCCGGGATCGAGCAGAGCGGCCGGGACGTCGTGGCGGTCGCCACGGCCAAGCTCCTGGCGCTGCTGTGGCTGTACAACGATCCGCTCACCGAGCGCAGCCGGCGCTGGGACGCCCAGATCGAAGAGGGCTTCGAACGGCTCTCGCACAACTCCCGTCTGCTCGACGTCAGCGCCCTCCAGCAGGCGGGCGCGCTGTTCGCCTGACCCTCCGCGCCACGCCGTCGGCGTGGCCGGGCGCACCGCAAGGAGTCCACATGCCCGCAGGTGTACGCAACCCACGGCTCGGTCGGCTGCGCCGCCATCCCGTGCTCTCGCTGACGGCCGCCCTCCTGCTCCTGGCCGGTGCCGTGCTCGGCGGCACGTGGGGCTACGGCGTGCTGTTCCCGCCCGCGCTGTCGTGCGGTCCCGGAATGACCGCCGCCGGCACGCCGTTGGCCTGCGTCGGCGTGAACCTGGACAGCAGGCCCTTCACGAAGGGCGAACCCGCGCGCATGGGCAAGCTGGAGGACACGATCCGCGCCGCCAACGAGGCGGTGCAGGGGAACTCCACCAGCGTGGTGCTGATGCTGAACCTCTCGCCCATCGATGACGTGGACACGCTGACCTACGAATCGCTCTACCACAACATCGAGGGCGCCATGGCCGCCGTCTGGCGTGCCAACAACACGGCCGCGTACGGCAGTACACCAGGCGTCAAGCTGTACCTGGCCAACATGGGCAGTCAGTACGGGTCCTGGCAGCAGGCGGTCGCCAGCGTCAAGAAGAACGCCGCGGCCGAGCACATCTCGGCGGTCGTCGGCCTGGGCCAGAGCACCGAGCAGACCCGCCAGGCGGCCGCGGCCATTTCCGCCCAGCTGCACATCCCCGTCATCGGGTCCACGGTGACCGGCAACTCGATGAACCTGGACCCCGCGGACCCGGCCGGCAAGCGGACCATCCCCGACATGTTCCGGGTCTCGCCCACCAACTCCGACTCCGTGATCGCGGCCAACCAGTACGTGTCCGGGTTGCGCCCGGCCGTGACCTCGCTCGCCGTGGTGGCGGACAGCGTCGCCGACGACGACTACACGGCCACGCTGGCGGCGGAGGCCAAGACCCGCTTCCAGGCGCCGGACCGCACGGTGACGGTGCTCCCGTACACCTCGCCCCGGAGCCTCCCGAGCGGCGCCGGCCGCCAGGACTACCTGATCCAGCAGTTCAACCTGATGCACGCCAACCTGTGCCAGGCCGCACCGTCCGTCGTGTACTTCGCCGGACGCGGCCGCGACCTCGGGGCGTTCGTGCAGAACTGGGTGCAGGGCGCGCCCTGCGGCATCCCGCAGCTGCGCATCCTGGTCGGGGACGACGCCTCGGCGGCCATCCGCGACGACGCGGTGCTCAAGGGCCTCGCCTCCGGCCGGGTCACGGTGACGTACACCGCCCTGGCCAGTCCGGACGAATGGGGCACCGAATGCCCCGGATCGGACGCCAAGCGCAACTACGACCAGTTCTGGTCCGCGTTCACCGGCCGGCCCGACCCGTGCACGAAGCAGCCCCTGGCCACCCTGTCCGGAGCGGCACCCCTGGCCTTCGACCCCGCGGATCTCGCCAGCGGCCAGGCGATGCTCTCGCACGACGCCGCCGTCGCCGCGATCAGCGCGGCCCGGCACGACGAGGCCGGCGTGAAGAACCCGGGGCTGGAGACCGGCATCCTCCACCAGTTCTACTGCGCGCAGATGCTCCCGGGGGCGAGCGGCTGGCTCTCGTTCGGCGCCGACGGCAACCCGGTCGGCAAGCCGGCCCCCATCGTCCAGCTCAACGCGGACGGGACGACGAAGACGGTCACCCTCACCTGGCCGAGCTCCGCCCCCAACCTGAGTCTGCCGCAGCGCGGCGGCACGGGGGCTCCGGGCTGCTGACGCCGGCGACCGCGGACCGGTCCACTGACAGGAGGTGTCAGCGGACCGGTCCTAGTCTGCGGCGATGATCGTCGAACTCAGGCAGTACACCTTGCACCCCGGTGCCCGGGACACCCTGATCGCACTCTTCGAGCGGGAGTTCGTCACCGGGCAGGAAGCGGCGGGCGTCACCGTCGGCGGACGCTTCCGGGACCTCGACGACCCGGACCGCTTCGTCTGGCTGCGCGCCTTCCCGGACATGGGGCGGCGGGAGCGCTCGCTGCGCGCCTTCTACGAGGGCCCCGTCTGGCAGGAGCACCGCGACCGGGCCAACGCGACCATGGCCGACTCGGACGACGTCCTCCTGCTGCGCGGTCCGGGGTTCGCCGCCCGGGCCGGCGCCGGCCCGGTCACGGTGACCATCTGCCACCCCGCAGACCCGTCCTTCGAGGGCCACTTCGAGCGGAGCCTGCGTCCCCGGCTGGCCGCCGCCGGCTCCCCTCCGACGGCGGTCCACCGCACGGAACACGCCCCGAACACCTTCCCCGCCCTGCCCGTACGCACCGGCGAGGACGTGCTGCTCTGGTTCACGGCCGGGGAGGCGCCGCTCCTCCCGGACCTCTCCGCACACCTGACGCGTCCGCCTCAGCACCTGAGGCTCGCGCCGGTCGGCTGATCCGGGCCACCTGCTCAAGGGGAGAGCCGGGCCACTTGCTCCAGTCCCCGCGTACGTCGCGTATCCACCAGGTGGCGGCCCGCGCGCCCCCTTCCGGGTGACACCCCCCGTACGTCGAGCCGGCGTGCGCACGCCGGTGGTCAACGATCTCCAGCGGTCGTACGTGTTGCGGCCGCAGATCGCCGGGGGCCGGAAGCTTGGGAGATCACGTGCACATCCTGCTCGCCGCCAGCGCGTTCAACAGTCTCACTCAGCGTGTCCACGCTGAACTGAGGGACCGCGGGCACAGTGTGGCGGTCGAGCTCGCCCTGCCCGGCGTCTCCCTCGCCGAGGCCGTCGAGCGCCACCGGCCGGACCTCGTGCTCGCGCCGATGCTCAAGACGGCCATCCCCCGCGAGGTGTGGTCCGCCCACACCTGCCTGATCGTCCACCCCGGACCCGTCGGGGACCGCGGACCCTCCTCGCTGGACTGGGCCGTCACCGAGGGCGCGACCCGCTGGGGCGTCACCGTCCTGCAGGCCGCCGAGGAGATGGACGCGGGCGACGTCTGGGCCACCGCGGACTGCCCGCTGCCGCCCGTCGGCAAGAGCGACGCGTACCGCGGCGAGATCGCCGACGCCGCCCTGTCCGCCGTACTGACGGCCGTCGACCGCTTCGCCTCGGGCACCCACGTGCCGCAGCGGCAGGAATCGGGCCGCGCCCGGCCCTACCTGCGCCAGGAACTGCGCCGGATCGACTGGCACCACGACTCCACGGAGAGCGTCGTGCGCGCGCTGCGCGCCGCCGACTCCCAGCCCGGCGTACTCGACGAACTGCTCGGCGGCCAGTGGTTCCTGCACGGCGGACACCCCGAGGACCAGCTGCGGGGCCGTCCCGGCGAGCTGCTCGCCACCCGGGCGGGCGCCATCTGCCGGGCGACCGTCGACGCAGCGGTGTGGATCCCCGAGCTCCGCGCCCGGCGCACGGCGGCCGAGCCGGCTCCCGTCAAACTCCCCGCCACCCTGGCCCTCGGCGACCGGCTGCCACCGCTCCCCGAGCTCCCCGCGCCTCCGTACGCCGAAGAGGGCCCGCGCACCTGGTCCGACATCGGCTACCGGGAGCAGGGCGGAGCCGGCTTCCTCACGTTCGCCTTCCCCGGCGGCGCGATGAGCACCTCGCAGTGCCGGCGCCTGCTCGCCGCCTACCGGGAGGCCTGCACCCGCCCCGTCTCCGTCCTCGTCCTCGGCGGCGGCCGTGACTTCTTCTCCAACGGCATCCACCTCGGCGTCATCGAGGCGGCTGCCGACCCCGCCGAGGAGTCCTGGGCCAACATCAACGCCATGGACGACCTGGTCGAGGCCGTCCTCACCACCACCGACCGGTTCGTCGTGGCCGCCCTCGGCGGCAACGCGGCGGCCGGCGGGGCCATGCTCGCGCTCGCCGCCGACGAGGTCTGGTGCCGTACCGGCGTGGTGCTGAACCCGCACTACCGGCTGATGGGCCTGCACGGATCCGAGTACTGGACCTACACGCTGCCCCGCCGGACCGGGACCGGCGTCGCCGACCGCCTCACCGCCGACGCCCTGCCCCTCAGCGCCGAAGCCGCCCGGCGGCTCGGGCTGGTCGACCGTACGATCGACTGCGGCCCGCAGGCCTTCGCGGACGAGACCGCCCGGCTCGCCGTCCGGGTGGCGGACTCGCCCGCCATCCGGTCCCGGATCGCCGGCAAGAAGGCCCGCCGCGACGCCGACGAGAGCGTCCGGCCGCTCGCCGCCTACCGCGAGGCAGAACTCGCGCGGATGCGGGAGACCTTCTTCGACCCGCAGGCCCCGTACCACGCCCTGCGCCGTGCCTTCGTGCGCAAGGAGCTCCCCGACCGCACCCCGGCCCACCTGGAGCGGACCGTGCCCGGACGGCGGACCGCGCCGCTGCCCTCCCGGCGGCCCGCAGTCACTGGACCGGCCGAACAAGACAGGGCACCCGGCTCGGCCGGCTGCTAGCAAGAAGGGTGAGGCCGGCGCGGTGCACCCGCCCGTCCGCCGTCCCCGTCCCCGCCCCACCCACCTTCCCCGCATCCCTCCCCAAGGAGCGATCCTCATGGATGCAGCAACGCCGAGCACGGCAGTAGAGGACCCCACGATCCACATCCTCTGGATCAACGCCGGACTGAGCTGCGACGGCGACTCGGTGTCCCTGACGGCAGCGATGCAGCCCAGCATCGAAGAGATCGTCATGGGCGTCCTGCCGGGCCTGCCCAAGATCGCCGTGCACTGGCCGCTGATCGACTTCGAATGCGGACCGGTCGGCGGCGCCGACACGTTCATCGAATGGTTCTTCAAGGGGGAGCGCGGGGAGATCGACCCCTTCGTGCTCGTCGTCGAAGGCTCGATCCCCAACGAGAAGATCAAACCCGAGGGCTACTGGTGCGGCTTCGGCGACGACCCGGAGACCGGCCAGCCCATCACCACCAGCGAGTGGATCGACCGCCTCGCGCCCAAGGCCCTCGCCGTGGTCGCGATCGGCACCTGCGCCACGTACGGCGGCATCCACGCGATGGAGGGCAACCCCACCGGCGCCATGGGCGTGCCTGACTACCTCGGCTGGGACTGGACCTCGAAGGCCGGCATCCCGATCGTGTGCGTCCCGGGCTGCCCGATCCAGCCGGACAACTTCTCGGAGACCCTCACCTACCTGCTCTACCAGGCAGCCGGCTCCGCCCCGATGATCCCGCTGGACGACAAGCTGCGTCCGACCTGGCTGTTCGGCGCCACCGTGCACGAGGGCTGCGACCGGGCCGGCTACTACGAGCAGGGCGAGTTCGCCCACACCTACGACTCGCCCAAGTGCCTGGTCAAACTCGGCTGCTGGGGCCCCGTCGTCAAGTGCAACGTCCCCAAGCGCGGCTGGATGAACGGCATCGGCGGCTGTCCCAACGTCGGCGGCATCTGCATCGCCTGCACCATGCCGGGCTTCCCCGACAAGTTCATGCCGTTCATGGACGAGCCTCCCGGCGCGAAGGTGTCCGCCACCGCCAGCGGGGTCTACGGCACGGTGATCCGCAAGCTCAGGGCGATCACCGAGCACACCGTGGACCAGGAGCCGAAGTGGCGCCACCCGGGGCGCCAGCTGACCACCGGCTACCGCAAGCCCTGGTGACCCGGCCGCCCGCAGCTCCGCGTCCGCACCACGTCCGCCCCACCACCGCTCCGCTTCCAAGAACCTCCAGCTCCCGTCTCCAAGAAGGGTCACGGCAGACAAGATGACACCGAAGACGAAGGCGGCCGGCGACGGCAGCGGCCTGGTGGAGATGGCCTGGGATCCGATCACCCGGATCGTGGGCAGTCTCGGCATCCACACGAAGATCGACTTCAAGCAGAAGAAGGTCGCGGAGTGCTACAGCACCTCGTCGGTCTTCCGCGGCTACAGCGTCTTCATGCGCGGCAAGGACCCCCGCGACGCGCACTTCATCACCAGCCGCATCTGCGGCATCTGCGGCGACAACCACGCCACCTGTTCCGTCTACACGCAGAACATGGCGTACGGAGTGAAGCCGCCCCACCTCGCCGAGTGGATCATCAACCTGGGCGAGTCGGCGGAGTACATGTTCGACCACAACATCTTCCAGGAGAACCTGGTCGGGGTCGACTACTGCGAGAAGATGGTCCGCGAGACCAACCCGGGGGTCCTCGAACTCGCCGAACGCACCGAGGCCCCTCACGCCGGGGACCACGGCTACCGCACCATCGCCGACATCATGCGCTCGCTCAACCCCATCGAGGGCGAGTTCTACCGCGAGGCCCTCCAGGTCAGCCGCTACACGCGCGAGATGTTCTGCCTGATGGAGGGCCGCCACGTGCACCCCTCCACCCTCTACCCGGGCGGCGTCGGCACCATCGCCTCCGTCCAGCTCTTCACGGACTACATGAGCCGCCTCATGAGGTACGTGGAGTTCATGAAGCGGGTCGTCCCGCTCCACGACGACCTCTTCGACTTCTTCTACGAGGCCCTGCCCGGGTACGAGGAGGTCGGCCGCCGGCGCGTCCTGCTGGGCTGCTGGGGCGCGCTCAACGATCCCGAGTACTGCGACTTCACGTACGCCAACATGACCGACTGGGGACGGAAGATGTTCGTCACCCCCGGTGTGGTCGTGGACGGCAAACTCGTCACCAACGACCTCACCGAGATCAACCTCGGCATCCGCATCCTGCTGGGCAGCTCGTACTACGACGACTGGGCGGGCCAGGAGAAGTTCGTCACGCACGACCCGCTCGGCAACCCCGTCGACGCCCGCCACCCGTGGAACCAGCACACCATCCCCGCCCCGCAGAAGCGCAACTTCGACGACAAGTACAGCTGGGTGATGTCCCCGCGCTGGTTCGACGGCAAGGACCACCTCGCCCTCGACACCGGCGGCGGCCCGATCGCCCGCCTGTGGTCCACCGCCCTCTCCGGGCTCGTCGACATCGGCTACGTCAAGGCCACCGGCAACAGCGTCGTCATCAACCTGCCGCGCACGATGACCAAGCCCGAGACGCGCTTCGAGTGGAAGATCCCGAAGTGGAGCAACGCGCTGGAGCGCAACCGCGCCCGCACGTACTTCCAGGCGTACGCGGCCGCCGTAGCACTGCACTGCGCCGAGCAGGGACTCAAGGAGGTGCGCGCCGGACGCACCCAGACCTGGGAGAAGTTCGAGGTCCCGGACGAGTCCATCGGAGTCGGGTTCACCGAGGCCGTCCGCGGCGTGCTCTCGCACCACATGGTGATCCGCGACGGCAAGATCGCCAACTACCACCCGTACCCGCCGACCCCGTGGAACGCCAGCACCCGCGACACCTTCGGCACCCCCGGACCGTACGAGGACGCCGTCCAGAACACCCCGATCTTCGAGGAGAACTCCCCGGAGAACTTCAAGGGCATCGACATCATGCGCGCCGTGCGCAGCTTCGACCCGTGCCTGCCCTGCGGCGTGCACATGTACGTCGGCGGTGGCAAGACGGTGAAGCAGATGCACGTGCCCACCGGCCTGAGCGGACTGGGCGGATGAGCGGGGCTGCGACCGACGCCCGCGAGGCGGGCCGGCGGGTGGACGAGGTCCTCGACCGGCTGGCCGCCGGCGGTGACCGCGAGGCCTGCGCCGCCGCCGAGGAACTGGTGCGCGTGCTCATGGACTTCTACGGGGCCGGGCTCGCCCGGATCGTGGAGCGGCTCGGCGTGGAGCGCCTCGGCGGGCTGCTGGACGACGAGCTCGTCGCGAGCCTGCTGGCCCTGCACGACCTGCACCCCGAGGACGTCCACACCCGGATCGCCCGCGCCCTGGACTCCGTACGGGACCCCGTGTCGCTGGCCGGCTTCGACGAGGCCACCGGCGTCCTGCGCCTGCGGTCCGCGCCGGGCGGCGGCTGCGGCTGCGGGTCCGCCGGCGACGCGGTGCCGCAGGGCGTCGAGGACGCCCTGGCCTGCTTCGCGCCCGAGGTGACCGCGGTGGAACTGGAACCGGCCGGGGTGCCGCTGCCCCTGCTCCAGATCGGCACCCGCCCGCAGGCCCCGGCACGGGCCCGGTGAGCGCGCGGCACCCCTGGGCACCGGCGGAGCCGCGCACGGGCTCCGCCGGTCCGGCCGGGCTGCGCGGCCCGCGCGGCCTGCGCCGGTTCACCGGGCCCCGGCCGCCCCGGCCCGAGCGCTGCGAGCTGTGCGGGGTGGCCGTGCCCGAGGACGGCCACCGCCACCTGGTGGAGACCGAGAAGCGGGCGCTGGTCTGCGCCTGCACCGCGTGCGCCCTCCTGTTCGACCGGCCCGGCGCCGCCACCGGTCGCTTCCGCGCCGTCCCCGACCGCTACCTCACCGACCCGGAGCACCGGCTCGAGGAGGGCGCCTGGGAGCAGCTGCAGATCCCGGTCGGCGTCGCCTTCTTCTTCCGCAACGCCGCCCTCGACCGGCTGGTCGCGCTCTACCCGAGCCCGGCCGGAGCCACCGAGAGCGAACTGGACCCGGCCACCTGGCAGCACGTACTCGGCGGCGGGGCACTCGCCTCGCTGCTCGAACCCGACGTGGAGGCGCTGCTGCTGCGCCGGGCCGAGGGCCGCACCGAGTGCTACCTCGTGCCCATCGACATCTGCTACGAACTGGTGGGGCGGATGCGGCTGCTGTGGCAGGGCTTCGACGGCGGGGCCGAGGCCCGCGCCGCGCTGAACGCCTTCTTCGCACAGGTGGAGCGCCGGGCCAAGGTCCCCGCCGCGGCGGGGGAGGGGCGGGCATGAGCGACTTCACCTTCGCCTGCACCGGGGTGCGCGCCGACCCGTACGCGGCCGGCCCCACCCTCGTGTTCCGGCTGCGCATCACCACCGCCGCCGACCAGCGCGTCCACGCCCTCGCGCTGCGCTGCCAGATCCGCATCGAGCCGGCGCGGCGCAGCTACGGCACCGGCGAGGCCGCAGCCCTCCACGACCTGTTCGGCGAGCGGGCCCGGTGGGGAACCACCCTGCAGCCCCTCCAGTTCGCGCAGGTCGCGGTGATGGTCCCCAGCTTCACCGGGGAGACCGAGACCGACATCGTCGTACCGTGCACGTACGACATGGACATCGCCGCCGGCCGCTACCTCAGCGCTCTGGAGGACGGCGAGGCACCCCTGCTGATGCTGTTCTCCGGCACGGCCTTCACCGGCGCGGGGGGCTTCCAGGTCGAGCCCGTCCCCTGGGACCGCGAAGCCCCGTTCCGGATGCCCGCCGAGGTGTGGCGGGAGATGGTCGAGCAGCACTTCCCGGGCTGCGGCTGGCTGCGGTTGCCCCGCGACACGATGGCCGACCTGCTCGCCTACCGCTCCCGGCACGCACTCGCCTCCTGGGAGGCGACCGTACGGTCCCTGCTCGACGCGGCGCCGGCGGCAGAGCCGCCGTCCCCGGACCCCGCCTGGGCCGGCGCGGTACTGCCGCGGGCCGCCGAGAGGACGGCGCCATGACCACGACGGCCCTGCCCGAATCCCGGTTCGCCGTAGCACGCCAAGTGGCCGACGCGGTCCTCTTTGAAGGCTACGTGCTCTACCCGTACCGGGCCTCGGCGGCGAAGAACCGGCTGCGCTGGCAGTTCGGCGTACTGGTCCCGCCCGCGTGGGGGCCCGCGCACGACGAGCACTCCTTCCAGCGCACCGAGCTGGTGATGGAGCCGCGCGGTGCGGCGACCCTCGCCGTCGAGCTGCGCTTCCTGCACGCGCAGCGGCGTACGGTCGAAGAGGCCCGCGCGGACGGCTCGTTCGCGGCCGTCCCCGAACTGCACCTGCCCGACCGGGTCCTGGTCCCCTGGGACGAGGGAACCGAGGAACGGGTCGAGATGACCGTCCCCGTCGCCGAGCTGGAGGAGGCCGAGGTCTCCCTGCCCTTCGTCCGGCCCGCGCGCGAGGAGAGCGAACCCGTCCTCGGCGCCGACGGCCAGGTGGTGGGCCGGCTGGTCCGGCGCACCGAGCGGGCCGACGGCGTGCTGCGGCTGCGCGCCGAGCAACTGGACGTCCCGTACCGGGCGTTCAAGCTCACGGTGGTGGTCGAGAACACGAGCGACTGGACACCGGGCGCCGACGCCGCCGACCGCGACGCCGCCCTGCCGCGCTCTCTCGTCGCGGCCCACCTCCTGCTGGGCCTCAGCGCCGGATCCTTCCTCTCGATGACCGACCCGCCCGAGTGGGCCAAGCCCGCCGTCGCGGCCTGCGCCAACCTGCACACCTGGCCCGTGCTCGCCGGCGAACCGGGCAGCGCCGACGTGGTCCTCTCCTCGCCGATCATCCTCGAGGACCACCCCGGCATCGCCCCCGAGAGCATCGGGGCCATGTACGACGCCACCGAGATCGACGAGATCCTCGCCCTGCGCACGGCGGCCCTGACCGACCAGGAGAAGCGGGAGGCCCGCGGGACCGACGCCCGGGCGGCCGCCGTGATCGACCTGGCCGAGACCATGCCCCCGGAGGTGCTGGAACGCCTGCACGGAGCCGTCCGGGCGCTGCGGGAGATCACCGACCCCGGTGCGCCCACCCCCGAGTCGTTCCCCGAACTCTTCGACGAGGACGCCGTGTTCAGGCCGGACACCCCCTGGTGGGACCCGGCGCACGCCGACCCCGCCGACCCGGCCCGCGACCGGATCCTGATCGACGGCACCTCGGTGGGCCCCGGCAGCAGGGTCCTCCTGCGCCCGGGCCTGCGGCGCACCGACGCCCAGGACCTGTTCCTCCAGGGCGCCGCCGCCCAGGTCGAGGCCGTCCTCCACGACGTCGACGGCGGAGTGCACCTCGCCGTCACGGTCGAAGGGGATCCCGGCGCCGACATCCGCCGCGAGCAGGGCCGGTTCCTGTACTTCCAGCCCGACGAGGTCGCCCCCCTGGAGGACGCGTGAGCGGCCGCATCCTGATCGCCGGCATCGGCAACGTCTTCCTCGGCGACGACGGCTTCGGCGTCGAGACCGTCCGGAGGCTGGCCGAGCCCGGGTGCGGGCTGCCGGAGCACGTCGAGGTGGTGGACATCGGCGTACGCGGGGTCCACCTCGCCTACCAACTCCTCGACGGCTACGACACGCTCGTCCTGGTGGACGCCACCGCGCGCGGCGGAGCCCCCGGCACCCTGTACCTGATCGAGGCCGCCGAAGCCGGCTCCATCGCCCCGCAGGGCCCCGTACTCGACGGGCACCAGATGTCGCCCGACGCGGTGCTGGCCCTGCTGGAGACACTGTGCGCCGGAACCGGCGGGACACCGCCCCGGCGGATCTGGGTCGTCGGCTGCGAACCCGCCTGCCTGGACGAGGGCATCGGGCTGAGCGCCCCGGTGGCCGCAGCCGTCCCGGAGGCCGTACGGATGGTCCTGGACCTGGTCCGCCGACCGGACCAGGAACTGCTCGACGAAGAGCGCAACGCCACCGCCAACTGAGGAGAACCCCATGAAGAAGGCCATCATCGGCGGCGCGGCCGCCGCCGCCCTCGCCGCCGCACTGTGCGTGGTGCTCCCCGACGTCCAGCGCTACCTGAGGATCCGCCGCATGTGACCCGTGATCGCAGATCCCTGATGTGCGACCGCCCCGGCGCCCGAACGGCGTACGGGGCGTCGGCGCGTCGGCGTGCCCGACCGCCCCGTACGGCGCCGGCCGGTCTAATGAGCCCCGGCAGGACGGAGTCCCATGCACGAGATGTCGATCGCCGTGGCCGTGGTGGCCCAGGTGGAGGAAGCCGCCGAGGCCGGCGGCGCCGGGGCCGTCACCTCGGTCCGGCTCCAGGTCGGTGAGCTGGCCGGGGTGGTACCCGACGCCCTCGCCTTCTGCTTCGAACTGGCCTGCGCCGGAACGCTCCTGGAAGGTGCCGAGCTCGTCACGGAGCCCGTCCCGGCCCGCGCGCACTGCCGCTCCTGCACGGGCGGCTGGGCGGTCGGCATGCCGCCCCGGCTGGTCTGCCCCGGCTGCGGGCAGGCCACGGAGGTCGAACTCCTCGCCGGACGCGAGCTGCAGATCCTCAGCGTGCACTGGGAGGACGGCCCCGCCTGCGACCGGCCCCCCGCCCCCATCCGCGAACCGATCTCCGAGGAGCGCTGAACCATGTGCCGTGTGGTCGACCTGAAGCAGGCGGTCCTCGCCAAGAACGACTCGGCCGCGCACACCCTGCGCGCCGAGCTCACCGCCCGCGGCACCACGGTGGTCAACCTGCTGTCCAGCCCGGGAAGCGGGAAGACCGCCCTGCTGGAACGCGAACTCGGGCTGGCGCGCGAGCGCGGCGTGCCCGTCGCCGCGCTGACCGCCGACCTCGCCACCGAGAACGACGCGCTGCGACTGGCGCGTTCGGGCGTCCCCGTCAAGCAGGTGCTCACCGACGGGCTCTGCCACCTCGAGGCCGCGATGCTCGGGCGGCACCTCGACGGCTGGATGCCCGAGGACACCCGGCTGCTGTTCGTGGAGAACGTCGGCAACCTCGTCTGCCCCGCCTCGTACGACCTGGGGGAGACGCTGCGCGTCGTCCTGGCCTCGGTGACGGAGGGCGAGGACAAACCGCTCAAGTACCCGACGGCGTTCGGGCTCGCCCACCTCGTCGTGGTGACGAAGACGGACATCGCACAGGCCGTGGAATTCGACGAAGCCGCCTTCCGCGCACACGTCCAGCAGGTCAACCCCGGCGTGGAGGTGGTGCTGACCTCGGCCCGCGCGGGCGAGGGCGCGGGCATCCTGCTCGACCGGGCGCTGGCGGCCGGCGCGGGTGGCGCGGTGCACGCCCCGGTCATGGCACAGCAGCACCCCACGCACCACCATCACGATCACGATCACCAGGCCGGGGGCCACTCGCACTCCGCCGTGGTGCCGACCCGCTGATGGAAGCCGTACAGCGCCGCCGGGTCGTCGTGCGCGGAGTGGTGCAGGGCGTGGGCTTCCGGCCGTACGTGTACACCCGAGCGACCGGGCTCGGCCTCGCCGGGCACGTCACCAACACCCCCGAGGGCGTCGTCGCCGAGGTCGAGGGTGCGCCGGCGGCCGTATCGGCCTTCTGCGAGCGGCTCGCGGCCGACGCCCCGCCCCTGGCGGTCGTCGACGCCGTCGACCACTGCGAGGTCCCCGTCGCAGGCGGCGCCGGCTTCACCATCGTCGCCTCCCGGTCCGGCGGACCCGCACGCACCCTCGTCTCCCCGGACGTGGCCACGTGCGCCGACTGCCTCGCGGAGCTGGCCGATCCCGCCGACCGGCGCCACCGGCACCCCTTCATCACCTGCACGCACTGCGGTCCCCGCTTCACCATCGTCACAGGGCTCCCGTACGACCGGGTGCACACCACCATGGCCCGCTTCCCGCTGTGCCCCGACTGCGCCCGCGAGTACGCCGACCCCGCCGACCGGCGCTTCCATGCCCAGCCGGTGGCCTGCCCCGCCTGCGGACCCCGGCTGCGGCTCCTCGCCGGCTCGCCCCCGCGCGAGGGGGCGTACGCCGACCCGGTCGCCGAGGCCCGCCGGCTGCTGGCCGACGGGGCGATCCTCGCGGTCAAGGGCCTCGGCGGCTACCACCTCGCCTGCGACGCCGGGCACGCCGGCGCCGTGGCCGAGCTGCGGCGCCGCAAGGCCCGTGGGGACAAGCCATTCGCCCTGATGGCCCGGGACCTCGCCGACATCGAGCCCCTCGTCCACCTCGGCCCGGCCGAACGGGAGCTGCTCAGCGGACCCGTCCGGCCCATCGTCCTGCTGCGCCGCCGCCCCGGCGCCGCCGCCCGGGAGCTCGTCGCCGACGCCGTCGCCCCGGGCAGCCCCGACCTGGGCGTGATGCTCCCGTACACGCCCGTCCACCACCTGCTGCTCGGCCTGCCCGGCGACCCGCCCGGCCCCCGCCTGCTCGTCATGACCAGCGGGAACCTGTCGGGCGAGCCCATCGTCACCGACGACACCGAGGCCCTGGACCGGCTCGCCGGGCTCGCCGACGGCTGGCTCACCCACGACCGGCCGATCCACGTCCCGTGCGACGACTCCGTGGTGCGCGTCTGCGACGGCGAGGTGCTGACCCTGCGCCGCTCCCGCGGATACGCCCCGCTGCCCCTGGACCTGCCGCTGCCCGTGCCGACCGCCCTCGCCGCCGGAGGAGACCTCAAGAACGCCTTCTGTCTCGGCGAGGGCCGCAAGGCCTGGCTGTCCGCGCACATCGGCGACATGGACGACCTGGCCACGCAGTACGCCTTCGAACGCGCCGAGCAGCAGCTGGAGTCCATCACCGGTGTACGCCCCGGACTGCTCGCCGCCGACCGGCACCCCGGCTACCGCTCCGGCCGCCTGGTCCGGGACCGGGCCGCCGGCCGCCCGGTCGTCGCAGTCCAGCACCACCACGCGCACGTTGCGTCCACGATGGCCGAACACGGCCTCGACGGCGCCCGCCGGGTGATCGGTGTCGCCTTCGACGGCACCGGATACGGCGACGACGGGGCCGTCTGGGGCGGGGAGGTGCTGCTGGCGGACTACGCCGGGTACACCCGGTTCGCGCACCTCGCCTACGTCCCGCTGCCGGGCGGCGATGCCGCCGTGCACCGGCCGTACCGGATGGCCCTGTCCCATCTGCGCGCCGCCGGACTCGACTGGGACCCGGACCTGCCCTGCACGGCAGCCTGCCCGCCCGACGAACTGCGACTGCTCCGGCGTCAGTTGGAGCGCGAACTGTACTGCGTCCCGACCTCCAGCATGGGCCGCCTCTTCGATGCCGTCTCCTCCCTCGCGGGCGTATGCCACCACGCCGGGTACGAGGCCCAGGCCGCCATCGAGCTGGAGAGCGCGGCGCTCGCGGGGTCCGGGACGCAGGCGCACGGCGGGTACGCCTTCGCGCTGCACCCGGGGGAACCGCACGCCGCGACCCCGGTCACTGCCGACCCGGCCCCCGTACTGGCGGCGGTCGTGGCCGACGTACGGGCGGGTACGAGCCGGGCATTGATCGCCGCCCGCTTCCACACGGCCGTGGCCGACCTCGTGTGCACGCTGGCCGTCCTCGCGCGCGAGCGGCACGGGCTCGACACCGTCGCCCTGACCGGCGGGGTGTTCGCCAACACCGTGCTCTCCTGCGCCTGCGCCCGCGGACTGCGCGAGCGCGGCTTCACCGTACTGCGCCACCACCGCGTCCCGCCGAACGACGGCGGGCTGGCCCTCGGCCAGCTCGTGGTGGCGGCCTGTGCCCCGCACCACCCACAGCAAGGAGAGGGCCATGTGCCTGGCGGTACCCGGCAGAGTGCTTGACATCGGGGAGAAGGACGGCACCCGCATGGCGACCGTCGACTTCGGCGGAGTGGTCAAGGAGGTGTGCCTCGAATACCTGCCGGACCTGCAGGTCGGCGAGTACGCCATCGTCCACGTCGGCTTCGCCCTGCAGCGCCTCGACGAGGAGTCGGCCAAGCAGACGCTCGAACTATTCGCCCAACTCGGCATGCTCCAGGAGGAGTTCGGCGATCCGTGGGAGCGGGCCGCGGCCGAGGCGGGCGCCGGTGACGGGGACTGGCCCTTCGCCGACGACATCGCGCAGCAGCCGCACACCGGGGACGCCGTACAGGAGGCGCAGCAGCAGTGAAGTACATCGAGGAATTCCAGGACCCCGAGCTGGCCCGCCGCCTGCTCGACGACATCCACGCCACCGTCACCCGGCCCTGGGCGCTGATGGAGGTCTGCGGCGGCCAGACCCACACCATCATCCGGCACGGAATCGACCAACTACTGCCCGAACAGGTCGAGTTGATCCACGGCCCGGGCTGTCCGGTGTGCGTGACCCCGCTGGAGGTCATCGACAAGGCGCTGGAGATCGCCTCCCGCCCCGGGGTGATCTTCTGCTCGTTCGGCGACATGCTCCGCGTCCCCGGGACCGGCCGCGACCTGTTCCAGGTGCGCAGCGAGGGCGGCGACGTACGCGTGGTGTACTCTCCGCTCGACGCCCTGCGGATCGCACAGCAGAACCCGGCGCGCGAGGTGGTCTTCTTCGGCATCGGCTTCGAAACCACCGCGCCGCCCAATGCCATGACGGTCCATCAGGCGAAGAAGCTCGGCATCCCCAACTTCAGCCTCCTCGTCTCCCACGTCCGGGTGCCCCCGGCCATCGAGGCGATCATGACCTCCCCGAGCTGCCGGGTGCAGGCCTTCCTCGCCGCCGGGCACGTGTGCAGCGTGATGGGCATGGGGGAGTACCCGGAGCTGGCCGCGCGCCACCGGGTCCCGATCGTGGTCACCGGCTTCGAACCGCTGGACATCCTCGAAGGCGTACGCCGGGCCGTACGGCAGCTGGAACGGGGCGAGCACACCGTCGACAACGCCTACGCCCGCGCCGTCCGCCCGGAGGGGAACCCGGCCGCCCTCGCCATGCTGGAGGACGTCTTCGAGGTCACCGACCGCGCCTGGCGCGGCATCGGCGTCATCCCCGCCAGCGGCTGGCGGCTGTCCGCCCGCTACCGCGACTACGACGCCGAGCACCGCTTCTCGGTGACCGGCATCGCCACGCAGGAACCCGCCGAGTGCCGCAGCGGTGAGGTCCTCCAGGGCCTGATCAAGCCGCACGAGTGCGAGGCCTTCGGCACCACCTGCACCCCGCGCACCCCGCTCGGCGCCACGATGGTCTCCAGCGAGGGCGCCTGCGCCGCGTACTACCTCTACCGGCGCCTCGACCTCGCGCCGGCCCGGACCGCACCGCTGGAGGCGAGCCCCGTTGTCTGAGACCGTTTCCGACGCCGTGTCCGCGACCGCACTCGACATCAGCGGCTGGACCTGCCCGGCCCCGCTGCGCGACCGCCCCCGGGTGGTGATGGGTCACGGAGGCGGCGGCGCCCTCTCCGCCGAGCTCGTCCAGCACGTCTTCGCACCCGCCTTCGGCGGCGAGGTGCTCGCCCAGCTCGGCGACTCCGCCTCGGTCACCCTGGGCGGGGCCCGGCTTGCCTTCTCGACCGACTCGTACGTGGTGCGGCCGCTGTTCTTCCCCGGCGGCAGCATCGGCGACCTCGCGGTCAACGGCACGGTCAACGACCTCGCCATGAGCGGGGCCCGCGCCGCCTACCTCTCCTGCGGGTTCATCCTCGAGGAGGGCGTGGAGATCTCGGTGGTGGCCCGCGTCGCCGAGGACCTCGGAGCGGCCGCGCGCGCCGCGGGAGTCGAGGTGGCCACCGGCGACACCAAGGTCGTGGAGGCCGGCCACGGCGACGGCATCTACCTCAACACCGCGGGCATCGGGCTCATCCCCGACGGGGTGGACCTGCGCCCGCAGCGCGTCGTACCGGGTGACGTCGTCATCGTCAGCGGGGAGATCGGCCTGCACGGCGTGGCCATCATGAGCGTCCGCGAGGGCCTCGAATTCGGGGTGGACGTCAAGAGCGACTGCGCACCACTGGGCGGGCTCGTCCGGGCCATGCTCGCCGTCACCCCCGACCTGCACGTGCTGCGCGACCCCACGCGCGGCGGGCTGGCGGCCGCCCTGAACGAGATCGCGGCCGCCTCGGGCACCGGGGTCGTCATCCAGGAGGGCCGCGTCCCGGTCCCCGAGGCCGTGGGCAACGCCTGCGCGATCCTCGGCCTCGACCCCTTCTACGTGGCGAACGAGGGCAAGCTGGTCGCCTTCGTACCCCGCGAGCACGCCGACGCCGTCCTCGACGCGATGCGCGCCCACCCGCTGGGCCGGCACGCCACGGTGATCGGCGAGGCGGTCGAGGCGCACCCGGGCCTCGTCGTGGCTCGCACCGGCCTCGGCGGCACCCGCGTGGTCGACCTGCCGATCGGGGAGCAGCTGCCCCGCATCTGCTGAGGCGGGGGCCCTACGGATCGGCCGGCAGGGTGCGCAGGTCGCCGATCCGGTAGCCCCGGGAGCGGACCGCGTCGATGATCTGCGGCAGGGCCCGTGCGTCGAGCACGGGGCCCTGCCCGTCGAGCGAACCGACGTGCATCCGGACGATCCCGCCCGGCGGTGATCCGTGACATCAGGGAAGCTCGGGGATGAAGGGGAGGTAGTCCTCCGTCGCCGGGGAGGGCACGACGGCGTAGCTCGCCTCGGGGAGTTCGTTCCACACGCCGGGGAGGTCGCCCAGCGGTTCGGAGACCACCAGCCGGGTCGCGTCGGAGACCTCCCGCAGGAACGGCAGTTCCGGGTACAGCTGCCGTACGGTCTCGGCCTTGCTGCTGTAGTACAGCGACCGCGACTGGCCCGCGCTGGAGTAGCGGAAGGCCCACACGCGCTCGCCGTCGCTGACCGCGATCGTCATCTGCAGCGGGTCGGCGACGCCGTGCTCCTTGCCGAGCCGCTCCACCAGGCCCGCCATCCGGGCGACCGCTCCGGGGACGTCCTGGTCGAGGCCGAAGGTGACGGCCAGGTAGAACATCACCTCGGAGTCCGTCGAGCCCTCGATGCACGAGAACAGGGCCGGGTCGACGGCCATGTACAAGTCGCGCTGCAAACGGTGGAAGTCGGTGATCGCGCCGTTGTGCATCCACAGCCAGCGGCCGTGCCGGAAGGGGTGGCAGTTCGTCTGCTGGATCGCCGAGCCGGTGGAGGCGCGGACATGGGCGAAGAACAGCGTCGACCGGACGTGCGCGGCCAGTTCCCGCAGGTTGCGGTTGTTCCAGGCCGGCCCGATGTCCCGGAAGATCGCCGGGGTCGCCCCGCCGTCGGCGCTGTACCAGCCGATGCCGAAACCGTCGCCGTTGGTCGACTCGACACCCATCCTGGCGTGGAGGCTCTGGTCGATCAGCGAGTGTTCCGGCTGGTAGAGAACCGCGTCGAGCAGCATCGGCGAACCGGAGTAGGCGAGCCATCGGCACATCAGCATCATCCCTCTCCTGAGGCTCGTACGAGCCTATCGCGGCCGGGGTCGCGCTGCTCCGCGGCCGTCACGTGCCCGCAGCGGCGGGCTTGACCCGCACGGGTGACATCTACCGCGCCGGGCGCCGGTCTGGGGCGCGGGTGGCGGACCGCTGCCGAGAATCTGTGTCTGCGGCCCAGGGAAGGGGAGACAGGTGCGCGGCACGGTCGAGATCCTCGTGTGGTGGGCGGTGCTGATGGGAGCCACGCTGGTGTCGATCAGCTCACCGGGACCCGTCGAACTCCTGGTGGCCGGTGCCGCGGCGGCCGGTGCCGCCGTGACGGCACGGCTGATGCGGCGGGCGGCGGACGTACGGGTCCGGGGAGCCTCCGGGGCGCTGCGGGCGGTCGTCGGGCTGCCGCCGGCCGCCGCGCAGGGTCTCGCCGTACTGGTGGGCGTACTGGCCAGGCCGCGAGCAGGCGCGGGCAGGGGCCGGACCCGGCGGATCCGGCTGCGCGAGGGGGCAGACCCGGGATGGGCCGGGGTGGCGCTCGGATGGTCCGCCGACACCTGCGTGATCGACCTGCCGGACGACGGCCGTGCGCAGGCCGTCGTCCACACCTTCCGGCCCGAGACGGCCCCCAGCGGTCCGGAGCGAGCGCTGGCCCGCCGGGACGGCACGCGGTGAGCGGCGTCCCGGTTCCCGCCTGGTCGGCGGCCTCGCTCGTGCTGCTCGCGGCCGCCTGGCCCGCCTGCCTGTGGGCGGCGGCCCGCGGCGGTGCCGTACGGCGGCTGGCGGGGCTGTGCATGGCGGGCACGGTGACGGGCGCCGTGCTCCTGCTGCTGCCCATGGCGTACGACCGGTCCTCCTACCAGGACGTGGCCCTCGTGTTCGCGGTTCTGTCACCGGCCGGGGTGCTGGTCTTCACCCGCTTCGCGGGCGCCGGAACGGGCGCCGACGCGGACGCCGGCGCCGTTGCGGACGCGGACCCCGGGGACGGCTGAGATGGCCGTGGCGCACGTGGCGGCCGCCGTACTGCTGTGGCTGGGCGTCACCTGCCTCCTCGCGGGCGCGGGAGCACTGGTGCTGCTGCGCGGGAGCCTCGAACGGCTGCACGCACTGGCCCCCGCCAACGGGCTCGGCGTACCGCTGATCGCCTGCGCCGTGGCCCTGGAGCAGGGCGCGGGCCGGGCAGCCGTGAAGACCCTTCTCATCGGGCTGCTGCTCGCCGTCGGCGGGACCGTGACCACCATCGCCGTGGGCAAGGCCACCACCGACGAGCAGAAGGGCCGGCCCCGGCATGGATGACGCACTGACCGCCGTCGCCCTGCTGCTCGTCGTGGCGGCCGCGACCCTCGCCGTCCTGTGCCGGGAGCCCGTGCGCCAAGCCGCGGCCCTCGCCGTGCTCGGGCTCGCGCTGACCCTCCTGTTCGTCGTACTCCAGGCCCCTGACGTGGCGCTTTCGCAGCTCGCGGTCGGCACGGCGCTGACACCGCTGCTGATCCTGCTCACCGCGCGCAAGGTCCGCCGCCCGCCTGCCGAGGAGTCCGCCCCCGAGGACGGCGGGCAGCACGGCGACCGGGACGGCCGTGGGCACGCCCCGCAGGACCGGCCGTGAGGGACCGCACCCGGCTGCTGCTCCTCGGCTGCGCCTGCGCGGTGATCGCCGGCTTCTTCACCGCCGCCTGCCCGCGGCTGCCCGCCTTCGGCACCGACCTCCATCGGTACGGGGACCGCGCCGTGGCCGCCGCGCTGGCCCACCAGACCGCCAACGTGGTGTCCTCGGTCAATTTCGACCTCCGGGCGCTCGACACCCTCGGTGAGGAGACGATCCTCTTCGTCACCGTCCTCGCCTCGACCCTGCTGCTGCGGCTGGCCCGTGACGAGCGCAAGGCGCCGCCCCGGAGTGAGCGTGCCCTGCCCACCACCCGGCTGTTCGGGGCCGTCCTGCTGCCCGTCGCCCTCGTGGTGGGCGTGTACGTCGTGGCGCACGGGCAGCTCACGCCCGGCGGCGGGTTCCAGGGAGGCGTCGTCCTCGCCACCGCCCTCCACCTGGCCTACCTCGCAGCCGACTACCGGGTCCTGGAACGGGTCCGGCCGCTCGAGGCCCTCGACGTCACCGACGCGCTGGCCGCCGTGTCGTTCACGGCGCTGGGTCTGGCGGGCCTCGCGGCCGGCGGCGCGTTCCTGGAGAACGTCCTGCCCTTCGGCACCTTCAACCAGATCACCTCGGGCGGCCTCGTCCCGCTCCTCAACGTGGCCGTCGGCGTCGAGGTCGGTTCCGGGCTGATCGTGCTCCTGGCCCACTTCCTCGACCAGGCCGTCGAGATCACCGAGCCGGACGGGCACCCCCACCCCGGGGGCCGCCCCCACCGCCGGCCCGCCACCGCCCCGCAGGAGGACGAGAACTGATGGGTGTCCTGCCCTTCCTGGCCGCCGGGTGGGTGCTGCTGACCGCCCTGTACGGGCTGGTCACCAGCCGTAACCTCATCCACGCCATCGGCTGCCTCGCCGTCGCCCAGTCGTCCACGTACCTGATGCTGCTGGGCGTCGGATACCGCCGCGGGGCCACCGCACCCGTGTACGGCGACCTCGAGCCCGGCAGCCGGCCCGTGGTCGACCCGGTCGTCCAGGCCCTGACCCTCACGGACATCGTGGTCGGCGCCACCGCGACCGCCCTCCTGCTCGCCCTCACCATCCAGCTGCGCAAGCGCCACGGAACGGTCGACCCCCAGGCGCTCACCGCGCTCAAGGGCTGACGCCATGGCGGACGCCGAGGCGCTCCTCCCGCTGGCCGTCGCGATCCCGCTGATCGGGGCCGTCCTGCTGGCCGTGGCCGGCCGGTGGCTGCCCCGGCTCGGCTGCGACCTCCTCGCCACCGCGACCGCGGCGGCCGGCCTCGGCTGCCTGGTCGCCCTGTGGCCGCACACCGCGAACCGGGCGGCCGTCCGGATCGGCGGACACCCCGCGGACATCGGGATCGTCCTGCTCGCCGACCCGCTCGGCACCGGACTGGCCCTGCTCGCCGCGGTGCTCGTCCTCGCCGTGATCGTGTACTCCTGGCGCTACTTCGACGAGCCGGCCGGGGACCGGGCCGGGGTCTTCCCCGCGCTGCTCCTGCTCTTCGAGGCGGGCATGGTCGGCTTCGCGCTGACGGCCGACCTGTTCAACGCCTTCGTCTTCTTCGAGCTCATGAGCGTCGCCGCGTTCGCGCTCACCGGCTACCGCATCGAGGACCCGAGGCCGCTGCAGGGCGCCCTCACCTTCGGGATCGTCACTTCCTTCGCCGCGTACGGCTCCCTCCTCGGCATCGCCATGCTGTACGCCCGTACCGGGGAGCTCAACCTCGCCCGGCTCGGGGAGCGGCTCGACGGGCAGCCCACGGACGCCCTGACGGTGGTCGCGTTCGTCCTCGTCGTCACCGCGTTCCTGGTCAAAGCCGCGGCCGCACCGTTCCACTTCTGGCTGCCCGATGCGCACGCCGTCGCCCCGACACCGGTCTGCATGCTGATGTCCGGGGTGATGGTCGAGCTGGGCGTGTACGGGGTCGCCCGCGTGTACTGGGCGGTGTTCGCCGGGCCCGGCGGGATCCCGCATACCGCCTTCCGGACCACCTTCGTCGCGGTCGGCGTCGTCACCGCGCTGCTCGGGGCCCTCATGTGCTGGCCGCAGCGGCACTTGAAGCGGATGCTGGCCTTCTCCACCGTCAGCCACGTCGGGCTGTTCCTCGTCGGCGTCGCCCTCCTCACCCCGGCCGGCACCGGCGCCACGGCGGTGTACGTGGCCGGCCACGGCTGCGCGAAGGCGGCGCTGTTCGGGCTGTGCGGGGTACTGCTCGACCAGTACGGATCGGTGGACGAGTACGGGCTGCACGGCAAGGCGCGCGCCCACCGGGCGGTGGGCCTGCTGTTCGCCCTGGGCGCCCTGGTCCTGGCCGGACTCCCGCCGTTCGGCGCGGGTCTGGGCAAGGCACTCGGCGAGGAGGCGGCGGGCCATGCGCTGTTGCCGGTGTTGCTCCTCACCTCCGCGGTGACCGGCGCCGCGCTGCTGCGCGCCACGGCCCGGATCTTCTGGGGAGCCGGGCCGCCCCCGCGCAAGGCACCCGCAGACGCCGAGACCACCGGGGAGGGGGAGGAACCGGAGGTGCGCGCCGCCCGGCAGTCACCACGTCCGCCCATGGTCGCGGTACCGGCCGCGCTGCTGCTCCTGGGCCTGCTCGTCGGCACCGTACCGGCGGTCGCCGAGAGCCTGGGCCACGGCGCGGAGCTGTTCACCGACCGGGCGGGCTACGGCGCGGCCGCGGGCGGCAGCGAGCTCCGGGGCGGCGCGGCACCGGAGGCGGTCGCGACGGAGTGGACCGCGGTGGGCGCCGGACTCGGCGTGGCCTCGGCAGCCCTGGCCTGCCTGATGGCCGGGGCAGCGCTCTGGTGGCCGGGCGGTGTCGCCCTGCGGCGGGCGTCGGCCGCCGCGGTCCTGCCGCTGCGCCGCCTGCACTCGGGGCTGCTCGGCGACTACCTGGCCTGGCTGGCCGTGGGCATGGCCGCACTCCTGCTGGCCGTTGCCCTCCAGGCGCAGGGTGCATGACCGTACGTCAGACAGGACGGCGGCGACGGCAACGCGCTCACCCGGGACGGGTACGGTGTGGCCAGGCGACCAGGACGAGCCACGATGTTGGGTACCCTCTCGGTTGGCTTCGGGGCTTCGGCGGGCTGAACTGCCGTGACAGGGGATGGATTTTCATGAGTACACCTTCGACCGACCTTTTCCAGCCTCTCAGGCCCGACGACCCGGCCACCGTGGGCGGTTACCGTCTGACCGCCGTGCTGGGCGCGGGCGGCATGGGCAAGGTGTACCTCTCCTACACGCCGGGCGGGCGGCCCATCGCCCTCAAGGTGATCCGGCCCGAGTTCAGCGAGGACCCCGAGTTCCGGCGCCGCTTCCAGCAGGAAGTGCGGGCGGCGCAGCGGGTGCAGGGCCTCTACACCGCGCCCGTCATCGACTTCGACACCGAGGGCTCCCAGCCCTGGCTGGCCACGGCGTACGTCCCGGGCCCCTCCCTCGCGCACGCGGTGGCCCGGCACGGGCGGCTGCCGCTGCGCAGTGTGCTGCTGCTGACCGTCGGGGTCGCCGAGGCGCTGCACGTCATCCATGGCGCGGGCATCGTCCACCGTGACCTGAAGCCGGCGAACGTACTCCTCGCCGCCGACGGTCCTCGCGTGATCGACTTCGGCATCGCCCGTGCGGCGGACGCCACTTCCCTGACCGGCAGCGGCGTCAGCGTCGGCACGCCCGCGTTCATGGCACCCGAGCAGGCCTCCGCCGGTACGGTCACCGCCGGCACCGACATCTTCGCCCTCGGCCAGATCGTGGCGTACGCGGCGATCGGTGCGCCCGCCTACGGCGAGGGGTCCTCGCACGCCGTGCTGTACCGCATCGTGCACGAGGATCCCGACCTCAGCGCGCTGCCGGAGGAGCTGCGGCCCCTCGTGACGCGCTGCCTCAGCCGGGACCCGGCGGACCGGCCCACCCTGACCGAGGTCATCCAGATGTGCCACGACCTCTCTCAGGTCCCGCTCCGCCAGGGCGAGGACTGGCTGCCCCAGGCGGTCGCCGGTTCCATCACCGAGCGCCTCCAGCTGCCCGAACCGGCGAAGACCCCGCCGCCGCAGCCCGCCGTGGCCCCGACGCCGACCGAAGTCTCCCCGCAGGCTCCGGCGCAGGGGGCGCCCCCGTACCCGCCGACCGCTCCTGGCGTGGCCGCCGCGCCGACGCAGAGCGCACCCGCCGCCCCGGCGCACGCACCGGCCGCTCCCGTCGCTCCGGGCGCGGTGCCGCCCGGATACCAGACGCCTCCGCCCGGCTACCAGACCCAGCCCGGCTACCAGACGCCGCCGCCCGGCCATCAGACCCACCCCGGTTACCAGACGCCGCCGCCCGGGTACGTGGCCGGCTACCAGACCCCGTCGCCGTCCCACCACCCCGGGTACCCGCCCCCCGCGCCGCAGGGCAAGCCGAAGGGTCTGATCATCGCCGGAGCCGTGGTGGCAGCGGTGATCGGCCTCGCGGTCATCGGTTCCCTGCTGCCGGACGGCTCCGGTGACAAGGCCAAGGGCGGCTCGACCTCCACCGGCGCAAGCCCGAGCGGCGCAGCCCCCAGCGGCGGCTCCCAGGACAAGGGCCAGAAGCGCTCCGACCCCGCCCCGGCCTCGTACCAGGGCATCAACCTGACGGCCAACTACCAGCTCATGCTGGCCGACAACCCGCCGCGCCCCGCCACCGGCGGCAGCTCCGGCGTGCTGTACAACCACGGCGACCTCTACTTCTACCTCGACACCCTCTTCGGGGACACGAAGGTCGGCACCAACAACGGCAAGCTGGTCGTGCTGAACAACTCCCAGAAGGGTTCGCTGGAGACCTGCCGCGCCGAAACCCGCTACACCGAGAAGATCGGCCTCGACCAGCTCTCGGACGGGACGGAGGTCTGCGTGCTCAGCGACGCGGGCCACATCGCGGTGGCGACGTACCGCGGCAAGTCGGGCGCGAACGACCCGAGCAACTACATCACGCTCGACCTCACGATCTGGCGCAACGCCGAGGAACCGAAGAAGAGGAGCTGAGGCTCCGGGGCACTCGCGCGGCGAGTGCCCCGGACGCAGGCCACCCCTAGAGCCGCTCCTCCATGCCGATGGCCGATTCCAGGTCCTCGCGGGCCCTGCTCTCGCCCTCCTTGCCCTCCTGCTGCTCCAGCAGGGCCGCGGCGATCGCGTCGAGCTTGCGCTGGATGACGTGCTCGGCGCGGCGCTCGGAGTTCTTCAGCAGGGCCAGCAGCAGCAAGGACACGGCAGCCATGGCGTCGCCCGCGAGGTGCTGCCACTCCGTGGACAGCCCCGCCACGTGGGTCGCCACGTAACCGGCGACCAGGAGCACGCACAGCAGGGAGAAGACGGCTGAGCTCGTGAAATTGGAGGCGAGCTCGGCCAGCTTCTCGAAGCGGGCGGCACGCCCCTCGCGTTTGCGTTCCCCCGGGTGCTGCAAGGCCATGCCCTGCGCCTGCCCAGCCCGTACGACCGCACACTCCTTCCGGTCATTGTCGTGCCACGGCGGTGCGCCGGGTTTCCCCGGCGGGGCGGGGGAGCGGGGCTGATGGGCGGGGGCGGGGGAGTGCTGCGGGGATTGCAGAATTCGGCCAGGGCGGGCGGGCCGGAGGCGTTGTCCATATCGCGTCCTTCCCAGCACGCACCCGCTGTGGTGGCATGTGCATGCCGAATTCCGGTTCCGCAGGACGAATGTCTCCGCGGGACGAATGAATGGAGAAACGAAGATGTTGCTCCGCAGACTCACCGTCGGCGCAGCGGTCGCGGCGTTATCCGCCCTGGCCCTGCCCGCGCAGGCCCATACCGCATCCACGCCGCCCGGAAGAATCACCGTCGACGTGGTCGGCGTCAACGGATCGGGGTGCCCCCAGGGGACCGCGAGCGTCGCCGCGGCCTCCGACAACACGTCGTTCACCGTCACGTACAGCAACTACCTGGCCCAGGCCGGCGCCGGTTCCGGCGGCACCGAGTTCCGCAAGAACTGTCAGCTCGCCCTGCAGATCCACGTACCGCAGGGGTTCACGTACGCCATCGCCCGCGCCGACTACCGCGGCTTCGCCCACCTCCAGCGCGGGGCCTACGGCCAGGAGCGCGCGAACTACTACTTCCAGGGCATGGCGCAGACGGCCCGTACGACCCACCAGTTCAACGGCCCGTACTCCGACAACTGGCAGGCGAGCGACCAGACCGAGTACCAGGACCTCGTCTATGCACCCTGCGGCGAGGAGCGCAACCTCAACGTCAACAGCGAACTGCGGGTCTACTCGGGGACGTCGAACCCGCAGGCCCTGAGCTTCATGAGCATGGACTCGACGGACGGCAGTGTCAGCACGATCTACCACTTCGCGTGGAAGGAATGCCCCGCGGCCTGACGCGGCGTGAGCGAGCGCAGGAAACACCGATCGATGATCAGGAGTGACAACGATGTCTCCTTCCCTGTCTCGTACCCTGCTCACCGGCGGCGCGGCGGCCGTGCTGATCGCCTCGGCGACGACGTCCGCCGGAGCCGCCGGTCCCACCCCGCAGATCACCGCACCCCCGGACAAGATCGTGATCGAACTCGCCACGGTCAACGGATCCGGCTGTCGCGAAGGCACCGCCGAGGTGGCCGTCGCCCCGGACAACACCGCCTTCACGGTCACCTACAGTGAATACCTCGCCCAGGTGGGCCCCGGTGCGCCGCCGACGGCATTCCGCAAGAACTGCCAGCTCAATCTCCGCGTCCACGTTCCTTCGGGATTCACCTACGCGATCGTCCAGGCGGACTACCGCGGATTCGCATTTCTCCAGCCCGGCGCATGGGGGCAGGAACGCGCGAACTACTACTTCCAGGGAATGCCCCAGACCACTCAGCGCACCCATCAGTTCAACGGGCCGCACAATGACAACTGGCAGGCGAGCGACAAGACCGAGTACGCGGATCTGGTCTGGGCGCCGTGCGGAGAGAAACGAAACTTCAACATCAATACGGAACTGCGCGTGAATGCGGGCACGTCCAACCCGCAGACCTCCACCAGCTTCATGGCCATGGACTCCACGGACGCGAGCGTGAGCACCCTCTACCACCTCGCCTGGCAGGTCTGCCCCACACCGAGGCACCCCTGACGACCCGGTATGCGCCGTACCCGGCGGATCCGCCGGGTGCGGCGCGTACCTCATCGCGCCGTCATGTCAGCGGCCGCAGCCGGGACGAGGCTTGGTGCGCCACCGACGGGACGGGCGCGGAGGTGAGGGAGCTGCCCGCCTGCCAGGACCGCCAGTCCAGGTTCCAGTCGCCGAAGCCGTTGTCGAACGGAGCCATCGGCTCGCCGCCGCTGTTCACCACCTGCACGATGTCCCCCTCGCGTACCGTCTGGAAGAACCAGGCGGCGTCCGCCGTGCTCATGCCGGTGCAGCCGTGGCTCACGTTCTCCTCGCCCTGCGACGCGACCGACCAGGGCGCGGCGTGCACGTACTCGCCGCTCCACGTGACCCGCGTCGCGTAGAACACCGGCAGGTCGTAGAACTCGCTCGTGCCGCGCTTGATGCCGACGGTGTCCCCGCGCATCCGGACCTGGTACTCCTTGCGCAGCACCACCTTGACGCCGCTGCGGGTCCGGAACCCCTCCTTTCCGGTGGTGACCGGGATCGTCCGGATGACCCGGCCGTTGCGGCGTACGGTCATCTCGTGGGCGGCGGAGTCGGTGACCGCCTCGATCCGGTCACCGATGGTGAACTCCGTGGAGTCCGAGGGGCCGCCGTAGCCGTGGGCGCCGACCTCGACCCCGTCGAGACCGCTCGTCACGTGCACCTCGGCGTGCGCCGGCCAGTACGTACGCGGCCGGTAGTGCAGCGTCGAGTCGTCCACCCAGTGCCAGCCGCCCTCGACCACCGGCTCCGAGGTCACCTGGAGCGCCCGCTCCACCCGTGCCCGCGCGGTCCGGTCGGTGGCGGGAACCGGCCGGCTCAGGGCGGCGGTCACGATCTGCCCCGCGCCGTACGTCCCGGGCCTCGGCCCGAACTCCACCGTGAGCCTGCCCCCGTCGGGGGGCGGCGCGGTCCGGAAGGCCATGGTGGCGCCGACCGGCGTACCCGCCGCGTCCTGGGCGCCGACCCGTACGGTGTAGAGCTCGCCGGCGCGCAGCGGCTCGGTGTTGGCCCAGTGGCGGTTCTTCGGGGCGAGCGCGCCGGCCACGTAGCGCCCGTGCCCGTCGCGGACGGTGACATCCGTGAGCTGCCCCGCCTCGGCGAGCCCGATCTCGAGCGGACCGCCGGCGTTCGTGGGGAGGACGACCGTACGAACCGCCCCGGCGGCCTCCCGGGACGCGGGCCCCCGCAGCACCGACCCGGCGCCCCCGGCGGTGGCCCGTACGCGCTGCTGCCGCCAGCCGGTGCACAGGCCGTCCCGGAAGCCCTCCACCGTGCACCGGGCGGCGATGCCGCCGTCCCCCTCGTCCAGGGCCCGGCCGACCAGCAGGGTCACGGAGGCGTCGGGGCCGCCGTCCGCCGACCCCTTGCCGTCCTGCTCCGGCGCCCGGTCCGGCGCCGCGACGACGACGAGGACGGCGCCGGTCACGGCGGCCACCGCACTCCACAGCCTGATCCTCCGTGCCCGTCTCGCCTTTCGCTCCTGTTGTCCACGGTGCGTCGATGACATCACCACGCAGCCCTCCCAGCTCGCCCACGGCCCGATGGGAGTATCAAAACGATTGCGCGGCTAAATGATGATCATGCGCTCGGAGGGTGCGACCGAACGGGCACGCAAGAGAACTCGTACGGAGCAACGGAGCAACAGGCAACAGGGCTACACGGCAACGCGGCAACGTCTGCGGCCGGCCCGCCCTTTGCCGGCCCGGCCGAGAGCGCGCATTCAGGGCAGCGGCCGGACCCGGACCACGCGGGCCGGGTTCTGGCTGCCGCCGGAGGCCAGGACGCGTACCTCCTCCTGGTCGCTGATCTCCGCCCGGACGATGCCGGTCGCATCCGTGTAGACAGGGTGGCCGCCCGGACCGGCCTGGCCGGTGGCCGTCACCACGACGACGTCCTCGCTCGTGTCCGGTCCCTCGGAAAACACCAGCTCGTAGCGCTCGGAACTCATCCGCGCCCTCCTCTGCCGGGCGAAAGAGCGTCCCCCACCTCCATGATGCGCGCAGCGCCCGCCGCGCGCCGCCTACGCGTGGACGACGGCGTACCGGCCGCGGGCCTTCGTGCCGTCCGGCAGGCTCCAGTCCGCGGTGACGTGCCCCAGCAGCTGCCCGGTGGCGGGGTCGGCCTGCGCCGGTACGGGCCGCAGGACGCGCTGGACGCTGATGGTCAGCTTCCCGGCGGAGGTCTGCACGCGCACGTCGGAGGTGTCCGGTCCGGCGGACACCTCCAGGACCGAGAGCGGCCCCGGGCGGCCGGCGTCCGCGGACCAGCCCGTGACGGACGGGTCGGGCCTGTCGCTCTCGCTCTGGGCCTGCGCCTCGGCCTCGCCGAGCACGAGCGCGTACAACCGGTCGACGAGGACCGGGTCGTGGGTCCCGTCGTAGATCCACCGGCGCCCCAGCACCCCGTGCTCGGAGGTGCCGATGAGGGCGTGCTGCGCTCCGTCGAGCGGGGCTCCGCGGTAGGTGAGGGGCACGAGGTACGTGACCGGCTGCTCTCCCGCACCGTCGGTGACCGCCATGAACTCGATCCCGACCTCGCCCTGCGGGTCGTCGAGCCGGAAGCCCCCGGCCTTGGCCGGCTGCGGCGCACTTCCCGCGTCCGGGCGCTGGTACCAGGGCTGGGTGGGAAGCCAGGAAGCGAGCAGCTCCAGCTTGCCCGGGGTCATCGTGGTCCGGTGGACGACGGCCATGGTGCGGCACCTCTCTCGGTCGACTGGTGATCATCCTGCCACCTGTGTCGCACGGTGCTCAGGTTGCGTCCGTGTGAAGCGGCGGCGGCATCCGTGCCAAGGGCTGCGCATCCTCGGTGAACAGGCAGGAAACTCAACGGAGTTGGCGTTGACGGCCACTGCTCTACGCGCGTCATCATGGGCCGCATGAGAATCCCCCCACGCTTCGTGGCCCTCGCCGGCGCCGCGGCGGTCGCCGCCGCGCTCCTCACCGGACCGGCCGCCTCTGCGGCTCCCGCTCCCGCCTCCGCACCCGTCTCCGTCGCGGCCGCCTCCGCGGCAGCGGTCGGCAGCGTCTGCTACTCGGCGCTGCCGTCCCAGGCGCACCACACCCTCGACCTCATCGACGAGGGCGGTCCGTTCCCCTACTCCCAGGACGGCGTCGTCTTCCAGAACCGTGAGCGGCTGCTGCCGCTCCACGGCAGCGGCTACTACCACGAGTACACGGTCGTGACCCCGGGCTCGCCGACCCGCGGGGCGCGCCGGATCATCACCGGACAGCAGTGGGAGGAGGACTACTACACCGCCGACCACTACGCGACGTTCCGGCGCGTCGACTTCGGCTGCTGACCCGCCTGTCCGCACGGGCGCCGGGCGGCGTCACTCGAAGCGCGTGGTGTCGCCCGCTCCGCGGCGGACGATCTCGGCGTCGCCGCCGGAGAAGTCGATGACGGTGGTCGGCTCGGTCCCGCAGTCGCCCGAGTCGACCACGACGTCCACCAGATAGTCGAGCCGCTCCTTGATCTCCCAGCCCTGCGTCAGCGGCTCCGGCTCGTCGGGCAGGAGCAGGGTGCTGGACAGCAGCGGCTCGCCCAGCTCGGCGAGCAGGGCCTGGGTGACCGCGTGGTCGGGAATGCGGACACCGACCGTCTTCTTCTTGGGGTGCAGCAGCTGGCGCGGCACTTCCTTCGTCGCGGGCAGGATGAAGGTGTAACTGCCCGGTGTGGACGCCTTGATCGCCCGGAACACGTCGTTGTCGATCTGCACGAACTGGCCCAGCTGGGCGAAGTCCTGGCACACCAGCGTGAAGTGGTGGCGGTCGTCCAGGTTGCGGATGGACCGGATCCGGGCGAGGCCGTCACGGTTGCCGAGCTGGCAGCCCAGCGCGTAGCAGGAGTCCGTGGGGTACGCGACGAGCGCGCCGGAGCGGATGCTGTCAGCGACACTGCCGATGGTGCGCTGCTGAGGATTGTCGGGGTGCACGTCGAAGTACTTGGCCATTGGCCGAGCCTACGCGATCAGGCCACCGCCCGAGCGCGAGCGCCGGGCGCTCGATGTCCAGCCCTGCTCCCGGAGGCGTTCGAAGCCGTCCAGGAGCAGATCCAGCGCGAACTCGAATTCGAACTGATCGTCACAGCCGCCGCCCACGACGGAATCCCCGTCGTGGGCGGCGGCCATGGCCAGCTCCGTGACGTGGGGGTAGGCCGCCGCGGCCTCCGGGGGCACGGCCGGCCGCCCCTCGGGACCGGGGCCCGGGGCGGCGGCGTCGAACAGCTCCTGGGTGAAGCCCAGCACGCGGCTGCCCAGCGCATGCATCACGTGGTGCGTGAGATCGACCGAGAAGCCGCCGCCGCGGAACATCCCGATCACCGAGTCCATGTACGCGAGCACCGCCGGGGTCGGGCCGGTGCGTGACCGGATCACCTGAGCCGCCCAGGGGTGCCCCAGCAGGGCCGCCCGCGCCGAGAGGATCCGCTGCCGGACCGCCCCCTGCCAGTGGGATCCGGGGGCCGGGGGGTCGATCTCGCCCACCACGGTCTCCACCATGCCGTCCAGGAGCTGTTCCTTGTTGGCGACGTGCTTGTAGAGCGCCATCGGCACCACGCCCAGCTCCTGGGCGAGCCTGCGCATGCTCAGGGCCTCGATGCCGATGCCGTCGGCCAGCGCGACGGCGGCGCTCAGCACCCGGCCCCTGCTCAGGGGCGCCCGGGGCGCTGCCTCCGTCTGCGGGGTCATCTCGATCAGCTCCCTCGTGGCCCGTGCCCGGGCGGGATCCCCGGCTTGACGAGTGTACGGCGTACACCTAACGTACGGCTCAGGTGTACGCCGTACACCTAGGCAGAGGGGTCGGTTCCGCATGAGCTCAACCAGGAAAATCGCCGTCGTGACGGGTGTGCTGTTCCTCGTCACCGAGGCCGCCGCGATCGGCGGGCTCGCGCTCTACGGCCCCGTGCTGCACGACGCCGACTACGTCCTCGGCGCCGGCGCCGACTCCCGGGTGTTCCTCGGGGCGCTGTTCGAGTTCGTCCTCGCGCTGGCGGTCACGGGAACCGGGGTTGCCCTGTACCCGGTCGTCAGGAGGCAGAACGAAGGCGCCGCGCTCGGCTACGTCTGCGGGCGGCTGCTGGAGGCCGCCGTCATCGTCGTCGGCATCATCAGCGTGCTGTCGGTGGTGACGCTGCGCAGGGACGCCGCGGGAGCGGCGGGCGCCGACGCCCCGTCCCTGGTCACGGCCGCCCACACGCTCGTGGCGATCCACGACTGGACGTTCCTCTTCGGCCCCAACTTCGTCCTGGGCGCCAACACCCTCGTCCTGGCCTGTCTGATGTACCGCTCCCGGCTCGTCCCGCGGCCCGTCGCCGTACTGGGACTGGTCGGCGGCGCCCTCATCTGCGCCTCGGCGACCGCCGTGCTGTTCGGCCTCTACGAGCAGGTCTCGGTCGCCGGATCGCTCGCCGCCCTCCCGGTGTTCGCGTGGGAGGTGACCTTGGCCGTACGGCTCCTCGCCAAGGGGTTCAGCGGGCCCGTTCAGCCCGCGAACACGGCCGAGAAGTGGGCGAGCAGCCCCGCAGCGGTCGGCGGGCACAGCCTGGCGCCGAGGTAACCGTCCGGCCGGACCACGAACGCCGCCGGCTCCCGTACCCCGTACATCCGGGCGAACTCGCCCCGGCCGTCCCGGTACACGGGCACCGGCGCCGGCCGGTCCGCCTCGGTGTCCGTGAGGATCGCGCACACCCCGACCCGGCCCGTTGCGAAGCCCCGAACCGCGGACGTGAGTTCGGCGAGGCCGTCCAGCGCCGGGCCGGGCCCGTACAGCAGCAGCACGTGCTCGCGGCCGCGCAGCAGGTCGTACAGCCGCAGCGCATAGGCGGCGATGTCCCCGGTGAGCCCGCCGCAGTCCGGCGCCCGGTCGCCGGGCTGCGGCCCGTCGCCCGCGCCGGCGTCCGCCCGCTGCACCACGGGGCTGCCCCGGTAGCCGACGAGCAGCTGGGCCTGGCGCTGCATCAGCGTCTGCGCGTCCTCCGGATCCGCCTGGACGCCCTCGGCTGCGTGCCGGACGGTACGGCCGACGACCTCCTCGCCCACCGGTCGGCGCTCGGCGTCGTAACTCGCGACCAGCCCCGGAGCCGCGGCCCCCTCCACGGCCAGCGCCAGCTTCCAGGCCAGGTTCCAGGCGTCCTGGATCCCGGTGTTCATGCCCTGCGCGCCGGTCGGCGGATGGATGTGCGCCGCGTCGCCGGCCACGAAGACCCGCCCGTGCCCGTACCGGTCCACCAGCCGGTGGCTGATCCGGAACACGGACGACCAGCGCATGGCCGACGCGGTGGTGGGCTGCGGCGACAGCCGGGCCAAGGCCGCCTGGACATGGGCGAGTTCGGGGGCGCGGCTGCCCTCCAGGCCGTGCACCACCCCGTCGCCGCCCTCGGGCGGAGCGGCGGAGAGCTCGGGCGGCACCATCATCGACACCCGGTAGCGGCGGTCGCCCGGCAGCGGGATGCACACCAGCACGTCGTCGACGGCGCCCGAGGCGTCGTGGTGCATGGCCCGCACCCCGTACGCGTACGGCAGGTCCCAGTCGACCTCCACGTCGGCGAGCATGTACTCCTCGGGGAAGGCGCCTCCCTCGAAGGTCAGGCCGAGCCCCTTGCGGACGATGCTGTGCGCGCCGTCGCAGCCCACCAGGAAGCGGGTCCTGACCTCCTCCTCCCCGTGGGGAGTGGTGAGCCGGCTGGTCACCCCGTCCGCGTCCTGGACGAACGACACGAGCTCGGTGCCCCGCTCGATGCGCGTACCGAAGCGCTCCAGGAACTCCTCGATGATCCGCTCGGTTTCGTACTGCGGCAGCGCGGCGAATCCGTACGGCACCTCCGGCGGCAGCACCAGGTCGAGCCGGGGCTGCTCCACGCCGTTCACGTACGTCAGTTGCCCGCGCATCGGGACGGCTGCCTCGAGGGCGGTCTGCACGAAGCCCATCCGGTCCCAGATCTCCAGGGTCCGCGGCTGGATCCCCACCGCCTTCGCGTACGGCAGCCTCGCCGGGAGCCGGTCGACGATCCGGCAGGCGATCCCCCGCCGCCGCAGCTCGGCGGCCGCCGTCAGCCCGACCGGGCCGGCGCCTGCCACCAGGACGTCCGCAGCTGCTCCATCGGTGTGCACCATCGGCGCCTCCCGGGCGGGGTCCCCCGTACGAGCGATCTGCCTCCATGGTGGCCCGGAGGCCCGCTGCCGGCGATCGGACCGGGAACCGGTCGGTCGGCGGACCGGCCGGTTCCCGCCCCTCTCGCTAGTCGCCGATGTCGCGGCGGCGGAAGTCGTCGAGGGTCTCGCGGCGTACGAGGAGCCGGGCCGTGCCGTCGTCGACCGCGACGACCGGGGGGCGGCCGACCATGTTGTAGCCCGACGCCATGGACTGCTGGTAGGCCCCGGCCACGGGCACGGCGAGGAGGTCTCCGGGGTGGATGTCGCCGGGGAGTTCGACGTCGGCGGCGAGGACGTCTCCCGCCTCGCAGTGGCGGCCGACGACGGTGGCGGCGTGGGGTTCGGCGGTGGAGTGGCGGCCGATGAGGCGGGGTGCGTAGCGCGCCCCGTAGAGGGCCGGGCGGGGGTTGTCGCTCATGCCGCCGTCGACGGCCACGAACACCCGCTCCCCGGTGCGTTTCACGGCGAGGACACGGTAGAGGGCCACTCCGGCGGGGCCGACGATGGCACGGCCGGGTTCGATGGTGAGGCGGGGGACGGCAAGTCCGGCCGCTGCGCAGCTCGCCACGAGCTCGGCGCGGAGCCGGCGCGCGAGGGTGGTGAGGTCGAGTGCGGGCTCTCCGGGGCGGTAGGCGATGCCGTGGCCGCCGCCCATGTCGAGCTCGGGGAGCGCGATGCCGTGGGTGTCGCGGATGCGGGCCATGAGGCCCACCATGCGGCGCAGGGCGCAGAGGTACGGCTTCGCGTCGGTGATCTGGGAGCCGATGTGGCAGTGCAGGCCGACGAGTTCGAGCGGGGGCTGGCCGAGGATGCGGGTGATGGCGTGCTGGGCGGAGCCGTCGGTGAGGGACAAGCCGAACTTCTGACCGTCGGTGCCGGTGCGGATCTTCTCGTGGCCGCCGGCCGAGATGCCGGGCACCACGCGGACCAGGACCTTCTGGTGTCCGTTCGGGCCGACGGCGGCGGCGAGGCGGGCGATCTCGGAGGGGCTGTCGATGACGATCCGGCCGACGCCGAGGCGCAGTGCGGTGTCGATGTCGCGGGGCGATTTGGCGTTGCCGTGCAGGAGGATGCGCTCCGGCGGGAACCCGGCGGTGACGGCGAGTTCGAGTTCGCCGGCCGAGCAGACGTCGAGACCGAGGCCTTCCTCGGCGATGCGGTGGGCCATGGCGCGGGAGAGGAAGGCCTTGGCGGCGTAGAGGACTTCTGCGTCGGGGAAGGCATCGCGGTAGGTGCGGCAACGGGCGCGCACCTCGCCCTCGTCCAGTACGTAGGCGGGGGTGTCGAAGCGGTCGGCGATCTCGGCCAGCGAGACCCCGCCGACGGCGAGGCCGCCGTGCGGGAGACGGGTCGTCGATGCCGGCCAGACGGACAGCTCGTCCGCGCCCGCGGCGATCTCGGACAGAGTGGCAGTGGTCATGGAACTCTCCCCCTCAGACGGCCTGGACCGGGAGCCGGCCCGGCTGGAGCGGCGCGGCCGCAGCCGCCGGAGCAGCCGCCGGAGCGGCCGCCGCAGCAGACAGCGTCGGGTCGACGGTGATCAGGCTCGCGCCGAGCGGCACGCACAGCTCACGCAGCACCGACTCCGACAGCCGGATCCAGCCCTGACCCTCGCCGAGCGTGGCGGCCAGCCGCCCCGTACTGGTGAATCCGACGGCCGTACGGGCGCCCAGCGGAGTACGGAACAGCCGGATCACGGCCCCGGCTCCGCTTCCCGGCCGGACGGGCACGTACAGGAGCCCGGCCGGGACCCGTTCCTCGGGCTCGGGATCGTCTTCGTACCGGAACAGACACATGGGGCCCTCCCTGAGGAACCGCAAGCAGCGACGGGTGACGCCCCGAGTGCGGGGAGGCAGTCCGGGGCGCGACACCGAAGCTATCCCCGCCCGCCCGTCCTCCGCGCCGGTCCCTGACGCGACCTTGACGGAAAAGGGCCGAGTCCATACACGCCGCTGACGCGCGCCCGCCCGGCTCCGAGAGCCGGGCGGGCGGTGCGGGTCCGGGTCAGGCGCCGACGTAGGCCGCGAGGTGCTCGCCCGTGAGGGTGGAGCGGGCGGCGACGAGGTCGGCCGGAGTGCCCTCGAAGACGATCTTGCCGCCGTCATGGCCGGCGCCGGGGCCGAGGTCGATGATCCAGTCGGCGTGCGCCATGACCGCCTGGTGGTGCTCTACGACGATGACCGACTTGCCGGAGTCCACCAGCCGGTCGAGCAGGCCGAGCAGCTGCTCGACGTCGGCGAGGTGCAGGCCGTTGGTCGGCTCGTCGAGGACGTAGACGCCGCCCTTGTCGGACATGTGGGTGGCCAGCTTGAGCCGCTGCCGCTCGCCGCCGGACAGGGTGGTGAGCGGCTGGCCGAGGCTGAGGTAGCCGAGCCCGACGTCGGCGAGCCTGCCCAGGATGCGGTGCGCGGCCGGGGTGTGCGCCTCGCCGCCGCCGAAGAACTCCTCGGCCTCGGTCACCGACATCGCCAGCACCTCGCTGATGTCGCGGCCGCCGAGGTGGTACTCCAGCACCGATGCCTGGTAGCGCTTGCCTTCGCACTCCTCGCACGGCGTGGCGACCCCGGCCATCATCGCCAGGTCGGTGTAGATGACGCCCGCGCCGTTGCAGGTCGGGCAGGCGCCCTCGGAGTTGGCGCTGAACAGCGCCGGCTTCACGCCGTTGGCCTTCGCGAACGCCTTGCGGATCGGCTCGAGCAGCCCGGTGTACGTCGCCGGGTTGCTCCGCCGCGAGCCGCGGATCGCGGTCTGGTCGATCGACACCACTTCCTCGCCCGCAGGCCCCGACTTTCCGGGCAGTGATCCGTGGACGAGCGAGCTCTTGCCCGAGCCGGCGACTCCGGTCACGACCGCGAGCACCCCGAGCGGGATGTCGACGTCGACATCCTGCAGGTTGTTCGCCGTCGCCCCGCGGATCTCCAGCGCGCCGGTCGCCGTACGCACCTTCTCCTTGACGGCCGCCCGGTCGTCGAGATGGCGGCCGGTGAGCGTCCCGCCGGCCCGCAGCCCCTCGACGGTGCCCTCGAAGCAGACGGCGCCGCCCGCCTGACCCGCGCCGGGGCCGAGGTCGACGACGTGGTCCGCGATCGCGATCATCTCCGGCTTGTGCTCCACGACGAGCACCGTGTTGCCCTTGTCCCGCAGCCGCAGCAGCAGGTCGTTCATCCGCTGGATGTCGTGGGGGTGCAGGCCCGCCGTGGGTTCGTCGAAGACGTACGTGACGTCGGTCAGCGAGGAGCCGAGATGGCGGATCATCTTGACGCGCTGCGCCTCACCGCCGGACAGCGTGCCCGCCGGCCGGTCCAGAGCCAGGTAGCCGAGCCCGATCTCCACGAACGAATCGAGGGTCTGCCGGAGCGCGTCGAGCAGCGGCGCGACCGAGGGCTCGTCGAGGCCGCGGACCCATTCGGCCAGGTCGCTGATCTGCATCGCGCAGGCGTCGGCGATGCTGATCCGCTTGATCTTCGAGGACCGGGCCCCCTCGCTGAGGCGGGTGCCGTCGCACTCGGGACAGGTGGTGAACGTGACCGCCCGCTCCACGAACGCCCGGATGTGCGGCTGCATCGCCTCCTTGTCCTTGGACAGGAACGACTTCTGCAGCTTGGGGATCAGCCCCTCGTAGGTGAGGTTGACCCCGTTGACCTTCACCTTGACCGGCGCGCCGTACAGGAAGGCCTGCATCTCCTTCTTGGTGTACTTGCTGATCGGCTTGTCCGGGTCGACGAAGCCGGACTGGGCGTAGACCTGTACGGTCCACTGGCTGTCCGACTTCCAGCCGGGGATCGTGAACGCGCCCTCGGAGAGCGACTTGGAGTCGTCGTACAGCTGGGTGAGGTCGATGTCCGAGACCGAACCGCGCCCCTCGCAGCGGGTGCACATGCCGCCGGTGCGGTTGAAGGTCGCCTTCACCGTCTGCTTGGCACCGCGCTCGACGGTGATCGCGCCGCTCGCCCGGACCGAGGGGACGTTGAAGGCGTACGCGCTGGGCGGGCCGATGTGCGGGGTGCCGAGCCGGCTGAAGAGGATGCGCAGCATCGCGTTGGCGTCCGTGGCGGTGCCGACGGTGGAGCGCGGGTCGGCGCCCATCCGCTGCTGGTCCACGATGATCGCGGTCGTCAGTCCTTCGAGGACGTCGACCTCGGGCCGCGCCAGCGTCGGCATGAAGCCCTGTACGAAGGCGCTGTAGGTCTCGTTGATCAGCCGCTGCGACTCCGCGGCGATCGTGTCGAACACCAGGGAGCTCTTGCCCGAGCCGGAGACGCCCGTGAACACCGTGAGGCGGCGCTTGGGGATCTCGATGCTGACGTCCTTGAGGTTGTTCTCGCGCGCGCCGTGCACGCGGATCAGGTCATGGCTGTCGGCGCCGTGCAGCGCAGGCGACTGCGCATCCGTCCCCGTGGCCTTGCTCATCGTGTCTCCATCTGCTCAGCGGAGGCCGCCTTCGTGGTCTCCGTCTTCGTCGCCCGGCTCGATCCAACCAGCTTCCGGCCCGTACGTCCGGTCCTCAGCGGTCCTGGAGGAGCCCGAGCACGTTGCCGTCGGGGTCGGTGAAGGTGGCCACCAGGCGGCCGCCGCCGACGTCGTGCGCGGGCTCCTTCACGGTGGCGCCCGCGGCGGTCACCTCGGCGAGCTTCGCCTCGATGTCCGCCACGTGCCAGTAGGCCACCGGCGAGGTCATGCCCTGCGGTCCGCCGCCCGGCACCAGTCCGATGTGCTGGCCCTCGGCCTCGAAGCCGACGTAGTACGACGAGTCGGCCTGCGGCTCCACGCCGAGCAGCGCGGCGTAGACCGCCTTGGCCTTCGCCAGGTCGGAGACGGGATGCAGCACGGTCTTGATTCCCTGGGTGGAAGAGCCGGTCATGGTCGCTCCTGAAGTCGCGGGGTGGGAGACGGTGACGTCCATGACGGCCACGCTAGCCGCGGCCACCGGGCCCGCGCTTCTCGAATCCTGACCGGTCCGGTCGTCCGTTCCTCACCGGCCGCCGTGGTGCGCGAGGACCGCGTGCGGGTCGCCGCGGTCGGCGGTGTGGTCGATGTGGACGGTGGCGGCGGTCAGCCGGGGAACGGCGTGGATGAGCGCGTGCTCGGCTTCGACGGCCAGGGCGTGTGCCTGCACCACCGTGAGGTGCGGGTCGACGACGATGTCTGCTTCGGCGCGCAGCGCGTGCCCGATCCACCGCATGCGGACCTGCCCGGTGCCCCGTACGCCGCTCACGCCGAGCAGCGCGTCGTGCGCGGTGTCGACCAGGGCCGGATCGACCGAGTCCATCAGGCGCCGGCAGACCTCGCGGGCGGCATCCCGCACCACGAGGAGGATGGCCGCGGTGATGAGCAGGCCGACGATCGGGTCGGCGCTCTTCCAGCCGAGCGCCGTGCCGCCCGCGCCGAGCAGGACGGCGAGGGAGGTGAACCCGTCGGTGCGGGCGTGCAGCCCGTCCGCGACGAGCGCCGCGGACCCGATCCGGCGGCCGGTGCGGATCCGCAGCCGGGCCACCCACTCGTTGCCGAGGAAACCGACCACCGCGGCGCCCGCGACGGCCCACAGCCCGGTGATCTCGCGGGGGTGCAGGAGCCGGTCCACGGCCTGGTAGCCGGCCAGGGCGCAGGAGGCGGCGATGGTGAGGACGACGACGATGCCGGCCAGGTCCTCGGCGCGCCCGTAGCCGTAGGTGTAGCGGCGGTTCGCCGCGCGCCGGCCGAGGACGAAGGCGATGCCGAGGGGTACGGCGGTCAGTGCGTCGGCGGCGTTGTGGACGGTGTCGCCGAGCAGGGCCACCGACCCGGACACGGCGACGACGCCGGCCTGGACGGCCGTGGTCAGGCCCAGGACGCCCAGGGACAGCCACAGCGTGCGCATGCCCTGGCGGGAGGTCTCCAGCGCCGGGTCGACCTTGTCGGACGCCGCGTGGCCGTGCGGGGTGAACGCGTGCGCGAGGTGCGAGCGCCGGTGCCGCAGCCGCGCCCGGAACGACCCGTGGTGGTGCTCGTGGTGGTGGCTCACAGCGCGCTCGCTTCCGACGAGGACGACAGGGCAGGGTGGACGCACGCGTCCACCCGCCTATTGTGTGCGTATGAGCGCACGCATGCACCTGTCACCTGCGCAGGGTTCGCACCCGCAAGAACCGGGCCCGCCGGCGTTCGAGGCCGCGGCGGGGATCCTGGGCCTGCTGGCCGACCGCACCCGCCTCGCCCTCCTGCACACCCTGGCCTCGGAGGAGGCCGATGTCGGCACCCTGGCCGCGGCGGTGGGAGCGGCCCGGCCGGCCGTCAGCCAGCACCTGGCCCGGCTGCGGATGTCGGGGCTGGTGACCACCCGCAAGGAGGGCCGCCGCGTGGTCTACGCCCTGACCGACGAGCACCTGCGGCGCCTCGTCGCCGAGGCGCTCGCCGCAGCCGGGCCCGGCAGCCCGGGCCACCGCCGGGTCTGAGCGCCGCCGTCAGCGGGTGCGTGCGGCCGCGTCCAGTTGCTCCGCGGACCGGGCCAGGCCGGCCGCCGCCGTCGCGCAGCGGTCGGCCAGGGCCTCGATCCGCCACCGGAAGGCCTCGGCCTGCGGACCCTTCCAGTCCAGCGCCACGGCCCCCGCCCTCAGCCGCTCCGCGTGCCGGAGCAGCGCCGCGGAGTGGGCCCGCAGCCCCTCGGCGGGCTCGTACCGCTGCTGCTCCGTGCGCGGCGCGGGAATGGCGGTCACAGGGCCCTCCAGGGCGCGAAGGCGTTGGTCACGCCGTCGAGGGCCGGGGCCAGTTCGGGGTGGTGGCGCAGCAGGACGGACACCATGCCGTTCCGGTCCACCCAATCCAGGCCCTCCGCGGTGTAGACCTCGGGCCGGTAGTCGGTGGTGAAGAAGCGGTCGCTCTTGAGTCGCCTGCTCGCCATCAGGATGAAGATCCGGAACAGCGAGTCGCTGAAGCCGAACCCGGCCGGCCGCGGCTCGGCGAGATTGCCGACCAGCGTGTCCACCCGGTCCAGGCGCCCCTCGTACAGCTCCTTGAGCAGTGGCGTGTCGCCCGGGTGCCCGCCCGTCAGCTCCTCGAAGGAGGTGACCGGGCGCTTGCGCAGCATCTGCCGGTACGCGTTGTAGCGGGGGATCCCGCGCTCGCGGTCGCGCAGGATGTCGACGGTGCCCAGGTCGATGTGCTCGCCGGTGAGCCGGGCCAGATTGCGCAGTGCGTCCGGGTGGTTGTGCAGGACGAGGGCGCCGGGGTGGGCGGTGCCGAAGCTGTAGAAGAGGTCGCTCATGCCGTACGCGTCGACCGACGAACGGGTGGCCCTGCCCTGCATCTCGTCGAAGCCGATCGTCGCGCGCACCGCGCCCGCGCGGTGGTCGCGGACGGCCAGCTCGTCGGGGATCAGCGGGTGCAGCCGGTACGCGGAGACGAACTCCTCCGTCATCGAGAACGGCGCCGCGTGGTGGTCGGTCGCGGAGCCCAGGATTCCGCTGAGCATCTCGCCCTTGCCGACGCGTCCGTACGTCCGGCTGACCCAGCGCGGCAGCACCCCGTACCAGTTGGCGTCCATCGCGCGGCGCAGCACCGGGGTGTCGAGGATGCCCGGCGTCCACTCCACCGTGTGGATCTTCGCCATGAGCGCGGTGTTGACCAGCCGCGCGGTGTGGAAGAGCCGCTCGTCGTCCCAGGTCGGGTAGTGGGCGCGCAGGTAGTCGCAGATCGCGTTGTGCTCCTTGGCGAACAGCGTGTGCAGCAGCGACAGGCCGGCCCAGTAGTCGCTGTTCATGCCCGTCCAGTCCAGGCAGGACTTCCCGGGCCGGGGATCGGCGGGCAGCCGGCCGTCCTCGACGATGAGCCGCCCGTGCTCGCCCGTGCGCAGCGCCCGGCAGCGGGCCTCGTCGGAGCCGTAGACCTGCGAGCCGTCCCACCAGTGCGTGACGGTGTTCTCGTACGTGGGCGGCACGTCGGCCGCGGTGTGCGCGACCGGGTCGGGGCGGGTGCGGTTCACGCGCATCGGGCAGGTGCCGCCGTGCTCGGCCCAGTCGTCGTCCTCGGCGAGCGGGACGGTGAACGGCTCGGCCTCCTCGTTGTCGCCGTGGTTGGCCCAGCCGTGGTTCTCGAACTGGATCCAGGCGGCGGCCAGGAGGTTGAGCGTGGGCGCGGGCACGAACCCCTTGCGGGCCAGCAGCTGCCTGCTGATCTCGCGCGGGCTCGGCGACATCAGCTCCTCGTCGGAGTCGGGGAACACCAGGTGCAGCGGGGCGTTGCGGTCGAGCCGGGTGCCGACCCGGCCCATGTCCTCGTCGTACGGGTCGTAGCCCGAGCCGTCGTACGAGCGGTAGGGCGCGAGCGCCGGGGTCGGACGCCTGCGGCGCTCCCCGCCCGCGTCGTACGTGTCGTACAGGTTCTTGCGGCGCAGGTCGTCGCGGAGCACCCGGAGGTTCAGCAGCCCGAGGGGGAGCGGCAGTTCGTGCCATTCGCGGGTGCGGTTGACACGGGCGAAGGCGGCCGAGCCGAGGCGTTCGAGGAGCCCGGGCGGGCCGTACGCGGGGGCCGGCCCCGGGCGGTTGGCCTGCGCGGGGACGCCCGCGTCGGCGGCCGGGGCCGCCGGGGTCCCCTCGCGCGGGGCCGCGGTCTGCTCGGTGGAGGTGGAGTCGGTCATGGGTGTTCCTCAGCGGTCGGCGGACAGGGATGGGCGGGGCGGGGTGGGCGGCGCCGCGGTCAGCGGTCGTAGAGCCGGAAGAAGCGGGTGTCGGTCACCCGGCCCCGGAAGGGCGCGAGGTCCGCGTCCACGAGCGCGCTCGCCTCCGCAACCTCGTACTCGAGGTTGTGCGCGTACCGCTCGGCGGCATGGCACAGCGGGAAGGCGTGCGTGTCGTCGGTCCAGGTGAACTCGGTGAACTGCGCCGGAAGCGCGTACGGGGAGACCGACGAGCGGCCCTCCAGGCTGGGCACCACGTCGTGCTCGTTGACCAGCGAGTAGACCCGCGTCCGGGGATCGGCGGGGCGCTTGCCGTCGATGGGGGAGCCGACCGCCACGACGTGCGTGACCTGGTGGATGCCGCAGAAGTCCCGGTCGGCGGCCAGGTTCATGGCGGTGATCCCGCCCAGACTGTGGCCCACCAGGGCCAGTTCGCAGCCCGAGGGGATCAACTGGCGCAGCGCCTTGGCGACGGCCCTCGAGTACGGGGTGGCCGGCCTCGCGACCGCGTGCACCGCGCCCAGCAGGTCCTGGGGGCTCTCGTCGCTGACGCCGGCCATGCCGGCGAGCTGGACGACGTACCGCTGGACGCCGTCGGGTCCCACGACCTGCTGGACCAGCAGCGTTCCATCGGTGCCCACCGCGTCGATGTTGCGGACGTACCCGGCGATGGTGCCGGTGGTGTCGAGGCACTCGGCGAGCCGGGGGGAGGGCACGAACGGTTCGGCCCGGCCGGGGCCGCGGTCGAGGAGGGCCCAGACCCGTGCGCTGACGCCGAGGACCGGCTCGGAGCCGGTCAGGGTGCGGCCGGTGGCGACCTCCCAGCCCGCCGCGTCGTTGAGGGGGTTCTCGTCGGTGAGGGCGTTCCACGCGAGGATGTCGGCGAACGAGGGGGCCAGCAGGGCGAAGGCGCGCTCGGCGCCCTTGTTGCCGAGCAGGGAACGGAAGACGCGGATCGCCTCCCGCTGGCGGTCCCCCTCGACGGCCCTCAGCACGCGCCCGGTGTCGGGGTCGCCGAGCAGCTCGGGGTGGGTCACGGCGGCGGCCCGGATCCGGGCCTTGAGGCCCGTCACGGCCAGGCTCACCGCGAGGCTCTCGCGGCTGGTGAACACCCCGGCGAGCCAGCCGATCCCGGCGAGCCCGCGGCCGCGCGGGGCCCAGCCGAGCCCTTTCGGGTCGGTGATCGTCCGCAGCAGGGTGCGCCAGGCGGCGGCGCCGCGGGCGGTGCGCGGCAGCCGCGAGCCGAGGGCGAGTTCGGACGCGTACCGGGAGGCGTCCCCCACCCCTTCGGCGGCCTCCGCGAGCAGGCGGCAGAGGTGGTGCAGGGAGTCGATCTCCGGTTCCTGCCCGGTGACGGGGGTCATGGCATCGGTCATGCAGGTGCCCTCCGGGGGCGTGGTGGGGAGCTTTGACGGCCGTGCGGGCGCGGGGCCCGGCGGCTGCCGGTCCCGCGCCGCCGCACGTGGTCAGCGCTGGGCGAGGGTGAGCCGGATGCCGGCCGAGGAGAGGATGCCGGGCAGCGGACGGCAGGGATCCACCGAGGGCCTGCCACCGGCGACCCGGTGGCCCCGCAGTACCGCCGCGGTCAGCAGGGCCGCCGTCAGCACGCCCAGGTGCTCACCCGGGCAGCGCCCGCCGCCGTGGCTGAACGGCGCCATCCGGGTGTCCTGGGCCGCCCCGGGCCGCAGCCACCGGGCGGGCACGAACTGGTGGGCCGCCGGGACGTGTTCGGGATCCCGCTGGTGGAACAGGGCGGGCACCAGCACCACGGTCCCCGCCGGATAGTGGACCCCGCGCCACTCGGTCTCGGCCCGGGTGACCCGTACGAGGTCCGGCACGATCGGGAACAGCCGCAGGGTCTCCTCCACGCAGGCCCGCAGCCGGGGCAGTTCCGCGCCCCCGCCGTCCAGCTCGGACCGCAGGGCCTCCTGCTCGGCCGGATGCGCGGCGAGCAGCAGCAGGGTGCGGGCCACGATCGGGGCGACGGTGTCGAGGGCGAGCAGCCAGTGGTGGGCCTGGCCCACCGCGTCCAGCGCGGCCGCGTCCGGTCCGGCGGCGGCCGGGTGGCTGCGGGCGAGCGCGGCCAGGGTGTACGGCTCCGCCCGGGCGGCGTACTCCTCGACGCGGGCGGCGGCCTTGCGGTACAGCGCCTCGGCGGCCACGGCACGACCCTTGCGCATCCGCATCCAGTTGGCCTCCTCGCGGATCGCGAGCAGCCACCGGGCGAGCTCCTCGTCGCCCGCGGCCGCGTCGCCGAGGACCATCCTGCGCCCGATCCGGGCCACCGTCCGGCGCAGCAGCGGGAAGTCCAGCTCGGAGCCCTGGATCAGGGCGGGCGCCTCCTGCGCGATGACGGCCTGGAAGTCCGTGCACGAGGGGTGCACGGGCCGGTCGGCCGCGAGCACCTCGTCGTTGACGCGCCGGCGCTCCTCGCGGGTGTCGCCGTGGGAGCAGATGACGCCCGTGGGCTCCAGCAGCGACAGGCCCTTGTACTTGTCGGGCGCGTCCATGGCGAGGGTGCGCACCGGCAGTTCGTAGAACCGCCGGACGTCGGCGTGGTCCAGCAGGACCAGCAGGGTCCCCGACAGGCCGCGCACCTCCACGGGCGCCCCGCCGTGCCGGGCCCGCATCGCCCGCAGGGTCGCGGCCGACCAGCCCTGCTGGCCGAGGGCCGCGTACGCCGCCACGACCCGGGGCCGCAGGTGGAAGGCCCCGCGGACGAACGCGGGCAGCGTGTGGGTGGCGGCGAACCGGACGGTCTCGGCGCGCCCGGCCCGGGCGGGCCGCGGTACGGCCAGGGCGGGGGCCCGGCCGGCGGCCTCGGCCGGGGTCCCGGCGGTGGTCCCGTCGGTTCCGGCGGCGGTTGTGGCGGCGGTGCGTTCCGTGGCCTCGGTCATGCCTCCACGACCTTGCCGGGGTTGAGCAGGTTCTTCGGGTCGAAGAGGCGCTTGAGTCCGCGCTGCAGCTCCAGGCTGACCGGGTCGAGTTCGCGGGTCAGCCATTCGCGCTTGAGGGTGCCGATGCCGTGCTCACCGGTGCTGGTGCCGCCGAGGGCCAGGCCCGCGGCCATGATGTCGTCGTACGCGGTCTGGGCTCGGCGGAACTCGTCCGCGTCCGATTCGTCGAAGACGACGGTCGGGTGCAGGTTGCCGTCCCCCGCGTGGCCGAGGGTGAAGATCCGCAGCCGGTTCCGTACGGCGATCTCCTCGATGGTGCCCATGAACTTGGCCAGTTCGGAGCGGGGCACGGCCACGTCCTCGATGAAGGCGGTCGGCCTCCCGCCGAGGGTGGCGGCGAACGCCCCCAGGGCCGGGGTGACCAGCCGCCGGGCCTCGATGACCTGCCGGGACTCCTCGGCGCTGGAGGCGGTGACCAGGTTCCGGGACCCGGCCTCCTTGCACAGGAGGGCCATCGCCGCGAGGTCCCGGCCGGGGTCGGCGGTGTCGCTCTCGATGATCAGCGTGGCGGCGGCGCCCGGGGTCAGCATCGGGTGCCCGTGGTCGGCGACGGCCTGGGAGGTGGCCCGGTCGAGGAGTTCGAGGGCGGACGGGACGTGCCCGGCCGTGGTGATCGCGGCGACGGCGTCCCCGGCCGCCGTCAGGGTCGGGAACTGGGCGAGCAGGGCCAGGGCGGGAGGCCGTACGGGACGCAGCGCGAGCGTGGCGCCGACGATCACGGCCAGGGTGCCCTCGGAGCCGACGAGCAGCCGGGTCAGGTCGTAGCCGGCGACCCCCTTGGCGGTGTCCCGTCCGGTCCGCATCCGGCGGCCGTCGGCCAGGACGAGGTCGAGGCCGCGGACGTAGTCGGCGGTGACCCCGTACTTGACGCAGCAGATGCCGCCGGCGCCGGTGGCGATGTTCCCGCCGATCGTGCAGTGCTCCCAGGACGCCGGGTCGGGCGGGTACGAGAGCCCGTACTCGGCGGCGGCGTCGTTCAGGCGCTTGGTGACCACGCCGGGCTCGCAGCGCACGAGCCGGTTGGCGGGATCGATCTCGAGGATGCGGTCCATCCGGGCGGTGCTCAGGACGACACAGCCGTCGATCGCGTTCGCGGCGCCCGCGAGACCGGTGCGGGCACCCTGCGGGACGACGGGGACGCCGAGTTCGTACGCGGTGCGCATGATGTGCCGGACCTGCTCGGCGGTGCGCGGGAAGGCGACGACGGCGGGCGTGCCGGCCTCGGAGAACGGCGCGGCGTCGCGGGCGTGCGCGGCGAGGGTCTCGGGGTCGGTGTGCAGGACGTCGGCGTGGTCGGTGAGGAGGGTGCGCAGGC